>NZ_PSVZ01000022.1:0-64466 GCF_002932315.1 Rathayibacter sp. AY1C9
GACGAGCGGAGCCGGGCCGCCGCGTCGGCGATCGGCTACACGGCGACGGTGCTCTGGTACGGCTCGCTCTCGGACTCGGGGCGGATCACGCCGGAGCAGGTGGTCGGCTTCGCGGACCAGTGGTTCCTGCCGCAGCACATCGTGATCGGGCACGCCAACTTCGATCCGGTGACGCAGGTCTACGCGCGGCTCGTCGACATCCTCCGCGAGCGCTCGCTCGAGACGGTGACCCTCCGCGACGTGTTCGCGGTCTGAGCGCCTCCCCGGCAGCGCAGGTCAGCGCGCGGGTCAGCGGAGCGCGGCGCGCGCGGCAGCGGAGACGGCCGCGGCGACCGCGTCGAGGGCGGGCGTGTGCAGGGCCCACTGCTGCCAGTAGAGGGGGACGTCGACGGGGTCGCCGCCCAGCTCGACCAGGCCCTCGCCGCCGACCGGGGCCTGCAGCTCGGGCAGCATCCCCCACCCCATGCCCAGGCGCACGGCCCGCTCGAAGTCGGTCGATCCGGGGACGCGGTGCTGCGGCGGGCGGCCCTCGACGCCGGCGGCTCGGAGGAAGTCGTCCTGCAGGCGGTCCTTCTCGTCGAAGACGACCAGCGGAGCGCTCGCGAGACCGGCCGTGCCGCCGTCCGGGAACCAGCGCTCGGCGAACGCAGGCGAGGCCATGGCGCGGTACCGCATCACTCCGAGCGGCGCGACGGTGCAGCCGAGCACCGCCTCCGACTCTCCGGTGACGGCCGCCAGCACGGTGCCGTCGCGGAGGAACGCGGTGGTGTGCGCCTGGTCCTCGCGGTGCAGCTCCACCACGACGTCGGGGACGGAGGCGAGCGCGGGCAGCACCCAGGTGGCCAGGGAGTCGGCGTTGACGGCGAGCGGGAGGACGACGGGGCCCGCCCCCTCCGCGTCCTCGCCGCCGAGCGAGCGGACGGCGTCGTCGGCGAGGAGCTCGATCTGGCGGGCGAGGCGGAGGAGCCCCGCACCGGCCTCGGTCGCGACGACCGGGCGCGAGCGCACCAGCAGGACGCGGCCTGCGGCGGTCTCGAGCGCCTTGATCCGCTGGCTGAGGGCGGAGGGGGTGATGTGCAGGGCCCGGGCGGCGGCGTCGAAGGAGCCGTACCGGACGGAGGCGGCGAGCGCGCGCAGGCGGGAGAGGTCGAGATCGTCGGTCAGCATCAGTAGTGCTTACGGTACTGAAGGAGCATGAGCTGGTCTACAGGAGCGCCCCGCCCTAGCGTCGGAGCGTGTCCCCCCTCCTCGCCGCCCTCTACGGCCTCGGCTTCGGCCTCTCGCTCATCATCGCGATCGGCGCGCAGAACGCCTTCGTGCTCCGCCAGGGCCTCCGCCGCGAGCACGTGCCCGCCGTCGTCGCGATCTGCGCACTCTGCGACGCCGCGCTGATCGTGCTCGGGATCGCGGGGATCGGAGCGGTCCTGGAGTCGGCGCCGTGGCTGCTGGTGGTGATCCGCTGGGGCGGCATCGTCTTCCTCCTCGCCTACGCGGTGATGGCGGCGAGGCGCGCACTGCGGCCGGGGACCCTCGACGGCGATCCGGCCGGCGCCTCGACGTCGCTCCGCACGGCGATCGGCACGTGCCTGGCGCTCACGCTGCTCAACCCGCACGTCTACCTCGACACGGTCGTGCTGCTCGGGTCGGTGGCGAACACGCACGGCGACGAGCGCTGGTGGTTCGGGGCGGGGGCGGCGGCCGGGAGCGTGCTGTGGTTCACCGCTCTCGGCTTCGGGGCGCGGGCGCTGCGGCCGCTGTTCCGGAGCCGCGGGGCCTGGCGGATCCTCGACGCGGCCGTGGCGGTCGTGATGGTGGTGCTGGCGGTGTCGCTCGCGCTGCACTGAGGGCCTGGTGGTGCACTGCTTGTTCTACTAACATTGTGAACATGTTGTTCCGGGTCGACCACTCCGCGGCGGGCTCGCTCGCCGACCAGCTGGAGTCGCAGGTGCGCTCGGCCGTCGCCCGGGGCGAGCTCTCGGCGGGCGACCGCCTGCCGCCCGCCCGTGAGCTCGCCGACTCGCTCGGCATCAACATGCACACCGTGCTGCGCGCGTACGCCGCCCTGCGCGACGACGGGATCCTCCAGGTGCGCCGGGGCCGCGGCGCGTGGATCACGGAGTCGGCCGGGCCCGGGCTCGTGCGCGTGACCGCCCTGGTCGACGAGCTGCTCGCGGAGGCCCGCCGCAGCGGCATCACCCCGGCGGAGCTCGTCCGCCTGATCGAGAGGACCGGATCATGACCGCCACCGCCGACCGCCGCCGCGAGCTCCTCGCCGCCGCGTCCCTCCTGCTCCCCGCCGCCGGAGTGCTCGTCTCGCGCCTCGTCCTGGACGACGCGCTGCCCGCGGAGCTCGCCTCGCACTGGTCGGGCACCGGGGCGGCCGATGCGACCGCGTCGACGGGCGCTCTGCTCGCGATCGCCCTCGTGCTCTCCGGGCTCCCGGCCGTCGCGGGCGTCGTGGCGGCGGTCGTCGGGCGCGCCCCGCGGCTCCTGCTGGCGACCCTCGGCCTCGTGGCCGGGCTGGGCGCCTCCGCCTGGGCGACCTCGGTCGGCACGACGCTCGCGGCCGGGCGCGCCGAGGGGGCGGAGCTCGGCGGGTGGCTGCTCGCGCTGCTCGGAGGGATGCTCTTCGCCGTCGTGCCCGCGCTGATCGCTCCGGGCACCCGGCGCGCCTCCCGCCTGGCCGCCGGCCGCCTGCCGCTGGCGGCGGAGGAGACCGGCGCCTGGTCGCAGACGCTGACGGGCCCGGTGTTCGCCGTCGCCGCGATCGCCACGGCGGCGGGCGCGGCCCTCTCCCTCGCGACGCTCGCCGCGGCGGGCGCCACCGGTCCGGCGATCGCGATGGCCGTCGTCCTCGGCGTCGTCGCGCTGGTGCTCCTCTCCTTCTCCCGCCTGAGGGTGACCGCCGACCGCCGCGGCCTCCGCGTCGTCACGACCGCCCTCGGCATCCCGCTGCGCCGCATCCCGCTCGACACCATCGCCTCGGCCGGCACGGCCCAGCTGCGGCCGTCGGAGTGGGGCGGCTGGGGGTACCGGGTGATGCCGGGCCGCTCGGCGGTCATCCTGCACGCCGGGCCGGGGCTGGTGGTGACGACGGACCGCTCGCGCGAGTTCGCGATCAGCCTCGACGACCCCGAGACCCCCGCGGCGCTGCTCGAGACCCTGCGCTCGCGGGCCTGAGGCGCCGACCCGTCAGTCGACCACGATCCGGACGAGCGTCGTGACGGCATCCACCGCGTTCACGTAGGAGTAGTGCCGCGAGGTCGGGAAGGCGAGGTGCCGTCCGGGCTCCAGCCGCACGGGCTCCTCGCCCTCCCGCTCCAGGAGGAGCGCGCCGGCGGTGACGAGCAGGATCTCGTGCCACCCCTCGGGGTCGGGCTGCGCGTCGTAGCGGTCCCCCGGACCGAGCGTCCAGGTCCAGAGCTGGGCCTCCCGGCGCGCGGGGACGGAGGAGAGCAGGACGGCGACGCTCGCCTCGCCCGCTCCCCGCCAGGCGACCTGGTCGATCGCCGCGGGCGCGGATCCCGGGGCCGAGACGAGTGCAGTGAACGTGGTGCCGAGGGCGGTCGCGAGGCGGTCGACTCCGGTCAGCGAGATGTTGGCCTCGCCGGCCTCGGCCGCGACGATCGTCCGCCGGCTGATACCCGAGCGCGCCGCCAGCGCGGACTGGCTCAGCCCGGCTCCGCGCCGCGCGAGGCGGAGGTTGCCGCCCAGGTGGGCGAGGACGGGAGCCGACATGCGCACTATTCTGCACCGACAGGCCCCTGTTGCTCCTAGGATGTGCAGAATGATGCACATCTCGCCGCTCCGGGGCCTCCGCTTCACCCGTCCGGAGTGGGCGCTCATCGGCATCACCGCGATCTGGGGCGGGACCTTCCTCGCCGTGCACATCGCGATGGAGCACAGTGGTCCGCTGTTCTTCGTCGGGATGCGGTTCGCGATCGCGGGACTGATCAGCGCGGTCGTGTTCCACCGGTCGCTCCGGGGGATGCGGCGGATCGATCTCGCGGCCGGCGTCGTGATCGGGGTGATGATCTTCGCGGGCTACGGCCTGCAGAGCTACGGGCTGCAGACGATCACGAGCAGCACCTCCGCGTTCCTCACCGCGCTGTACGTGCCGCTGGTGCCGCTGCTCCAGTGGGTCGTGTTCCGTCGCCGTCCGGGCGTGCTGACGCTGGTGGGCGTCGCGCTGGCGTTCGTCGGACTGCTCCTGATCGCGGGCCCGCAGCCGGGCGTCGCGCTCGGAGCGGGCGAGGTGGCGACGATCGTGAGCACGCTGCCGATCGCGGCGGAGATCATCCTGATCGGCCTCGTCGCCGGACGCGTGGACCTCGGCCGGGTGACCGTGGTGCAGCTGCTGGTCGCCGGCGCGCTCGGGTTCGCCTCGATGCCCGTCGCAGGCGAGGCGGTCCCGGCGTTCTCGTGGGCCTGGCTGATCCCCGCGCTCGCGCTCGGGGCGAGCAGCTGCCTGATCCAGCTGACGATGAACTGGGCTCAGCGCTCGGTCTCGCCGTCGCGCGCCACGATCATCTACTCCGCCGAGCCCGTCTGGGCCGGTCTGATCGGCCGCCTCGCCGGCGACCGGCTCCCCGCGCTCGCCCTGCTCGGGGCGGGGTTCATCGTCGCGGGCACGCTCGTCAGCGAGCTGAAGCCGCGCCGCGAGCCTGCGCCGCCGGCTCTCAGGTGACGGCGGGGAGGGCGGCGGAGGCGACGAGCGCGCCGCCGGCGTCGGTGATCTCGACGGCGGCGACGGACTCGCGCAGGACGGCCGCGTTCATCTCGCAGTCGAGCTCCGCGGAGCTGCCGAGGAAGGAGCCGGACGGGAGCCGCTCACCGGAGCCGGTGACCAGCACGAGGTCGTAGCTCTCGCCGAGCGCGAAGCCGGTCCCGCGGAGGATCGTCTCGGTGCCCCAGGTGTGCGCCACGAGCGAGCCGTCAAGCGTCACGCCCTCCGTCCGCTCATCGAAGGCGATCGCCTCGACGGCGCCGAGCGTCCCGGGCGGTCCCGCGACGGGGCGCTCCTCGGCGGACCGCAGGGCCGCTCCGGCGACGCCGCCCACGACGAGGAGCGCGGCCGCCGCGGCGACGGCCAGGACGGCACGAAGACGCGAGGCACGGCGGCGCGGGGCCCGGCGGCGCGAGGCACGCAGACTCTCCCCGCGCTCGGGCCGCTCCCCGGCGAGCGCCGCGACGCGCGACCGCAGCTCCGGCGACGGCTCCGCCTCCTCCCAGCGGCCCAGTGCGCCGACCCGGTCGACCACCGCACCGAACGACGCGAGCTCGCGGTCGATCGAGGGGTCGGCGGCGCGCAGGCTCTCGAACTCCCGCGCCTCCTCGGCGGAGAGGTCGCCGGCGAGGGCCGCGGCGAGAAGCTCCTCGCGGCGGCCGCCGGGCTCGTCTCCGGCGGGCTGGTCTCGGTCGGTCACGATCTCTCCTCGTCGGTGGGTCCGGCGCCCGCGAGGTGACCGCGGAGCGCTCGGAGAGCGTAGAAGGCGCGGCTGCGCAGGGTGGCGACCGGCACGCTCGTGGCCGCCGACAGCTCGGCGTAGGTCTCGCCGTTCAGGTGGACGGCGACGACGACCTGCCGGTGCTCGGCGGAGAGCCGCGCGAGCGCCTCGGCGATCGCGAGCGGCTCGAGGGGGTCGCGGTCCTCCGCGGGCACCTCCTCCAGAACCTCGGCCTCGATCAGGCGCGGCAGGCGCTGACGCGAGCGGTGCACGTCGATCACGACGTTGCGGGCGATGGCGAAGAGCCAGGTGCGGGTGCTGGCACGCTCGGCGGAGTAGCTCGCCCGCGAGCGCCAGGCGCGCAGGAACGTCTCCTGCACGCAGTCCTCGGCGAGGCCGCGGTCGCGCAGGGCGTTGAGCGCGAAGCCGAGCAGGGCGGACCCGTGCTCGTCGAAGGCGGCGGCCGGGTCGAACCCCGCCGTCCGGGGCTCGAGGCGCACCACCGGAGCCGGGACCTCCGAGTGCTCGCGCGGCATCGCGGGCCCTTCGTCTCGTCGTGCCGTCGCCGTGCGCGCCACACCGCCTCCTCGTCGGGACCGGTGGTCCGTCGGAAGGGGGTACGGCCGCGGCGGCGGCAGCGTTCATCGGAGGCGAGGACCGTCTCCGTGAAGATCCTCTCAGATGGAGTGAACGCAGCGCTCCGGCGCGACCCTCGAGGAGGAGCTGATCCTCGTGACCTCCGACGGCCCAGCACGGTAGTGCGGAACGGTGGCGCAGAGCACAGCACGAGTTCCCCGTCGGCGCAAGGGTCCGGGCGCGCGCACGCCGTGTGGTCGGATGGGGAGGGCCGGCCCCCCGCCGCCGCTCCCCTCCCGCTCCCCACCGCCGTGGCGCGGCCGATCCGACAGGACGCCCGTGTCCACCAGCCCCCGCCCCACCCTCTTCGCCCTGCCCGGACTCGGGCTCGACGGCCGCGCCTTCGACGCGCTCGGCCGCGAGCTCGCCGACGTCGCGGACCTCGTCGCGCTCGACCTGCCCGGTGGATCCGGGACCTCGCTCGAGGAGATGACCGTTGCCACGATCCGCCGGATCCGCGAGCACGGCTCCTCCCGCTGGCTGCTCCTCGGGCACAGCATGGGCGGGAAGATCGCCTCGCTCGTGGCCTCCCGCACGGTCACCGGCCGCTCGGGCCTGTTCGGGCTCGCGGGCGTCGTGCTCCTCGCCGGGTCGCCGCTCTCGCCCGAGCCGATGGAGGAGGAGCGCCGCTCGACCATGCTCGGCTGGGTCGCCGACGGGCACCTCGACGAGGCGCAGGCGCGCGAGTTCGTCGACCAGAACGTCGGCTCGCCGCTGCCCGCCGACGCCGACGCGGAGGTGCTGGCCGAGCTGCGCCGCTACTCCCCCGAGGGCTGGCGGGACTGGCTCGAGCACGGCAGCCGTGAGGACCGCACCGGCGAGGCCGCCCTCGGGGCGGTGCCCGCGCTCCTGATCGCGGGCGGTGAGGACGGCGACCTCGGCGCCGACGCGCAGCGCCGCCTGAACGGCTCTCTCTACTCCCGCGCCCGGCTGCTCACGCTCGCCGGGGCGGGCCACCTGCTGCCGTTCGAGCGCCCGGTCGAGGTGGCGGCGGCGATCCGCCGGTTCTGGGAGGAGGAGGCCGGCACGGCGCCGTCGGTCCCGGCCGACGTCGGCGCGGCCATCGCCTCCGCCCGCACCTCCACGCGGGTGCGCGGGCTGCTGGCCGTGCGCGCGCTCGCCGACGACCCGGAGTACGCGCCCCGCGCCCTGACCGTCGCCCAGCTCGCGGAGCTGCGCGCGATCGCCGACCGGGTCGTCCCGCAGGAGGGCGGCCGGATCGACCTGGCCGCACGGGTGGACACGCAGCTCGCGAACGGTGAGGGCGACGGCTGGCGCAACGCCGACCTGCCGGCCGACCCGATCGCCTACGGTCTGGCGCTCGACACCCTCCGCGGCTTCGCCGGCCTCGGCCCCGCCGAGCAGGACGCGCGCCTCACCGCGATCGCCGACGGCTCCGCGGAGCTCGGCGACCGCTCGGCCGGCGGGCTCGGTGCCGAGCAGCTGACCGCCTGGTTCGAGGACTGCCGCGTCGACCTCGTCAGGCAGTGGCTGGCCCACCCCGCATCGATGGCGCGGATCGGCTACGACGGCTACGCCAGTGGCGGCGACACGCTGCCGCTCGTGACGGGCTTCCGCCTGCTCGGCGCCGACGACCGCGAGACCTGGGAACCGACGACGAGGAGTCACCGATGAACACGACCGGCATGCGCCGCTTCCCGCTCGACGAGACGGTCGACGCCGTCGTGATCGGCACCGGGGCAGGCGGAGCGCCCCTGCTCTCGGTGCTCGCCGCTCGAGGGCTGCGGGTCGTCGCCCTCGAGGCCGGGCCGCACTTAGATCCGCTCGGCCACACCGCCGACGAGACGGCGGCCGTCGAGATCAACTGGATGGAGGAGCGCCTCAGCGGAGGCGAGACTCCCACCGCCTTCGGGCAGAACAACAGCGGCCGCGGGGTCGGCGGCTCGACGCTGCACTGGGGAGCGTTCACGCCCCGCCCCGACCCGCGCGACCTGCGACTCCGGAGCGACTCCGGCGTCGGCCGCGACTGGCCGATCGAGCACGCCGAGCTCACCGCGTACATCGAGAAGGTGGAGGCGACGATCGGAGTGGCGGGCCCGGCCGAGTACCCGTGGGACCCGTCGCGCCGCTACCTGCAGGGCCCGCTCGCGCGGAACGCCTCGGCCGACATGATGCTGCGCGGCTGCGCGGCGATCGGGATGCGCGCGACCGACGCGCCCGCCGCCGTGCTCAGCAGCCCGCGGGACGACGGCCGGCCCTCCTGCGTCAACTGCGGCCAGTGCCATCAGGGCTGCCGGACCGGCGCGAAGACGAGCATGGACGTGACCTACCTGCCGGAGGCGGTGCGAGCCGGTGCCGAGATCCGGGCCGACTCGTTCGTGCACGGCATCGAGCTGGACGCCGCGGGCCGCGTGTGCGCCGTGGTCTACACGAGCGGCGGAGTGGAGCACCGGCAGCGCTGCTCCGCCCTGTTCCTCTGCGCGGGCGGCGTCGAGACGCCCCGGCTCCTCCTGCACACCGGCATCGCGAACAGCAGCGGCCAGGTGGGCCGCAACTTCCTGGCGCACGGGGCGACCCAGGTCTGGGGCACCTTCGAGAACGAGATGCGCGGCTACCGCGGCTACCCCTCCTCGGTGATCACCGAGGACACCGTCCGCCCGGCCGACGCGGACTTCGCGGGCGGCTACCTGATCCAGAGTCTCGGAGTGATGCCGCTGACCTACGCGACGACGCTCGCCCGCGGCGCGGGACTCTGGGGCCGCGATCTGATGGACGCGCTCGACGGATACCGCTTCGCGGCGGGCGTCGGGATCAACGCGGAGTGCCTGCCCGCCGACGGCAATCGGCTGGAGCTGACCGACGAGCTGGACGAGCACGGGGTGCCGAAGGCGCGCATCACGTTCTCGGCGGGCGCCAACGAGGAGGCGATCGACCGGCACGCGATCCGGACGATGACCGCGATCGTGGAGGCGGCCGGCGCGACGAGCACGCGGGTGATGGCGCGCACGGCGCACACGCTCGGCACCGTGCGGATGGGCACCGACGCGGGCGACGCCGTGATCGACGCGGACGGCCGCAGCTTCGACGTGCCGAACCTCTGGGTGTGCGACAACTCGGTGTTCCCGAGCGCGCTGATCGCGAACCCGGCGCTCGCGACGATGGCGCTCTCGCTGCGGACGGCGGACCGCTTCCTGGCGGCGTAGCGTCGCGGCTGCGGGGCGGCTGCGGGGCGGGACGACGGGCGAGGTGCTCCTCCGCGTCGCCGACTGACCGCGCGTGCCCGCCCGGACTGCTCGCCCGGACTGCGCACCCCGCCGGAGCAGCCGCGGGGCGGTGCGGGGCGCCAGCGCAGTCCCGAGACACGCTGCCCGAACGGCGGGCCGACGCGACGGCATGTGACGGCGGTTAGGCGCGCGCTGAGCTGCCGAGGTGCTGAGCTGCCGAGGTGCTGCATCGTGGTGGCTGAACGGCGGCATGGCGAACGGCGGCGGCACGGCCCTGGTGTCGGCACGGTGTCAGGCGACGGTGCGGCCCCGGTGACGGTCCGCGCCTCAGCGGCAGTGGTGCGGCGGTGGTGCGACGGTGCGGCCGCGTGAACCCGAGCGAAGGCGCAGATCCGAGCGTCAGCGGCGCGGCGGGAGGTCGCTGAGCACTCGCCTCCGAGCGACAGCACGGCCCGATCACCAGTGCGAACCCGCGCAATGCGCCGAACCCGCCCGACAGCCGATTCCCTCAGGGGTGCACGGCAGCACGTCAGCACGGCAGCACGGCAGCACGGCAGCACCGCAGCACGGCAGCGTGTCAGCACGGCAGCGTGTCAGAACGGCGGCGGCCGGTCCTCGAACCTCGGGGTCGCGGGTGGGTCTGGACGGAGCCGTGCCTCGAGGCCCGGCGGGCGCGTGGTGATGCGGCGGCCAGTGGGGGTGGTCCAGTCGGCGGTGCCGTCGGGGTGGAGGACGTAGGTCCAGCGGTCGCCGTGCCGCACGTGGTGATGGGCGACGCAGAGGCTGGCGAGGTTGGCGGGGTCGGTGCCGCCGCCGTTTCGCCACTCGACGACGTGGTCGGCCTCGGCGCCCGCGGCGGAGCGGGTGCAGCCGGGGAAGCGGCAGGTCACGTCGCGGAGCTGGAGGAGGAGCCGCAGCTCGCGGTGCGGCAGTCGGCGTGTGCGCCCGACCGAGAGGACGGCGCCCGTCCGGGGCTCGGTCAGCACGCGGGTGACGGTCGCGGGGACGAGGCTCCGGGCGACGTCCGCCGGGATCGGGCCGTAGCCGTCGAGCTCGGCGGAGGCGTCGTCGGCGCCGGACGCGGTGCTCGCCGACAGGGTGACCCGCACCTCGGCGCGCACGCCGGTGACGAGGGTCGGAACGGGCCGATCGGCACCGACCGAGTCGGGCACCGTGCCGATGACGTCCGCATCGCAGAGGAGGTCGGCGAGAGCGTCGGCTCTCAGCTGGGCGAGGGTCCGCTCGTCGCCCGCTCGGGAGATCGCATCGACGGCGCCCGCCCCGGTGGTTCCGGCGGGCTCCGCTCCGGTCGTCCCGCTGGACTCCGCTCCGCAGGAGCCCGCTCCCGCGGCGGCGAGCGGCGGCGTCCCCTCCGCCGCGTCGCGGAGGATCCGGGCGATCCGGTCGAGGCGGCTGTACGCCCCCACGGCGACCGGGGCGGGGAGGAGGGCGCAGAGCGTCGCCATGCCGTCGACCTCGGGGGTCAGCCAGACCGCGCGGTCCTCGCGGGCACGTCGGTGGCGCTCGGCGAGGGGCTGCTCGTGGAGCTCCTCCCGCAGTCGGGCCAGAGCGCGCCGCAGCTGGGTCGGCGTGGTGCGGGCCGCGAGCTCCGCCGCCCGCGTATCGAACGCGGCGCGGGAGCCCGGAGGCAGGGTGGCCGCGACGGCGCAGACGACCTGGCCCGCCTCCCACCGCAGGCGCGCCCCGGCGAGGGCGGCGCGGGTGGTCGGCAGGTCCTCGACGAGGAGGCGCGCGTGGTCGAGCTCGCGGGAGGCGACCCGCTCGGAGACTCCGAGGGCGACCGCGAACTCCGCGCGGATCGACCGCTCGGCGAGGTCGCTCGACGCGTGGGGCGCCGAGCCGCGGGCGAACGACTCCGGATGCTCGAGCGCGGCCCGGTGCCCGGCGTGCAGCTCCTCGGCCGCGGCCAGGAGCAGCGGGGACGCCGAGCGGGCCAGCGCCGCGGCTCGGTCGCCGCGAGCACGCGCCTCGCTGAGCACCGCCTCCGCTGCTGTCGACCTGCTGATCATCGTCATACGTGTATTCAATCAGCGACCACCGACACGGAAGCGACGGATCGTCACATCCGTGGAGAACCGGCGTGAGGCCCTCCTGTGGAGGGAGGGATCACCGCAGCCGACGCCGCACATCCCCGCCGTCCTCGGGGCGGCGCGCGCAGGACACCGGCGCAACACCCCGCCACACGCACCGCCACACGCCCCCCGCTCACGCGAACCGCACCGCCACACACGCCCCCGCTCACCCGAACCGCACCGCCACACGCCCCCCGCTCACCCGAACCGCACCGCCCCGCCTCACGCACCCCCGCACGCCCGCAGCCTCACGCGAAACGCCCCGCCACCTCCGCCAGGCACTCCCGGAACACCCGCACGGCCGGCGACGCCAGCTGCGCCTCGCGCTGGGCGGTGAAGATCGTGCGGCGGGGCGTGCCGGGCAGCTCGAGGAGGCGGCAGTCCGGCGCCTCGCCCGCCCAGACCAGGTCGGGCATCAGGGCGACGGCGTGGCCGGAGGCGGCGAGTCGGATCTGCGCCTGCAGGTCGGCGGTCTCGAAGCGGACGTCCGGCTCGAAGCCCGCGACCCGGCAGGTCTGCTCGGCGAAGTGGCGGCTCGCGGTACCGCGCGGCTCCATCACCCAGGCGGAGTCGCGGGCCGAGGCGAGGTCGACGACGGCGGAGTCGCGGCTCACGGCGAGGCGGATCGCGTCGGACGTCAGGTCGCTGCGCACCAGTCCGGGCAGCCAGGAGGTCGAGTGGCCGGGGTACTGCTCGGCGACGACGAGGTCGAACTCCCGCGCCCACGACGTCTCGTGCAGAGCGCCCTCCGGCTCGCGCTGCACCATCTCGATCCGCACCTCCGGGAAGCGGTCGGCGACGGCCCGGAGCGCGCCCGGCATGAGCGCGAGCGCGGCCGACTGGAACACCGCGACGCGCACCCGCCCGGTCACCGACTCCCCCGAGGCCGCGAGCGCCGCCTCCGCCCGCTCGAGCAGGGCCATCACCTCGCCGGCCGCCTCGACCAGGATCTCGGCCTGGGGTGTGAGCTGCACGCGCCGGCCCGCCTTCCGCAGCAGCTCGACGCCGGCCTCGCGCTCGAGCACGGCGAGCTGCTGCGAGACGGCGGAGGGACTGTAGGCGAGGGCCTCGGCCGCGGCGGCGAGAGTGCCGCGGATGGCCACCTCGCGGAGCAGGACCAGGCGGCGGACATCGAGCACGGCGTCCCTCCGATCGTTCAGCTGAGCTGACCGGTACCGATAAGGAACGGTCGCTTCTGCTCAACGGTAGTCGGTCGAATACTGAAGGCACCCACCTCAGAGCAGAAGGACCGCACCATGACGGATCTCGCCAGCCCCGCTCTCGCCACCGGCCCCGCCGCCGACGGCCCGTCCGCCGATTCGATCGATCCCCGCCTGGTCGACGAGAGCGTCGCCCTGGTGCGGCGCTGGCTGCGCGAGGCGTCCGCGATCCCGATCGACGCCTCCGGGGCGCAGCTGGCGGGCGTGCTGAAGGACCCGACCGGCCTGGACTTCACGGTCGGCTTCGTCGACGGCGTCGTCCGACCCGAGGACACCCGCGTCGCGGCGGCGGCGCTGAAGGCGATCGCGGGCGGCGTGCCGTCCTTCCTCCCGGCTCCGATGCGCGGCGCGGTCGCCCTCGGCGGCGTCATGGCGCCGCTCCTCCCGGACGTCGTGGTGCCGATCGCGCGCCGGGTGCTGCGGCGGATGGTCGGCCACCTGATCATCGACGCGACCGACTCGCGCCTGGGCCCGGCCATCGCCGCGATCCGCCGCGACGGCGTCCGGCTCAACATGAACCTGCTCGGCGAGGCCGTCCTCGGCCGCGAGGAGGCCCACCGCCGCCTGGAGGGGACGCACCGGCTCCTCGCCCGCGACGACGTCGACTACGTCTCGATCAAGGTCTCCTCGAGCACCGCCCCGCACAACCCGTGGGCCTTCGACGCCGCGGTCGACGACATCGTCGAGGAGCTGGCGCCGCTGTTCGCCCGCGCCGCCGCCTCCTCGCCGCAGAAGTTCATCAACCTCGACATGGAGGAGTACAAGGACCTCGACCTCACCATCGCGGTCTTCACCCGCATCCTCGACCGGCCGGAGTTCCTCGGCCTCGAGGCCGGCATCGTGCTGCAGGCCTACCTGCCGGACGCGCTCTCGGCGATGATCCGCCTGCAGGAGTGGAGCGCCGCCCGCCGTGCCCGCGGTGGCGCCGGCATCAAGGTGCGCCTGGTCAAGGGCGCGAACCTGCCGATGGAGCAGGTCGAGGCCTCGGTCCACGGCTGGCCGCTGGCGACCTGGAGCAGCAAGCAGGACTCCGACACGAACTACAAGCGCGTCGTCGACTACGCGCTGCACCCGGAGCGGATCCGCAACGTGCGGGTCGGCGTCGCCGGGCACAACCTCTTCGACGTCGCGTACTCGTGGCTGCTCGCCGGCACCCGCGGCGTCCGCGAGGGGATCGAGTACGAGATGCTCCTCGGCATGGCCCAGGGCCAGGCGGAGGCGGTGCGCCGCACGGTCGGCTCGCTCCTGCTCTACACGCCGGTCGTCGCGCCGGCCGAGTTCGACGTGGCGATCGCCTACCTGATCCGCCGGCTGGAGGAGGGCGCGTCGAGCCAGAACTTCATGTCGGCCGTCTTCGAGCTCGAGGCCGACCCGGCGCTCTTCGCGAGGGAGGAGGAGCGGTTCCGCGCCTCCGTCGCCGCCCTCGACGGGGCCGTCCCCCCGGCGCACCGCGTGCCCGACCGGTTCGCCGCGAGCGGCCGTCCGGGACCGGGCGACTTCCGCAGCACCCCCGACACCGACCCGTCCGTCGCCGCGAACCGCGAGTGGGCGCAGGCGATCCTCGCGCGCGTCCCCTCCTCCCGGGCCGGCGCCGACGCGATCGAGGCCGCCACGATCGGCACCCTCGACGAGCTGGAGTCGGTGCTCTACGGCGCCCGCGGCAGCGGCTGGAGCGACGTCCCGGCCGAGGAGCGCGCCCGCATCCTGCACCGCGCGGGCGACGAGCTGGAGGCGCGCCGCGCCGAGCTGCTCGAGGTCATGGCGGCCGAGGGCGGCAAGACCCTCGACCAGGGCGACCCCGAGGTCTCGGAGGCCGTGGACTTCGCCCACTACTACGCCGAGCGCGCCCTCGAGCTCGACGCGGTCGACGGCGCCCGCTTCCACCCGGCCGCGCTGACCCTGGTCGCTCCGCCGTGGAACTTCCCGGTCGCGATCCCGGCCGGCGGCGTCCTCGCGGCGCTCGCGGCCGGCTCCGCCGTGGTGCTCAAGCCCGCCGGTCCGACCGCGCGCTGCGGCGCCGTGGTGGCCGAGGCGCTGTGGGCGGCGGGCGTGCCCCGCGAGGCCCTGCGCCTGCTCCGCCTGCCGGAGGAGGAGCTGGGGCGCGACCTGATCGCCTCCCCGCAGGTCGACCGCGTGATCCTCACCGGC
Source organism: Rathayibacter sp. AY1C9 (assembly GCF_002932315.1). NCBI lineage: Bacteria > Bacillati > Actinomycetota > Actinomycetes > Micrococcales > Microbacteriaceae > Rathayibacter > Rathayibacter sp. AY1C9. The sequence continues at coordinate 14,730 of NZ_PSVZ01000022.1, forward strand.
GCCTACGAGACGGCGGAGCTGTTCCGCTCCTTCCGGAACGACCTCCCGCTGCTCGCCGAGACGAGCGGCAAGAACGCGATCGTGGTCACCCCCTCGGCCGACCTCGACCTGGCGGTGAAGGACGTGGTGGCGAGCGCCTTCGGGCACGCGGGCCAGAAGTGCTCCGCCGCCTCGCTCGTGGTGCTGGTGGGCTCCGTCGCGCGCTCGAAGCGGTTCCGCGCGCAGCTGCTCGACGCGGTCTCCTCTCTCACGGTCGGCTACCCGACCGACCCCGCGACGCGGATGGGGCCGGTGATCGAACCCGCCGAGGGCAAGCTGCTGCGCGGCCTGACCGGGCTCGGCGCCGGCGAGAACTGGCTGCTGCAGCCGCGGAGCCTCGACGACTCCGGACGCCTGTGGAGCCCCGGCGTCCGCGACGGCGTGCGCCGCGGGTCCGAGTTCCACCGCACCGAGTACTTCGGGCCGATCCTCGGGATCATGACGGCGGCGACCCTCGACGAGGCGATCGCGATCGTCAACGAGGTCGACTACGGGCTCACCTCGGGCCTGCACGCGCTCGACCCGGAGGAGATCGGCACCTGGCTCGACGGGATCGAGGCGGGCAACCTCTACGTGAACCGCGGGATCACCGGGGCGATCGTGCAGCGCCAGCCGTTCGGCGGCTGGAAGAAGTCGGCGGTCGGCCCGGGCACCAAGGCGGGCGGGCCGGACTACCTGCTCGGCCTGGGCTCGTGGACCGCGGCGCCGTCGGAGGCGACCGCTCCGGTCGTCGGACCGGCCGCCCGCCTGCTCGCCGCGTCGCGCGCGGAGCTCCCGGCGGAGGAGCACGCCGCGGTGGAGCGGACGGCGCGCAGCTGCGCGGCGGCGCGGGCCGCGAGCGCTCCTCGCGACGTGACGGGGCTGGAGGCGGAGCGCAACGTCTTCCGCCGCCTGCCCTACGACTCCGCCGTGCTGGTGCGTTTGGCCGCCGGGGAGCCGCTGGGCTCGCTCGTGCGGGTGGCCGTCGCGGCGGCGACCGCGCAGGCACGGGTGGTCGTCTCGAGCGCCGTGGCGCTGCCTCCGCAGCTCGCCGCCGGTCTCGACGAGGCGGCCGGCGCCGTCGTGGTCGAGGACGACGCGGCGTGGGAGGCGCGGGTGCGCGCCCACGGCGCCGGACGGGTGCGCCTGCTGGGCGCCTCCGCCGCGACGGTGACGGCCGTGACGGGCGGGCGCCCCGACCTCGCGGTCTACGCCGGCCCGGCGACCGAGGCGGGCCGGCTGGAGCTGCTGCCGTTCCTCCGCGAGCAGGCCGTGTCGATCACGGCCCACCGCTTCGGCACGCCGGACCACCTCACGGACGGGCTGCTCTGACCGGCGTGATCCGACCGGCGTGATCCGACCGCCCGCCGCGGGATCCCGCTCCGGTGAACCCGCTCCGGCGTGTCGACTACCGGAGCGGCGTCTCGCGGAGAGGGCGACGGAGGAACGACGGGGCGGAGAGGGATCAGCCGCAGGCCGCACGTCAGTCCGCGTCAGCTCCGCGACGGGGCCGCAGGGGTGGAGCGCGCGTCGTTGCTGGTGCGCGGGCCCTCCGGGAGGAGCGCGGCGCGTCCCACGCCCGATCGACGGCGGCGGCCGGGGTCAGCAGGATGTGCGCATGACCCGCCAGGAGAACGGCCGGCGCACCGCCGCGCCCGCCCGCGCGCCACGCACGCGCACGCGTCCGACCGTCGGCTCCGCCTTCGACCCGCGGTCGAACAGCATCAACGCCCTGCGGCTCGGGCTGGCGGTCCTCGTCATCGTGTCGCACTCCTTCCCCCTCGGCGGCTACGGCGACGACCCCGGGTTCGGAGGCTCGACCCTCGGCGCCTGGGCGGTCGGCGGGTTCTTCGCCACCTCCGGCTTCCTGATCACCGCGAGCCGGCTGCGCTCGCGATCGCTGGTCGACTTCCTCTGGCGGCGCTTCCTCCGCATCTATCCCGCCTTCCTCGTCTCGCTCCTGGTCGTGGCCTTCGTCGCCGCACCGCTCGCGTCGCTCCTCCTCGGAGCCGGCGAGTACAGCGCGGCCGGGGCGGTGCGCTTCGTGGTCGCCAATGCGGCCCTCTACATCCGGGAGTACGGCATCGCGGGGATGCTCGGCTCCGTCCCCTACCCGGGCGCGTGGAACGGCTCGCTCTGGAGCCTGTTCTACGAGTTCGTCAGCTACGTCGTGATCGGCCTGCTCGTCTCCCTGGCGCCCGCGCGCTGGGTGCGCCCCCTCGTGGTCGCGGGATTCGCGGGCCTCACCCTCGTCGCGGCGGTGCTCGCGACGGACCTCGTCCCGTTCCCGGCACCCCTCAACCAGACGGTGACGCTCGTCGGGTACTTCCTCGCCGGCGCGCTCGTGCACCTGTACCGCGACCGCCTCCCCCTGACGGGCGCACTCACCGCCGTCGCGGCCGTGCTGCTCGTCCTCGTGATCGCGACCGGCCTCTACCGCGTGCTCGCCGGCCTCCCCCTCGCCTATCTGATGGTCGCGCTCGGCGCCCGGCTCCCCCTGCGTCGAGTGGGCGCGACCCACGACGTCTCCTACGGGATGTACATCTACGCGTTCCCCGTGCAGCAGCTGCTCTCGCTGGCGATCGTCGGAGCCGGAGCCGACGTGCCGCTCTGGGCCTACATCGCGCTCTCGGTCGCAGCGACGGTCCCCCTCGCGTGGGCGAGCTGGCTGCTGGTCGAGCGCCCCGCGATGCGGCTGAAGCGCCTCACCGCCCGGGCTCCCGTCGACGTCGAGGGCCACGTCCTGCGCTGAGAGCCCGGAGCCGCGAGCCCGGAGCCGAGAGCCCGCGGCCGAGAGCCGAGCCGAGAGCACGGAGCCGCGAGCCCGGAGCCGTCCTCGCACATCCGCCCGCCCGCAGCCGTCCACGCCCGGTCGCGCCCCCGGAGCCGCCCGCCCGCAGCCCCCGCCGGTACCCGAGAGCCCCGCGCAGCCGCCGGACTCCGACTCTCCGCGTCAGCCGTCCCAGCCGCCGGGGAGGTCGCGGACCACCCGCCAGCGCGGGTCGAGCTGCGTCGCCGCCCCGCCGTTCCACGCGCGGCTGTGGAACCACGGCGCGATCACGTCGGCGCCGCCGTGCACGTGGTCGCCGAGATGCGCGCCCCAGTACGAGAAGGTCGAGTTCGTCAGCACCAGGCGGCGGGACGCGGCCAGCAGGGCGAGCTGCTGCGGCACCGGCGTCCCCGCCCCCGGGAAGCGCACCTCGAGGCCCTCGAGGACGCGGGCCAGCTTCACCCGGCACCAGTCGAGGTCGTCCGACACGATCAGGACGCTGCGCACGGGCTCCCGCTCGCGGGCCAGGGCGAGCGCCTTGTCGACGTACTCGACCACGTCGAAGGAGTAGCGGCCGCGGAAGGCCGGGACGCTGTAGTAGTCGCCGCGCCGGATGTTCAGGGTGAGGTCCGCCTCCGGTCGCGACGCCGCCACCAGAGCGGTGAAGGAGCCGCCGGGCGGGAGCAGCATCGTCGCGACGAAGTCCGCCAGCTCATCCGTCGTGAACTCCACGCCGAGCTCCTGGTGGACGCTCCCGAGCTCGCGGGGGCTGAAGAACGACATCTCCGCCGGGGGCACCACGAGCTCCTCGAGGACCCGCGGGAAGACCTCCGCCCACTCCGCGGTCCTCCGCGTCGCGCGCACCGCGGTCGGCACCCCGCGGCTCCGGCGGGCGTGGGCCTGCAGCCAGAAGTAGGCGAGGTTCCCGACCCCGAACGACTCGCCGGGCAGCAGCACCGTCGTGCCCCGTCGGCGGAGGGGCGCCAGCAGCGCCGAGCGGACGTCGCCGAGCGTCACCACCGGGGGCCTCCCCCGCTCACGAGAGCTCTCCGAGCGCCACGAGCTGGGCGAAGCCGGGGTGCGCGGCCCGCACCTCCTCGAAGGTGCCGGCCCCCTCGATCCGGCCGCCGTCGAGGAAGAGCAGCCGGTCGGCGCCGCGCACGGTCGAGAGCCGGTGGGCGACCACGAGGACGGTCATGCTGCCGTGCAGCTCGGCGACGGCCCGCGAGATCTCGTGCTCCGTGCGGTTGTCGAGCGCCGAGGTCGCCTCGTCGAGGACGAGGACCGAGGGGCGCCGGTACAGCGCCCGGGCGAGGCCGAGCCGCTGGCGCTGGCCGCCGGAGAGGCGGACGCCGCGCTCGCCCACGCGGGTGTCCAGACCCTGCGGCAGCCCGCCGAGGAACTCCTCGAGCTGCGCCGTCCGCAGCACCTCGCGCACGCGCCCGTGGTCGACCTCGGCCGCCGGCACCCCGAAGGCGACGTTCGCGGCGACGGTCGCGTCCAGGAGGAACACGTCCTGCGGCACCACGCCGAGCCCCGCGTACCAGGCCGCCGGGTCCTCGTCGATCGGCCGCCCGCCGCAGAGGATCCGGCCGCTCGTGGGCGGGAGCAGGCCGAGGACCAGGTCGAGGAGGGTGCTCTTGCCGGCGCCGCTGGATCCGACGAAGGCGGTCGTGGCGTTCCGCTGGATCACCAGCGAGACGTCCCGCACCACGTCCACGTCGGAGTCGGCGTAGCGGTACGTGACGTGCTCGAGCGCGATGTCGCCGGAGTAGCGGCCGCCCGGCCCGGGCGTCTCGTCGTGCGCCCCCTCGGAGGCGAGCTCCTCGGCCGCCTCGGAGACGATCCGCAGCCCCGCCTGCCCGCTGCGCACGATCGCGAACGTGGCCGAGACGCGGTTGAGCGTCGGCAGGGCGCGGAGGGAGGCGGCCGCGAAGACGCCCAGGACGGAGAGCGCCTCGGCGCCGGAGCCGGTGGCGACGAGGATCCCCGAGACGCCCACGACGGCGACGACGAAGCCGATCTCGAGCAGGTACTTCGGCAGCTCCGAGACGAGCGAGAGGGAGCGCAGAGCCTGGGCGCTGCGGCGCTTGGCCCCGCTGAAGCCGGCGACCAGGCTCGCCGCGCTCGACGTGAGGCGCGCCTCGCGGAACCCGTCGAGCGAGGGGAGCAGGAACTGCCACGACTCCAGCGCCGCCTCCGCCATCTCCTCGCCGATCCGGCCCTGCCGCCGCCGCAGGAGGGCCTGGACGCCGCCGAGCAGCACCGCGAAGAAGACGGCCGCGAACAGGGTCGCGACCGGCGAGGCGACCAGCAGGATCGCCACGATCGCGACGAGCACCAGCAGGTCGGAGGCGATGCCGATCACGCCGAGCAGCACGCCGGCCGCCTGCGCGCTGGCGTCGTTGATGGTCCGGTACACCTCGGCGAGGCGCCGGGAGCGGTGGACGGCGTAGGGCGCGAGGACGTACCGCCGCAGCAGCTCCGTCGCAGCGTCGGCCGAGATCCGCGTGGTGCGGCCGAGCAGCCACCACCGGAAGACGATCGTCCCGGCGCTCTTGAGCACGAAGACGACCGCGACGAAGCCGGCGATGATCGGGAGGAGGGTCTGGACGTCCGTCGAGCCGAGGACGCCGGAGAGGACGCCGAGCGCGCCCGTGGTGGTGTCGGTCCCGGTGAGCAGCGCCATGAGCGGCACCATCGCGGCGACGCCCAGGGTGTCGAGGACCGCGAGCGCGAGGGAGCCCGCGACGGCGGCGGTGATCCACCCCGGAGAGGCGGCGCCGGCCAGCGAGAGGAGGGTGCGCAGCCCCGGTCGCAGGGACCCGCCGCTCACGCCGCCACCCCCTCGTACACGGCGGCGATCCCGCCGCACATGGCGGAGACGTCCCGCACGGCACGAGGAGCCGCGGCCCTCGACGCCTGCCGCTCCAGCGCCGCGGCCACCGCCTCCGGGTCGTCGGCGTCGACCAGCGAGTCCCGCTCGACGATCTCGGGGTTCCCGCCCACCGCGGAGGCGACCACGCCGATCCCGCGGGCGGCCGCATCGAGCAGCGTGTAGGAGCAGTTCTCCCAGACCGAGAGCTGGGCGACGACGTCCGCCGCGGCGAGCGCCGCCTCCGGATCGGCGAAGCCGGGGAAGGACACCGCGTCGCCGAGGCCGAGCCGCTCGGCCCGGGCGCGCAGGGCGCCGTCGAGCGGTCCCTCGCCCGCGACGGTCAGCGTGGCGCCGGGGACGCGCCGGTGCAGCACCGCGAAGGCCTCGAGCAGCGCGTCCAGGCGCTTCTCCGGCGCCAGGCGCGCGAGCGAGAGGACCCGGAGGGAGCCCGGCTCCCCCGGCTCGCGGTCGCGGGGCGCGGCGTCGACTCCGTTCAGCACGACCTGCACCGGCAGGCTCGGCCGCCACTTCTCGATCATGGTGCGGCGGGTGGCCTCCGAGACGGCGATCGCGCCGTGGAACGACCGCAGCCGCGCGTGGTGCGCCGCCGCGGTCGTCCGCGCCCGCAGTGCGGTGCGGTGGTAGACGTCGGGCCCGGCGATGCCGTGCTCCGTCGTGACGCGGCGGACCCCGCGGGGCAGCGAGGTCGCCGCGGTCACGAGGTCGGCGTGGGCGAGGTGGGAGTGGACGACCGCCGGGCGGAGAGCCGCCGCGGTCGCGCGCAGGGTCGCCACGGAGGCGGCGGCGCCGGCGGACGCTCCGAAGCGCCCGGTCGTCACGGCCGAGCCCTGCTCCCGCAGCCGCTCGGCGAGTGCTCCCTCCGGGCAGAGCACGACGAGGCGGTGGCCGGGGATCCCGTGCCGGGCGGCGTCGAGGACGTGGCGGGCCACCCCGCCGAACTCGCCGACCGGCACCGCCCAGAGCGCGAGCGGGGTCACAGCCACTCCTCCAGCCGCTCGAGCGCGGTCCAGAAGCCCTCGCCGCTGTTCACGTGCCCCTGCCAGATCTCGGGGATGAACGGCACCCCGGGCGCCAGCTCGTCGAGCGACGCCGCGAAGTCCGGCCAGTCGATCTCGCCCTCGCCGATCTGCACCCCCTCGCCGTCGACACCCGTCGCGTCGACGAGGTGCAGGTGCGCGCTGAGCGGAGCGAGCAGCGTCACCGCCTCCGAGAAGGCGAGCCCGAGGTGGTTCGCTGCGAGCTTGGTGTGCGAGGCGTCGAGGCAGAGCGGCGTGCCGGTCGCGGCCGCGAACTCGGCGGTGTCGCGCGGGTCCACGAAGAGGTTGTGGAACTGCTGCCCGCCCATGAGCCACGGGTAGGGCGGGAGGGTCTGCGCCAGCACGCGGACGCCGCTCGCGTCGATCCGCTCGAGGGCGTCGGCGACGCGCTCGTAGAGGGGAGCGCGCTGATCCGGAGCCACGTGCGCGTGCCGGGTGAAGCCGCCCATCGTGACGACCATCATCGGGTCCTCCTCCTGGCGGAACCAGCGCGCGAGGCTCCGGGTGGTCTCGACGGTGCGCTGCACCTCCGCGATCGAGCGCTCCCACACGTCGTCGTCGAAGGAGGCGAGGTCGACGAGGAAGTCGCCCGCGAACAGGTCCGGCAGGTGGGTGGTGAAGCCGGAGTCGAGGCGGCGGGTGAACACGTCGTCCGGCTCGATCTCCAGGTCGCGGTACGAGAAGTGGAACTCGAGGAAGTCGGCGTTCGACTCCGCGGCGAGCGCCGCGTGGTCGTGGTACCGCACCGGCAGGCCCCAGGGGCGGCGGAACCGGAACGGCCGGCCGGACGGCGTGCTCTCGCGCAGGTCGCCGGCGAAGAAGAACCCGCCCTCCTCGACGTCGCGGTGGAGGGCGCGGCCGAGCAGCTGCGGCAGCTCGTTGGGCTGGAGGCCCCGGCCGGGGCTGCGGACGACGACGTCGGCGGCGCGCACCACGTCCCCGATCGAGAGGTCGCGGGAGGCGACCAGCGACTTCGCGAGCGAGACGCGGTTCATCGACTCCCCCGTCGAGACCGATCGGGCGTCGCGCGTGCCGAGCGAGTCCTCGATGTCGCGGATCTCGCCGACCATGCGGCGGAACTCGTCCGGGAGCAGGGACACCGTGTGGTCGTTGCCCTCCATCCCCCGGTCGACCGTGAAGTGCTTCTCGACGATGCGGGCCCCGCGGGCGACCGCGGCGACGGGGACGTGCCAGCCCCGCTCGTGGCCGGAGTAGCCGACGACGCCGCCGCCGATCTCGGCGAGCCGGTCGAGGTAGGCGAGGTTGAGGTCGCGGTAGGGCGCCGGGTACGTCGACTGGGTGTGCAGCAGGGCGAAGGAGGTGCCGAGCGAGCGCAGCAGCGCGACCGACTCGAGGATCTCGGACTCGCGGGACATCCCGGTGCTGAGCAGCAGGGGCAGTCCCCGGGTGCCGGCGTCCTCGATCAGCCCGTGGTTGGTGAGGTCCGCCGAGGCGATCTTGAGGCCCGGGATCCCGTAGTCGACGAGGGCCTGCACGCTCGGGGCGTCCCACGGGGTGCAGAGGACGTCGATCCCGGCGTCGGCCGCGTGGTCGAAGACCCGGAGGAGCGGCTCGGCGGGCAGCGAGAAGCGGCGCAGGAGGTCGATCGTGTACTGGGCGCCGAGGTCCTCCCCCGCGGTGGCCCCGCCGGCGCGCCGGTAGAGGGAGTCGAGGTCGCGCAGCTGGAACTTCACCGCGTCGGCGCCCGCCTCGACCGCGAGGTCGACCAGCCGCCGCGCCAGATCGACCGAGCCGTTGTGGTTGTTGCCGATCTCCGCGATCAGGAAGGCCGGGTGGCCGTCGCCCACCTCGTGGCGGCCGATCCGCAGCGCCCGGTCGCCCTCGACCGCGATCGCGACGAGGTGCCCGCGGTCGTCGACGAGCGGGAGGTGGCTGATCCCGTCGCGGCCGAGCCGGGCGGCGATCGCGGTGGCCGGCTCGTCGGCTCCCGCCGTGCGGACGGCGGTGTTCGCGACGGCGAGGGCCGGGACGTCGAGGGAGGCCGTCGGGTTCGCGATGATCCAGCGGCGGAAGTCGCCGTCGGACACCGACCCGCGGAGGATCCCGTGCCCGTCGACGCAGAAGACGATCCGCTGCTTGTTCGCGTTGATCTTGGCCAGCGCGGTGAGCACCGGGTCCTCGGCGAAGACGATGAACGGGGCGAGGTGGCGGTCGATGATCATGCGCCGCCTCCCGCCGCGAGGCCGAGGAGGGTCTGCTCGACCACCGCGAGGTCCGCCTCGGTGTCGATGTCCCCGCCCTCCGCCTCGTCCATGACGAACAGGCCGACCCGGCCGCCGATCCGGTTGCGCTCGCGCTCGTAGACCTCGGTGCGGGTGAGGTAGAGGGACCCGGTCTCCCGGTAGAAGAAGTCGGCCTCGGCGAGGTCCTGGCGCCGCGGCCGGGCCGTGACGTCGTACTGCGGCACGGAGGCGCCCTCCTGCAGCCGCCAGAGGAACGGCGTCTGCGGGACGACGCCCACCAGCGAGTCGACCCCCGTCGAGGCGAACTGCTCGAGCGCGCGGGCGAGGGTGCCCGGGAGCCGGATCGGCGAGGTCGCCTGGAGGAGCATCACCGCGTCCGGGCGGCGGCCCAGCGCGGCCCGGTGCTCGATCGCGTGGAGCACGACGGGCTCGGTCGCCGTCTCGTCGCGCGCCAGCTCGGCGGGCCGGAGGAACGGCACGTCCGCTCCCGCCCCCTCCGCGATCGCGGCCAGCTCGGGGTCGTCGGTCGACACGAGCACGTCGAGACCGGCGGCGAGCGCCTGCTCGATGCTCCAGACCACCAGCGGGCGGCCCGCGACGGGGCGGGCGTTCTTGCGCGGGACGCCCTTCGAGCCCCCGCGCACGGGGATGACGCAGAGAACGGTCACGGGGTGCCTCCTTCGGCGATGGCGAGTGCCCGGCGGGCGACGGCGACGGCCGGCTCGACGGACGGGACGGGCGGAGCCGCGGTCGGCGTCTGCCCGCCCCAGCGCGCGAGCCGGTACCGGCTCCAGAACTCGAGCACCCAGGCGGGCGGGTCCTCGCAGACGACCCACGCGGGGATCCCGGCGGCCGCGGCCTCGAGGACCCCGGTCGAGAAGATCGAGGCGACCGGCCGGGCCTGCGCGGCGAGGTCGCCGCCGCGGAGCACCCGGATGCCGCGGCGCTCCCACCGCGCGTGCTGCCAGCGCGAGCGGCGGTCGACCTCGGCGGGGTGGGGGCGGTAGTCGGCGCCCGCCTCGCGGCAGAAGCGGGAGGCGGTGGCCGCGGCCGTCCGCCGGGGCAGCTCCGCGCCGTGCAGCTGGCCGAGGAACAGGGGCCGCTCCTCGAGCCGCTCGGGGCGCGGGCGGCGCGACGCGGTCCAGAGCAGCTGGCTGCCGACGACCTCGGTCTCCACGTCGCTGCGGCCGGAGGTCCAGAAGGCCGCGTCCTCCTCCGAGAACGCCAGCAGCGTCGCTCCGGGCGGGAGCGGCGGGGCGGAGGGGGTGAGCAGGCCGTGCTGCACGACCAGGAAGCGGGCGCCGAGGATTCCGGACCAGCGGTGGGCGGCCGCTCCCGCCGCGAGGAAGTGGCCGGTGGCGATCACGGCGCGGAGGCCCCGCAGCTCGGCGGGCGGGTCCGCCTCCGGGTCGACCGGGTGCGCACTCCAGCGGCCCGGCAGCAGCCCGGACAGCGCGTCGCCGGCTCCGGAGGGAGCGAGGACCGCCGCCGGAGCCCCGCCGAGAGGAGCGAGCGAGGCCGCGGTCGAGGCGAGGGCGCTCGCCGTCGACGCCTCCACCGCGAGCAGGACCGCGGGCCGGTCGCCGCGCACGTGCAGCACCAGGCGGGTCGGCTCGGAGCCCCGCAGCGCCGCCCGGGCGGTGCGCAGCGGGTCGCGGCCGCGCTGCCAGCGGCGCCAGGCCTCCAGGTCGGTCGGGTGCGTCAGCGCCACAGGGCCCTCACCTCCCGCATCCGGTGCACGAAGGTGTGCTCGGCGCCGGTGCGGCGCGCGCCCGCCTCGCGGATGCGCCGCGCCCACGAGGGGTCCGCGCCCGCCCGCCGCACGTGCTCGACGAGCTGGTCGCGCTCCTCGAAGACGAGCACCTCGCTGCCCACCTCGTAGAACTCCGCCACCTCGGGCCGGTCGATCAGGGTCAGCGCCCCGACGCCCGGCGCCTCGAAGGCGCGCATCGAGAGCCCGCCGTGGCCCGCGCCGTGCAGCGCCAGGGTCGCGGTCGAGCCGGCCATCACTCCGTAGTAGCCCGCCCGCGGGACGTCGCGGCGGGCGGGGACGCCGGCCGAGCGCCAGCGGCCGGTGCGCGCCACGTCCCAGGGATGGCGCGACCACTGCCGCCCGTACGCCTCGACCGCGACCCCGCCGGCCGCGAGCTCCCGCAGCACGCGCTCGCGCTCGGGGTAGCGGGCGCCGACGAAGGTCACCGCGGAGGAGGGGCGGGGGCGGAAGGAGAGGAGGGAGTCGAAGGCGTCGGGCAGGTGCCCGGCCGGAACCCCCGCGCGGACGAGCTCGGCGACGTCGGCGACGGAGTAGCTGACGATCGACACCGCCTCCCCGGCGAGGGAGCGCAGACGGTCGACGGGGTGCCCCATGTTGCGGAGCTCGTCGTAGAGCCAGAGCACCACGGGGACGCCGGCGCGGCCGATCTCCTCCCACCAGGCGTCGCCGAGGGAGTCGCCCTTCACCACGAGGACGGCCCGGGGCCGGACGGCCCGCAGCGCCGCGATCGCGCGGTCGGTCTCGGCGCGCATCGACGAGCGCCGGAGCCGGCCCCCGGGGAGCCGGTGGCCGAGTGCGTCGCGCACGTGGCCCAGCCCGGTCGCGGCGTCGTAGCGGTGGACGACCACGTCGTCGCCCAGGTGGGCCAGCGCCGATTCGAGCGCCTCCCAGTAGCCGTGGAAGACCGGGCTCACCACGAGCACGGGCCCGCTCACCGGGACGCCGCCTCGGCGGCGGCGACGAGCCGGAGCTCGCGCCGGAGGACGGCCAGCGGGCGCACGTCGCTGCCGGCGGCGGCACGCACCGCGTTGGCGGCGAGGTTCACGGCGGAGGCGGCGCGCAGGGCCGCGGCGAGGGCGGCGGGGCGCCCGCCCCACTTGCGGGCGTAGCGCAGGCGCGAGGCGACCAGCCAGATCAGCCGGCGCGCGGGGTCGGAGGAGCCGCCTCCCGTGTGCTCGGCGACGACGGAGCCGGCGAAGACCGAGGGCACGCCGCGCTCGCGCAGCCGGCGCTGGAGGTCGACCTCCTCGCAGTTCATGTGGAAGGACTCGTCGAACCCGCCGACCGCGCGGAACTCGGCCACCGGCAGCAGCATCACGGCGCCCACCACCCAGTCCACCGGCACCGTCGCGCCCGGGGCGCACCGGGTGTCGTGGCCGACGGCGGCGTGCAGCCGCGGGCGCCAGCGCGCGAGCGGAGTGAGCCACTCCACGACGTAGTGGCGCAGCCGCGGGAACCGCCGGCCGACCCACTGCCGCTCCCCGCCCGCGTCGACGAGGTCCGGAGCGACGACCGCGGGCAGCCACGGCCGTCCCGCCTCGAGCAGGTCGCACAGGAAGGAGGGCCCGACGACGAGGTCGCTGTTGAGCACCAGGAGCAGCGGGTGGCGCGCCCGGGCGGCGCCCGTGTTCACCGCGGCGCCGAAGCCGCCGTTCCGCTCGCGCCGCACGACCTCCACTCCGTCGGTCCCGGTCGGGAACGGGATCGGGGAGGCGTCGTCGACGACGACGATCTCGAGGGCGGGGGGCGACTCCTGGCTGCGGAGCCGCTCGACGAGGGCGAGCGCGGGCGCGGGGTCGCCGTAGTGCGGGATCACGACGCTCACCCCCTCGGCGGTCACCTCGCGACCGTCTCGGCGGCGCGGTCCCGGCGGAGCGAGCGGCGGGTGCTCCGGACGGTGGCGGCCGGGGGCTCCGCGCCGACGGGCAGAGCGCCGAGAGCGGGGAGGATCACCCGGAGCAGGGCGTCGATGTCCTCGACGGCCGCCGCGGCGACGTCCGGTCCGCGCCCGAACGGGTCGGCGAAGTCGTCCTCGGCGCCGTAGGGGGCGGTGTCATCGGCGAGCAGCCGCAGGAGCGGGACGCCGGGGGCGGCTCCCGCCAGCCGCGCCGCCCGGCGGACCGTGGTGGTGCGGCGCGCGGCGGCCGGGAAGTGGCGGGTGACCCACTCCCGCTGGCCCGCCTCGAACACGAGCACCGGGTCGGTGCCGGCGAGCATCCGGCCGTCGGCCTGGCGCGCGCGGTGCCCGGCCGTGGAGAGTCCGCGGGCCCGCAGCGCATCGCTGAGCTCGGGGTCGAGCCCGCGGCCGGCCTCCGCGTGCGTTCCCGCGCTCTCGACCCGCCAGTCGGAGCCGGCGCCGAGCAGGCGCGCCGCGATCAGCTCGGCCGAGGGCGACCGGGCCACGTTCGCATGGCAGAGCAGGAGCAGGCGCCCGCTCATCGAGCCGCCCGGCGGGACGTCTGCGGAGGCAGGGCCCGCGACTCCACCGGGGCGAGCTCGGACCGGCGCGGTGCCGCCGCCTCGCGCTTGCGCCCCGTCGCCGGCTGCGGCTCGGCGTAGTACGAGTTCTTGCGGTCGTAGTAGTAGTACCCGGTGTCGCCGTCGCGGGCGGTGACCATGTTGAGCACGGTGCCGAGCACGCGGGCGCGGACCTGCTGGACGATCCGCCGGGCGGCGACCACCTCGGGCCGGCGCGTCTGGTTCGAGGCGACGACGAAGACGACGCCGTCGACGACGGTCGCGACGATGGAGGCGTCGGTGACGGGCAGCACGGGCGGCGCGTCGATGATGACGAAGTAGTCCTTCGAGAGGCGCGCGACCAGGGCGCGCATCGCCTCGGAGCCGAGCATCTCGGACGGGTTCGGCGGGATGTGCCCGGCCGGGAGGGCGTAGAGGCCCGCGGTGCCGGTGGGGCGGATCGCGTCGTCCACAGGGATCTGGTGGCTGAGGACCTCGCTGAGGCCGATGGCGCCGTCGATGTCCAGCATCCGCGCCACGGAGGGCCGGCGGAGGTCCGCGTCGACCAGGAGGGTGCGCTGCCCGGACTCCGCGGTGACGCGGGCCAGTCCGGCGGCGATCGTGGACTTGCCCTCGGCCTGGTTGGCGCTGGTGATCACGACGCTGCGCGTCTCCTCGTCGACGCTGGAGAAGCGCAGGCCCGTCCGGAGCGAGCGGAACGCCTCCGCGGTGAGCGCGTCGGTGCCGCGGCGGCCGCCGGTCCGGCCCGGGCGTCCGGCCTTGGGGATGCGCCCGAGGACGCCGACGCCGAAGAGCTCGGTGAGGTCGTCGACGGTCCGCACGCGGATGTCGAGGGCCCGGCGGAGGAAGGCGAGACCGAAGCCGAGCACCAGGCCGCCCAGGGCGCCGAGCAGGATGTTCCGCACCCAGTCGGGGCTCGTCGGGGCGGCGGGCGGCTCCGCGTTCTCGAGCGGGACGACGGTGATCTGCGGTGTGCGGTCGGCGGTGGACTGCGTCTCGATGTCGGTGATGACGGCCGCCAGCGCCGCGAGCGCCCCGTTGGCCAGGGCTGCGGCGTTCTGCGCGGTCCCGGCCGCGGCGGTGACCTCGATCAGGGTGCTGCCCGGAGCGACCCTCGCGGTGAGGCGGCCGCTCAGGGCCTCTCCGCCGGGGTTCGCCTCCGGGTCGGCCTCGATCCGCTCGGAGACGGCGCTGCTCGAGATCAGCGGCAGGTAGGCGTTCGCCCGGGTCACCGCGGTCTGCGACCCGCTGATCGCATCGGCCGAGCTGCCGTCGCTCGCGGCGATCACGAATCCGGCCGAGCTCGACTCGTAGACCTTCGGAGTGAGGAACGAGAAGGCGGCCATCGCCAGAGCTCCGACGAGCACGGTGCCCACGAGGGTCCGCCAGTTCCGCCGGATGAATGCGATGAGATCGACGACAGTCACTGCGCACCTTTCTGCGTGCCGCGCATGCGCCGCACGACGATGCTGAGGTGTCGGTCACGCTAGCAATGCGGAGCGCCTTTCCCTAGGCGGTCCCCGACCCCTCGGGAGGCCCTTTCTGCGAGGATGACGACATGTCCGCGCCAGGGGGAGAGATCGTCGTCGAGAGGCGTTCCCCGCTCGTTCACGAGGCCTTTCCGATAGCACATTCCGCTCGGATACTCGATGCCGTCCTGATGGGCCTCCTGGTCTACCGGCTCCCCACCCCCTTCCTCCCGGGGAGCGTCCCGCTGGCCCAGACGGCGCTGGCCGCCCTGGTCCTCGTCAGCCTCTTCCGGCGGCCCACCCGCCGTCTCGGACGGGCCGCCTGGTACCCGTGGCTGTGCCTCGCCCTGCTCGCCTTCGTCCTCGCCGGCTCGTCCTTCGACGGCCTCGACGCCCTGCGCCGGGCGGCGAACATCGCGCTCGTCATGCTCGCCGCGGGCTTCCTCGCGAGCGGGCGGATCGACGTGGTCTCGGGGCTCAAAGGACTCGCCGCGGCGCTGTCGCTGAACGCCGTGCTGTTCGTCGCGGGACTCGCCCCGGACAGCTACCAGGGCGCCCTGACCGGCTACCTGCAGGACAAGAACGTGGCCGGTCTCGTCTACGGAGCGGCGGCGCTGCTGGTCTCGGCGCTCAGCTCGCGGCTGTGGCTGCGGGTCGGCGTGCTCGCGCTCGGGGCCGCCGCGGTCGTCGCCACCGACTCCCGCACGTCGATGGCGGCCTACGCCTGCGCGCTCGTGTGGCTCGTCGCGGCGCCGTACCTGCGCCTGCTCTTCCGCGCGCTCCTCGGCGGCGGCCTCGTCCTGCTGTTCCTCTGGGCCGAGCGGAACCTGGCGACGGCCGGCGGCTACGGGGTGGAGCGGGCCGGCTCCGACGCCCTGCGCGCCCGCATCCTCGACGCCTCGGTCGACAAGGTGGCGCTCTCGCCGTGGACCGGCTCCGGGCTCGGCGAGGCGACCGCGCGGGTCGACGGGATCGACTGGTTCTTCCACAACTCCTACCTGGCGCTGATGGCCGAGGGCGGCGTCGTGCTGCTCGTCGGCGTCGTCGGCACCGTGCTCGTGGCCGGCTTCGCGACCACGGCCGCCGGGGCCGGGAGCCGCCCGGGGCACGCGGTCGGCGCGGCGAGCATCCTGGTGCTGCTGTGCGCGACGCAGCTCGGCGAGGTGTTCTTCGCCCCGATCTCGTTCGTCGTCGTCGGCGCGGGTCTCGCTCTGCTCGCGGAGCAGTCCGCCCGCGTCCGCGCTCTGCCGCCGGAGTAGCGCCTCCCGCGTCCACCCGATCCGGCGCGTATCCGCGGATCCGGGGCGCGCAGGTCCCGGTCGGCGGGCGCTTCCCGGTGGGGCGGAGCTCGCCTGGTGCGGCCCCGGCCGACCGCCGCTCAGGCGCGGCCGCGCTCGCGGACCGCGTCGCGGAGTACCGCGCGGACGCCCGCCCACATGTGCCGCGCGTTCAGCTCGGCCAGCACCCGCTCCCGGCCCGCGCTGGCGACCTCGGCCCTCTTCCCGTCGTCGCTCAGCACCGCCTCCAGCACCGCCGCGATCCCCGCCGGGTCGTGCAGGGGCAGCGCGAAGGACGTCTCGCCGTCGCGGACGTAGCCGGTCATCGCGGCGCTCGCGGTGACCGCCGTGCAGGTCCCGCAGCCGGAGGCCTCCAGCAGGACGCTCTGGCCCGTCGGGTAGGCGAGGTCGTGGCTGGTGACGACGACGAGCTCGGCGTCGCGCAGGTTGTCGCGGTGCCGATCGACCGGGACGGGATCGTGCAGGACGACGTTGGCCGGCAGCGCCCGGGACGGCCGCCGCGCAGGAGTGGTCACGATGTCGAACCGCCGGTGCGGCAGGCGCTCGGCGGCGGCGACCAGCGAGTCGAAGTCGCGCCCGCGGTCGACCCCGACGGCGAGCACCTCGAACCGCTTCGGACGCGGAGGAACGGGCCGGTAGTAGTCGGAGTCGACCCCGAAGAGGACCGGTGCGATCCGCCGCTCGTCGACGCCGTGCCGGGCGAAGACCTCGCGCTGGTTCTCGCTGAGCACGACGAGCCGGTCCACGCCCTGGAGCAGCCGGACCACCTGTCGGCGCCGCTCCGGCGAGCCGGTGAGCAGCTCCTCCGCCCACCAGCAGGAGAGGACCACGAGCGGCGTGCGGCCGTACGGCCCGAGCCGCGCGCGCCGGAGCAGGGCGGGGAGGCCCGCCTCCGGCTCGAGCACGCAGAGCACCGCGTCGGCCGAGCGGACCGCCCGGAGCGCGCGCAGCTGCGTGTCCACGTTCAGCCCCGTGCGGTGCTCCACGACGTCGCGGAGCTTCACGTGCGCGGGCCGAGACGCGTGACCGGGGACGAGGAGCCGCGTCGAGTCGTCCCGGAGGAGGTCGGCCCGGTACGGCAGCCTCCCGCGGGCGAAGGGCTCGCCCGGAGCCAGGCGCAGTGTCGAGTGCTTGAGGAACAGTCCGAGCACTCTGAGGACTTCCGGTTCGCGGGTCATCGTCGTCCTTTCCCGAGGGAGGAGGAGAGGCTCCCCGCGGCATTCCCCGGAAAGCGGATCGGTCTCCTGGCGGGAGGATCAGGAATCATCGGAGAGGGCCATCCGCGCCAGAAGTCCGTCGATAGCCGACTTCCCGGAGGACGGGGAGTAGGAATCGTTCCAGCGGGCACGATCCCTCTCCCGCGACTCCGATAGTCCTCTCTTCTTCCGGGCTCTGATCAGCTCGGCCAGAGCCCGCGGATCCCCGGCTCGGAACGTGGCGTCGATCGACGGGCCGACGACCTCGGGGAGCGCACCGCTATCGCTCACCACCACGGGGACGCCGGCCGACATCGCCTCCGTCACGACCAGGCCGAACGACTCCGGCTGCACCGACGGCACCACCAGGAGGTCGATCCGCGAGAAGAGGTCGCCGGGCTCGATCCACCCCGGCCGGTCCACCAGAGCGGCGACCGGAGCGAGGGCCGCCTCCACCTCGCGACGCTCCCGCTCCGCCACGAACCGGGGCTCGCCCGCCAGCACCAGGCGATACGCGCCCGGTTCCCCGGCCTCCAGCAGCGCCAGCGCCTCGGTGAGGACCCGCACCCCCTTCGCGAGCGAGGGACGCCCGAGGAAGCCGAGGACGGTCGTCCCGTCCTCCCGCGGCCGCGCCTCCGGCAGGTCGACGCGGCGGCTCCAGTTCGGCAGCACGGTCGACCCGGGGACGACCCCCGCCAGGTAGCGGGAGGGGACGAGGGTCGCCAGCGCGCCGCGGCGAGCCACGGGCGCGAGCAGCCGCTGCAGGCCGGACGGGCGCTGGTGCAGATGCACGATCCGCCGCGGACGCCCTGCGGTCGCGACGGCCGGCACCAGCCCGTTGCACCACAGCACGCCCTCGCGGGAGGAGGCGTCCCAGCGCCGCAGCGCGCGCATCCAGGCGGGTCTGCCCGTGGCCTCGAGCTCGACGACCCGGTGGCCGGCGGCGAGGGCGGCGACGACGAGCGCACGCGGCTCCGAGGGGCCGACGACCACGACCGGGACCTCGAGCGCCTCGAGCGCCTCCGCGATGCTCAGCAGCATCACCTCGCCGCCGCCGATGTCGCCGTTGTTGGTCGCGAGCGCCACCGGAGGCCGCCCGGCGCCGCCCGCTCCCCCGTGGATCATCCGCCGCCCCGCCCGCCTCCGTGCGGCGCCCCCGCGGCCCGCGGGCCCATCCTCACCGAGACGAGCGCTCCGCTCCACCGCCCCCGGCCGGGCTCCGCGGGCCGCAGGAGCGCTGGAATACTGACCGGATGGAGCTCGTGGGCGTTCTCTGGGCCGACGAGGCCGTGCCGCTGGTGTCGGCGTTCGTCCACCGGCGGGCCGACGCGGCGGGCCTGCGCGCACTCGTGCTCAAGGGACCGACCGCCGCCGCCGACCGGCTCCGGCCGCCCCGCGCCTCCGGCGACGTCGACCTGCTGGTCGCCCCCGACGACCTGCCCCGGATCCTGGCCCTCCTGGCCGCCGACGGCTGGACCGAGCGGCCCTGGCCGGACGGACCGACGCTCGCGGCCAAGCACTCGCGCTCCTACCGGCACGCCGCGTGGCCGGTCGACATCGACGTGCACTGGCGGTGGCCGGGATTCCTCGTGCCGCCGCGCGACGCCTTCGAGGCGCTGTGGAGCCGGCACCGGATCGTGGAGCTGGCCGGCCGTCCGGTCGCGACCGCCAGCGTCGCCGACTCGGCACTCGTGCTGGCGCTGCACGCGCTCCGCGACGCCTGGCAGATCACCGACCCGCGCCTCACGCGGCCCTCCGACTACGACCTGCTCGTCGAGGCGGTGGCCGCCCGCGCGGAGCTGCACGCTCCGCTCCGGGCGGCTGCGGAGGAGCTCGGCGCCGTCCAGACCGCGCAGCCCTTCCTCGACGCGCTCGGCATCCGCGCGCGCGCCGGGGAGGTGCCCGCGGCCGAGCTGCGGGCGTGGCGGATCAACGCGAGCTCGCCCCACGCCTCCGCGGGGTGGGTGCAGGCCGTGCGCGCGGCCGGCTGGCGGCAGCGGCCGCTGCTCCTCGCCCGCGCCGTCTTCCCCGCTCCCCACGCCCTGCGCGCCGCCGACCCCGCCATCGGCCCGCGCCGGATCGACGTGGCGGCCGGCTGGTGGCGGCGGCTGCGCCGCGGCGCCCGCACGGCTCCGCTCGCGTGGGACCACCTCCGACGGGCGGACAGGACCTGACATGACCCGCCGACTGATCCGCGCCCCCTTCGGGCTCGGCGTGCGCTTCACCTTCGACGACACCGTCCCCGACCGCTTCGTGGCGGAGGTGGAGGAGTCGTGGAACGACGTGGACGACGACGCCGATCGCCCGGGCTCCGAGTACCGGGTGTCGCTGACCGAGCCGGTCGGGGAGCCCGGAGTGATCGCGCAGCCGACCGAGGACGCCCTCGCCGAGCACATCGGCGCCGCGCTCACCCTCGCGGCGGCCGACGCCTGCGAGGGCCGGCTGCTCAGCGTGCACGCCTCCGCGGTCGCCCTGCCCGACGGCCGGGTCGTCGCGTTCGTCGGCCGGCCCGGTGCCGGGAAGTCGACCCTCGTGAGCCTCGCCGCTCGGCGGTACGGGTACGTGACCGACGAGACGCTCGCCGTCCGCCGCGACGGGCGGGTGCTGCCGTTCCGGAAGCCCGTCGCCCTCCTCGACGGCGGCGACTGGAAGCGGCACCGCTCCCCCGCCGCGATGGGCCTGCAGCCGCTGCCGGACGCTCCGCTGCGCCTGGCCGCCCTGCTCCTGATCGCCCGCGACCCGTCCGGCCCGGCGGAGCCCCGGCTCGAGCCGATCGCCTTCGACGAGGCGCTCTCGGTGCTGCTGCCCGAGCTGAGCCACTTCGCACGGCTGCCCGCGGCGCTGCACCACCTCGCCGGGCTGCTCGATTCCGTCGGCGGGGCGCGGGTGCTCCGCTACCGCGAGGCGGAGACGGTGCTGCCCCTCCTCGAGCGGATCGGGGAGCCGTCACCGGTCGTCGCCGATGCACCCGAGGCCGATCCGGCGGCGCCCGGCCCGGGCCTGCTCGCGCGCGCCGCCGGCGTCGAGTGGGTCGAGCGCGACGGAGTGGTCAGCTGCCTCCTCGACGAGCGGGTCGAGACGCTGACCGGGATCGGCCCGGTGCTGTGGCGTGCTCTCAGAACGCCCGCGACGGTCGACGCGCTGACCGGGGCCGTCGTCGCCGAGCACGGCGCCCCGCCCGCGGGCGCCCCCCGGGCGCACGTCGAGGCCGTGCTCGACGCGATGGTCGAGCACGGCCTCGTGGTCCGCGGCGCCTGACGGCGCCGAGCGCGCGGCTAGCCCGTGCGGACGTTCGGCCCGACGGAGCCGCGGGCGATGAACAGGTCGAGCAGGTTCACGAGCCCCACCGCGCGGACGTAGAGCGCCGCGACGTCGTAGCGGCCGACGGGGAGCGCCTCGAGGGCGGCCGGCCCGGTCGGGTTGGTGGAGCGGTTCTGCGCGTTGACGTCGATCTGGATGACGTCCCGCAGGGCGGTGAAGACCGGGGTGAGGACCGCGTTCTGCAGCGTCGTGAGCAGCGGCGGGAGAGTCGCCGTCAGCAGAGTGTTCACCAGCAGGCGCACTCCGGCTCCGGCGGCCCCGGCGTTGACGAGAGGCGTCCCGTTCACGCTGATGACGTTCCCGATGCGGGTCGTCAGAGAGGTGAGGAGCGCGGCGGTGAAGTTCCCCACCGCCGTGCCCGGCACCTGCAGGGCGTTGTCGACGAAGAGGGTCGAGTTCGGCGGGAGGCCGTTGACGTAGGGCGACGTCGCCCCCTGGCCCGGCGCTCCGCCGAGCAGCGAGAAGAGATCGACCGTGATGGTCGCGGGGCTCGCCGACAGCTGCGCCTGGATCGGCTGCGTGCCGCCCGGCAGGCTTCCCGTCAGGAGCGCCGCTCCGTCGACCGTCACCGAGAGGACCCCGGGCACCGACAGGTTGACGGCGTTCGTGAGCAGAAGGGTGAGCGCGCTCGTGATCGCGCTCAGGGTGGGCGAGCTCAGCACCAGGTCCAGGCGGCCGACCTGGTAGTCGCGCTGCAGGTTGTCCGACCCGGGCACGCAGGCCGACTGGAGGGACGCGCGACCGGTCAGGGCGCCGATCCGCAGGGTCAGGTCCGTCACGTTGGTGAGCAGAGCGGCCACTCCCGCGCCGCCGGACGCCGCGAGGATCGCCCGGAGGTTCACCGTCCCGAAGTCGGGGAAGCTCCCCGCCGTCGAGTCGAGCGCCAGCTGGCCCGCGTCCGTGATCGCGCCGGAGGCGCCGCGGACGGTGCCGTTCGTGTTCGCCGACGCGTACTGGTTGAGGGTGCCGACGGTGGCGGGAGCCGCCAGCGTGAGGAGGGAGGAGAGCGTGCCGGTCAGCCCGGTCGCGTTCACGTTGATCGCGTTCAGCACCGTGGCGTTGACGCCGCCGGTCACGACGGCCGGATTGCCCTGGTCGGGAGCGATCGCCGTCACGCCCGCGACACCGGCGACGGTGTCGAGGTTCACGCCGCCGAGGAAGCCGCTGAGGAGGCGTCCGCGGGCGACCGCCTGGAAGACCGTCCCCACCGGGAAGCAGCTGATCGAGACAGCGGAGGCGGACTGCGCCAGCATCACCGCGGGCACCGACCAGACCGCTCCGGCCACGACCGTCCGCCGTGCGAAGACGCCCGCGGAATTCGCGCTCTTCTTCTCGCTCTTATCGCTGATATCGCTGGATGCGAGCGGATTAGACTCCGACATTGGCGGCCCTCCGGTGCTGTCGCTCGACGTACACCCCTTGGCGCGTCGGCGGCAAACATAGCGAGAGAGGCGTCGCGATAAGAGGCGCTGGCGGATTTCTACTCGCAGTGGCGTCGATCAGCGGAGAGGACGCGGAGAAGATGGCAGAGGACCCCCGGCTCCTTCTCTGGCGGCGCCGCCCGGACACGGCCTCCGTCGATCTGAACGGGCGCGTCCTGGTGCTCCCGCTGGACGTCTCCCCGATGGGCAGCCCCTACGCGCTGCGCGAGAGCGTGGCCGCGATTTGGCGGGCGCTCGACGACGAGCCGCAGGACTTCTCCGGCCTGGCCGACCGGCTCGCCCGCCTTCACTCCACCGATCCCGGCGCCATCGCCGACGACCTGGCGCGCGTGCTGAGCGGGCTGGAGGAGCTGCTCCTGGTCGAGAGCAGCCCGCGCGGCGAGGAGCCACGATGAGCGTCGCGAGCGTCGTCGTCCCCAGCTACGCGGGTGCGGCGCGCCTGCCCCGCCTCCTCGCCGCCCTCGCGGCTCAGACCCACCGCGACCTCGACGTGGTCGTGGTCCTCGACGGCGTCGTCGATGCCAGCGAGCGCGCCCTCGACGCCTCCCCCGTGCCCGTGCGCCGCGTCGTGCTCCCCGAGAACCGGGGGCGCTCCGCCGCGCTCACCGCCGGCTTCGACGCCGCGCGGGGCGACGTGCTGATCCGCTGCGACGACGACCTCGAGCCCGGCCCGGGCTGGGCCGCCGCGCACGTCGGGGCCCATCGGGACGCGGTCGCCGGCGTCGTCGGCCTCTGCCCCGACGTCGACCCGGGCACCGCCTACTCCCGCGCCTACGGCCGGCCCGCCGGCGAGCGCTTCCGCCGCGGCGCCTACGCGGCGGGCCCCGACGCCTCCTGGCGCTACTGGGGCGGCAACGTCTCGGTGACGCGGGCGACCTACGACCGGGTCGGCGGCTACAGCACCGACTACCGCGAGTACGGCTGGGAGGACGTCGACTGGGGCTACCGGCTGCACCGCCTGGGAGTGCCGGTGCGGATCGAGTCCGGCGCCGAGGCCCTGCACCACGGCGCCTCCGTCTCGGCGGCGGTCCGCAGCCGGCGCGCGTTCCTCTCGGGGGCGGCCCGCCGCACCTTCGAGCGGCTGCACCCCGAGCAGGTGCGGGAGGCGGTGCCCGCAGCCGGCGCGTGGGACGCAGCCGTGCGCCTCCTGGCCCGCGACGGGAGCGAGCGGCGGACGGCACTGGTCGCGGGATTCGCGGACGCCGCGCTCGGAGTGGTGCCCCGCCCGGTCGGCGAGAAGCTGGTCGCGCTCGCCGTCGAGTCCGCAGCGATCGCGGGCTACGACCGCGGCAGAGGGCGTCCCGCGCACGGGTGATGGCGGCGCGGATCGACGGATCCGCGGGCCCGGCAGCGGCGCCGACGCCGTGCGGGAGCCGATCTAGGCTCCCCCGCATGCGAGTCCTTCTGGTGGGCGGAGCGGGCTACATCGGGAGCCACACCGCCGTCGCGCTCCTCGAGAGCGGCCACGAGGTGCTGGTCGTGGACGACCTCTCGCACGCGAGCGAGCGGACCTTCGACGCGGTGGAGGAGCTGACCGGCTCAGTGGTCCCCCGCCTGATCGCCGACGCGCGCGACACGGCCGCGCTGACCCGCTTCCTCGCCGCCCACGGACCGGTCGACGCCCTGGTCCTGCTCGCCGGGCTCAAGTCGGTCGGCGACTCGGTGCGGCGGCCCCTCGAGTACTGGACGGTCAACGTCGGGCTCGCCACCGCGGCGTTCTCGGTCGCAGCGGAGGCGGGGATCCGCACCGTCGTGTTCTCGAGCTCGGCGGCCGTCTACAGCCCGGGCGGCGCGATGCCGGTCGGGGAGGACTCCCCCGCCGGGCTGAGCGCGGCGAGCCCCTACGGCGCGACCAAGCGCGTCATCGAGGAGATCCTCGGCGACGCCGCGCGCGCAGATCCCCTCCTGCGCGGGGTCAGCCTCCGCTACTTCAATCCCATCGGCGCGCACCCGTCGGGGCGGATCGGCGAGGATCCGGCCACGGCGCCGGGGAGCCTCCTGCCCGTGCTGACGCGGGCCGCGGGCGACCCCTCCCGGTGCGTCGACGTCCTCGGCGACGACTACCCGACCCCCGACGGCACGGGGCTGCGCGACTACATCCACGTCTGCGATCTCGCGGCCGGGCACGTCGCGGCGCTCGAGCGCGCGCGGCCCGGGCACCGCGTCTACAACCTCGGCACGGGCTCGCCGACGAGCGTCCTCGAGCTGATCGACGAGGTCGAGCGGGCGAGCGGGGAGACGGTCCGGTGGCGGGTCGTGGAGCGTCGGCCGGGCGACCTCGCCGCGAGCTGGGCCGACCCGGCACGCGCCGAGCGGGAGCTGGGCTGGCGGGCGGTGCGCACCGTCCGCGAGGGCGTCCGCGACCAGTGGCGGTGGCAGACCCTGCAGCGCATCGGCGTCTCCTGATCCTTCCGGCACGGCGTCACTGAAAGAGTGACTTCTTCTTCTCCGCGACTCTCCTCCATCGTTGTGATCTCCGAGGGAATAGCACCTCCGCGACGAACTCCAGACGATCCTCGCCATTCCACTCGCGGCTTATCCGGATTATCGGACTCTCCTTTCCCCGTCGTTCTGCGACGACTCGTACTCGCCTTTCGATTCCTTCTCCACGAGCCGGTTAGCTTCTACTGCACTGCTGATCGGTCACCGACGACGGATAAGCATTCGGAGCCGCTCCCGTCTCCGGATGGCCGCCCGATCCTCACCGCACGCCCGGGGGAAGGGGCCCATCATCACTGCCGTCATCGACGCGACCACCCGTTCCCGATCCGTCCCCCCGGTCGGTCCCGGCCTGATCGTGCACGAGTGGGTCGAGCGCCGCGGAGGCGCCGAGCGCGTGCTCGAGGCGATGACCGAGGCCTTCGCCGACGCCGACGTCCGCGTCCTCTGGAGCGACTGCGCCGAGGTCGTCGGCAGGCCCGTCTCGGAGTCCTGGCTGGCGCGCACGCCGCTGCGCCGCCACAAGGTCCTCGCCCTGCCGGCGATGCTGCCCACGTGGCGGCTCCCGGTCGGCGCCTCCCGCGAGTGGGTGCTGGTCAGCTCGCACCTCTTCGCCCACCACGTCCGCACCAGCGGACCGACCCGCAAGCTCGTCTACGCGCACACCCCGGCCCGCTACATCTGGGAGCCCGACCGCGACGGCCGCGGCAGCAGCCTCGCCGCCCGCACCGCGAGCCTGCTCCTCAAGCCGATCGACCGCCTCCGCGCCGCCGAGGCCTCCTCCATCGCCGTGAACAGCCTCTTCACCGGGCAGCGGGTGCGCGACGCGTGGCACCAGCCGTCGCGGGTCATCTACCCGCCCGTGAACACCGAGCTGCTCTCGACGATCACCGACTGGCGCTCCCCGCTCGACGACGACGAGCTGCGCCTCCTCGACTCGCTCGCGCGGCCGTTCATCCTGGGCGCCTCGCGGTTCGTCCCCTACAAGCGCCTCGAGAAGGTCATGGACGCCGGAGCCCGCACCGGGCTCCCGGTCGTCATCGCCGGGCACGGCCCCTGGGAGGCGCGGCTCCGCGCCTACGCCGAGGAGATCCGGGCCGACGTGACCTTCGTCATCTCGCCCTCCGACCAGCTGATCCGCGCGCTCTACGCGCAGGCGCTCGTGTACGTCTTCCCCGCGGTCGAGGACTTCGGGATCATGCCCGTCGAGGCGATGGCCTGCGGGACGCCGGTCATCGGGACCGACATCGGCGGAGTGCGCGAGAGCGTGTCCCTCGCCGGCGGGGGCGTCATCGCCGACCTCGAGGGCGATCCCGACTGGAGCGACCTGCTGCGCCGTGCGCTCGCGCTCGACGTCGACTCCTTCCGGGCTCGCACCCGGGTCTTCTCGCGCCGGCGCTTCATCGCCGAGATCCAGGACTGGGTCGCCGAGCAGACCGCCTGACGACGGCGCTCCCCGCCGCGGGAGGCCGTCCGTGCGCGCGTCACCGTGCGTGCGGACGACGCTCCCGCGGAGGGATCAGAACAGGCCGCGCGGGGGCTCGATCGAGGCGAGGACGCCGGGGGCGGCGATCACGCTGAGGCGGCCGACCTCCTCCGGGGTCAGCTCGGGCAGGCGCTGCGCGAGGTCGAGGAAGCGCTCGATCTCGGACTCCTCGAGCACGTCGGCGGCGAGCGTGCGGAACTTCGACACGTACTGCTCTCGGCTGAACGGGTGCGCGCCCAGCGGGTGCGCGTCCGCCACCGCGATCTCGTCGACGATCGTCGTGCCGTCCGTCATCAGGATCTCGACGCGGGCGCCGAACGCCTTCTCGCCCGGATCGGTGGAGTGGTAGCGGCGCGTCCACTCCGCGTCCTCCTGCGTCGTGACCCGGTGCCAGAGCGCGATGGTGTCGGCGCGGGCGGCCCGCTCGGGGGCGTAGCTGTGCACGTGGTGCCAGGCGCCGTCCTGCAGCGCCACCGTGAAGATGTACGGCACGGAGTGGTCCAGCGTCTCGCGGGACGCGGCCGGGTCGTACTTCTGCGGGTCGTTCGCGCCCGAGCCGATCACGAAGTGCGTGTGGTGCGAGGTGTGCAGGACGATCCGCTCGACGCGCTCGGGATCGGCGGCCTCGGGGTGCGTGCGGTGCAGGCGGCGGGCGAGGTCGATCAGCGCCTGCGCCTGGTACTCGGCCGAGTGCTCCTTCGTGTACGTGTCGAGGATCGCGCGCTTGGCCTCGCCGCGGTCGGGCAGCGGGACGTCGTAGCTCGCGTCGGCGCCGTCGAGCATCCAGGCGATGACGCCGTCCTCGCCCTCGTAGATCGGCGACGGGCTGGTCTCGCCGCGCATAGCCCGGTCGACCGCCTCGATCGCCATCTTCCCCGCGAAGGCCGGCGCGTACGCCTTCCAGCTCGAGATCTCGCCCTTGCGCGACTGCCGCGTGGCGGTCGTCGTGTGCAGGGCCTGCGCGACGGCCTGCTCGATCGTCGCGACGTCGAGGCCGAGCAGCGTGCCGATCCCGGCCGCGGCCGAGGGGCCGAGATGCGCGACGTGGTCGATCTTGTGCCGGTGCAGGCTGATCGCGCGCACCAGGTCGACCTGGACCTCGTAGCCGGTGACGATGCCGCGGACGAGCTGCGCCCCGCCGATGCCCGCGTGCTGGGCGACGGCGATCAGCGGAGGGATGTTGTCGCCCGGGTGCGAGTACTCGGCCGCCAGGAACGTGTCGTGGTAGTCGAGCTCGCGCACGGCGACTCCGTTGGCCCAGGCCGCCCACTCGGGCGAGACCCGGCGGGCCGGGTCGACGCCGAGGACGACCGAGCCCTGGCCGCCGATGGAGGCGGGGTGCGCGAGAGCCTGCGCGCGGGCGGCGACGACCGGGCGGCGCAGGAGCGACGCGGTGGCGACGGCGGCGTTGTCGATGACCCGGTTGACCACCATCTCGGCGACCTCGTCGTCGATCTCGACCGGATCGGCGGCGACCTCGGCGAGCGCGTGGGCGAGCTGCCCGTGTCGCGGGAGCTCCTCGTCGCTGCGGTGGACGCGGACGTGGTGTTCGTGCACGGGCGGCTCCTTCGTCTCTCCCCCAGGCTATCGCCCGCCTCCGGCCCGGGCCGCGCGGGCAGAATGGGCGGATGTCCTCCCCCACGCGCGTCGCGGCGCTCGACTGCGGCACCAACTCCCTCCGCCTGCTGATCGCCGACGTGGAGGGCGGCCGCCTCCGCGACGTCCAGCGCCGCACCGAGCTCGTGCGGCTGGGCCGCGGAGTCGACCGCACCGGCCGCTTCGACCCGGCCGCGCTCGAGCGGACCCTCGCCGTCACCCGCGAGTACGCGGCCGCCGCGCAGGAGGCCGGCGCTGAGCGCCTCCGCTTCGTCGCCACCTCGGCCACCCGCGACGCGGCCGACCGCGAGGACTTCCTCGCCGCCGTCGAGCGGATCCTCGGCGTCACCCCGGAGACGATCTCCGGCGAGGAGGAGGCGCGGCTCTCCTTCCGCGGCGCGGTCTCGGCCGTCGACTCCGCCCGGCCCGTGCTGGTCGTCGACCTCGGCGGCGGCTCGACCGAGCTCGTGCTCGGCGGAGCGGAGCCGGAGCAGGCGCACTCGATGGACGTCGGCAGCGTCCGCCTGACCGAGCGCCACCGCCGGGCCGCCGAACCGACGGAGGGCGAGCGCGCGGCGATGCGGGTGGACGTGGGCGCCGCGCTGGCCGCCTCCTCCGTCGACCTCTCGCAGGCCCGGAGCGTCGTCGGCGTCGCCGCGACCGTGCTCACGATCACCGCGCACGTCCTCCGCAGCACCGACCACGCCGCGCTCGAGACGTCCCTCCCCCTCTCCGAGGTCCTCGCCGCCTGCGAGGAGCTCGCCGCGCTGTCTCCGGAGGGGACGGCGGCCCTCCCCTGGGTGCGCCCGGGGCGCGAGGACGTGCTGGCGGCCGGCGCGCTGGTCTGGGGCGAGGTCCTCCGCGCGGTCCACGAGGCGTCGCCGGGCGTCGACCGGGTCCGCTCGACCGCGCACGACATCCTCGACGGCATCGCGCTCGGCCTCGCCTGACGCCCGCGCGGGTCAGGCGGTGAGGGCGCTCCCGGAGTCGCGCGGGAGCCGGGCGGCGGCGGCGAGCGGCACGAGGGTCAGCACCGCGAGGGCGAGGAAGGCGACGCGGTAGGGGACGAGGCCGGGCCCGATCGCGGTGCCGACGGCGAGCGCCACCGCGCCCACCGCGACTCCGAGGCCGGCCGCGATCTGCTGCGTGGTGGCGTTGAGGGTGTTGGCGCCCGACATCCCCTCCTGCGGGACCTCGGCGAACGTGACGGTGTTGTAGGCCGTGAAGCCCGCCGAGCGGGCCACTCCGCTCAGCACCAGCAGCGCCACCACGAGCGCCACCGGAGTCGCCGGCTCGAGGAACGCCATCGCCGCCATGCACGCCGCCCCGACCGCGCTCGCCGCGACCAGCACCCCGCGGAAGCCGAGGCGCCGCAGCAGCGGAGTCGTGGTCGGCTTGATCGCCAGGTTGCCGGCGAAGAGCGCCAGCACCACGGAGCCGGCCTGCACCGGGCTCCAGCCGAACGCGTCCTGGAACAGCAGCGGGAGCAGGAACGGCACCGCGTTCACGGTCGCCCGGTAGAGCGATCCGCTCGCGTTGGCGACCCGGAAGGTGCGGAAGCGGAAGGCGTCGAGCCGCACGAGCGGATGCTCGGCGCGGCGCAGGTGCCGCACGGCGAGCGCCGTCACGACCGCGCCGACGAGCAGCGGCGCCACCGCCCGCCCGTCCAGCTCGGAGCCGGTGAGGAGCCCCGCGGCTCCGACCAGCGCGCCCAGCCCGACCGCGACGAGCACCAGCCCCGTGACGTCGAGCGGGGGCGGCGCGCTCTCGGCGGTGGCGGGGACGATCCGGCGCGCGATCGCGAACGCGACGACCCCGAGAGGCAGGTTGATCAGGAAGATCCAGTGCCAGGAGGCGACGGTCGTGAGCAGGCCGCCGAGGAACGGCGCGATCACCGGGGCGACCAGTCCCGGCCAGACCAGGATCGCGATGGCCTGGATGATCCCCTCCCGCGGGGTCGCCCGCAGCACCGCGAGCCGGCCGACCGGCACCATCAGCGCGCCGCCGACGCCCTGCAGGACCCGGGCGCCGACCAGAAGCGGCAGCGTGGGGCTGAGCGCGCAGAGCAGGGAGGCGAGGGTGAAGACGGCGATCGCGCTGGTGAAGACGCGGCGCACGCCGAAGCGCTCGCTGAGCCAGCCCGAGGCCGGGATGAGGACGGCGACGGTGAGGAGGAACGCGGTGACGGTGATCGAGACCGCGGCGGAGTCGACGCCCAGGTCGGCGGCGATCGCGGGCGCGGCGGTCGTCACGATCGTGGCGTCGAGGTTCTCCATGAAGAAGCAGCCGGCGACGAGCAGCGCGAGGGAGCGGTGGCGGGGGTCCGTGCTGTCCTCCTCGGCGTGGGGCTGTCGGCGGCGAGCGTAGCGCGGCGACGGCGCGGCCGCCGGGCGGGTACCGTCGCAGCATGAGCGCTGCAGCCGAGACCAGGACGATCCAACTCCGACGCTACGAGCTGATGGACGGGGTGATGGACGACTTCCTCGCCTGGTTCCCCGAGCGGATCGTGCCGGCGCGCGAGGCCCACGGCTTCCGGATCGAGTTCGCCTACGCCGACCGCGAGGTGAACGAGTTCGTCTGGGCGGTCAGCACGGCCGGCGACGCCGACGCGTTCGCCGAGGTCGAGCGGGCGTACCTGGCCTCGCCCGAGCGCGACGCCGCCTTCGCGGGCGAGCCGAAGCGCGTCGCGGTGCAGCACGTGCGGCTGGTCGAGCGGATCGTCTGACCCGGGCGGCGTCCGAGCCGAGCGGCGTCGGACCCGGGCGCCGTCGTCTCCGGGGCGCCGCCGACTCCGGGCGCCGTCGGGTCCGGGCCCGTCAGCTCCGGGCGCGCCGCACGGCCGCGAGGACGCCGCGGACCACGAGCGTTCCGACCGCGATCGACCCGATCGCTCCGGTCAGGCGCGCCCAGACGTGCTTCGGCCGGTCGATCCCGGCGCGGTCGGCGGGCGAGGGGAGCGAGGCGGGCGCGAGCGTGCGGCCCGCGGCTCCCGCCTCGGCCATGTGGGCGAGCCGGCGCACGGCCTCGCGGTTGCGGATCCAGAGGAACGAGTGCATCAGCGGCTTCGGGACGAGCGTGCCCGGGCCCTTCACGGGCGCCTCGTGCATCCGCACCTTCGCGCCGCGCGCGTGCGGCTCGACCTCGACGCGCACCCGGGCCTCGCCGAGCGGCCAGCCGGCGGCCTGGATGACCATCCGGCGCGGCGGGTCCCACTCGAGGACCGTGGTGCGGTCGTCGATCACGAGCGGCCAGAGGCCGAAGGAGTGGTGCAGCTGCGAGCCCACGTGCGGGAAGTCGGCGTCGACCTTCCGCATCCGCGACGCGCCGACGACCCAGCTCGGGAACAGCCAGCCGGAGGCGAGCACCGCGAAGACGGACTCGGGCGGGCAGTGGACGACGCGGGTGGTGCGGGACATCGCGGGCTCCTTCGAGTGGTGGTGGGGCGCGTGGCGGCGCCGTCCCTCAGCCTGGCAGGCCGGGGGCGGCGACGGGCGCAGCGCAACAGCGGCGGCTCAGGCCGGGCGCGCCTCCGGCGACAGGTCGGGCGACTCGCGCACCCCGAACTCGTGCCGCAGCGCGCTGCGGGCGGCGTGCCAGCCGGCCATGCCGTGCACGCCCGGCCCGGGCGGGGTGGACGAGGAGCAGAGGTAGAGCCCCTTCGCGGGCGTCCGCCACGGGTCGGTCGTGGGGACCGGGCGCGAGAGCAGCTGCGCGACGCTCGCGGCGCCGGCGGCGATGTCGCCGCCCAGGTAGTTCGGGTTGTAGGCCTGCATGTCGCGGGCGGTCATCGAGGAGGCGCCGATCACGCGGTCGCGGAACCCGGGGGCGAAGCGCTCGATCTGGGCGGTGATCGCCTCCTGCTGGTCGGCGGGCGAGTACCGGGGGACGTGCGTGTACGCCCAGAGGACGTGCTTGCCCTCGGGCGCCCGGGTCGGATCGACGATCGAGGGCTGCGCCACCAGCACGTAGGGGCTGCGGCTGTGCCGGCCGCGCTTCACGTCGCGCTCGGCGGCCGCGATCTCGGCGCGGCTGCCTCCCACGTGCAACGTGCCTGCGCCGGCGAGCTCCGGGTTCGTCCACGGCACCGGCCCGTCGAGGGCGAAGTCGACCTTGGCCACGCCGTTGCCGTAGCGGAAGCGCTGGAGGGCCGCGGCGTACGCCGGGGGCAGCCGGTCCCCCGCCATCGCGAGCAGCGCCGTCGGCGTGCCGTCGACGAGCACGGCGCGGGCCGGGGGCAGCTCGGAGAGCGAGGTCACCTCGACGCCGGTCTCGATGGTGCCGCCGTGCGCCCGGAGGTCGTCGGCGAGCGCGTCGACGATCGACTGGCTGCCTCCGATCGGCACCGGCCAGCCGCGCGCGTGGGCGTAGGCGCCGAGCGCCAGGGCGGCCGCGGCCGTCGACGGGCTCGGCATCGGGCGGATCGAGTGCGCGGCGACCCCGGAGAACATCGCCGGGGCGACGTCCTCGCGGAAGCGCAGATTCCACACCGGGGTGCCCTGCTCGAGCACCCGCAGTCCGAAGCGGATCAGCACGCTCGGGTCCGTCGGGATCCGCAGCAGCGCGTCGTTGGTGAAGCCCGCGACGCGGTCGGCCCGCTCGGAGAGAGGTCCCATCAGGGCGCGCCACGCCGCTCCGTCGCGCCCCAGCGCCTCGACCGTGCGGTCGAGGTCGCGGTAGGCGATGCCCGCGCGGCCGCCGTCGAGAGGATGCGCGTACGAGATCTCGGGGACGACCAGCTCGATGCGCCGGTCGAGCCCGAAGGCGCGGAAGAAGCCGGACGCGAGCGCCATCGGGTGCACCGCCGAGCAGACGTCGTGGTGGAAGCCGGGCAGCGTCAGCTCCGCCGTGCGCGCGCCGCCGCCGATCGTCTCGTTGCGCTCGAGCACGGTGACCGAGAGCCCGGCCCGCGCGAGCGTGACCGCGGCGGCGAGGCCGTTGGGCCCCGCCCCGATGACGACGGCGTCGACCACGGTCACTTCCTCCGCAGGGCCGAGACGACGCCCGCGGCGCCGGCGGCGAGGGCCGCGGCGGCCCCCGCGTAGCTCAGGGCGCGGTGGCGGATCATCCAGATCTGGGGCGTCATGGTGTGCGCGCGGTCGCTGAAGAGGCCGCGGGCGCCGTGATCGCCGGGGACCGGCTCGTAGACGTTGTTCGGCAGCATCGGCTCCGTCTTGTCGGGGGCCTGCTGACCGTCGAAGGCGCTGCGGGCGAGGTACCAGTCCATGAAGCGCCCGGCGAAGCGGTCGCCGAGGATGGTGCCCGCGGTCGGCTCGCCGACCCAGGTGCGGCGGCGCGGCTTGTCGGCCACGTCGGCGATCGCGATCGCGCCCACCTCGGGCTCGTAGATCGGCGGCACGGGCTGCGGGTGGTGCGGCAGCTGCGACTTCACCCAGTTGAACTGGATGGTGTTGAGCGCCGGCATGTCGACCTCGGACAGGCGCACGCGGCTCTTCGCGTGCAGCAGCTCCGCGGTGACGGCCTCGGTGAAGCCTCGGGCGCCGAACTTGGAGGCGCAGTAAGCGGCCTGCAGCGGGATGCCCCGGTGCGCGAGGGCGGAGCCGACCTGGATGACGTGCCCGCGGTCGCGCGGGGTCATCCGGGAGAGGGCTGCGCGGGTGCCGTTGACGAAGCCGAAGAAGTTGACGCCCACGGCGCGCTCGAAGTCGGCGGGCTCGGTCGACAGGAACTCGCCGAAGACGCCGACCATCGCGTCGTTGACCCACAGCTCGATCGGGCCGAGCTCGGCCTCGACCCGGTCGGCCGCCGACTCGACGGCCTCGCGGTCGGCCACGTCGGTCGGGATGCCCAGCCCGCGCCGGCCCTTCTGCTCGATCTCGGCCACCGTGGCTGCCAGTCCGTCCTCGCCGCGCGCCAGCACGGCGACGTCCCAGCCGCGCGAGGCGAGCTCGCGGACCGTGGCGCGTCCGAGCCCGGCCGTGCCGCCCGTGACGACGGCGACTCCGCGGCTCATGCGCGGGCCTCGCGGGAGGAGGTCTCGAGGCGGGGGTGCTGCGTCATGGTGCGGGCTCCTTCGTGAGGGCGCGGTGTGCGTCGGGAGTCCCACGCTAGGCGGGAGCGGCGGCGCGGCGCGCGGGGTTGCGCCCGATCGGTGGAGAGCTCGGTGGATCCGCGCCCGGGGAGGAGAATCGCTCCCGACAGCTCCCGGCTCTCCTCCAGAGACCGCCGCCAGACTGACCCCCGCCCGAGCACCCTCCGACCGGATCGACGCATGACCTCTCTCCTCGACCTGAGCCTCGTCTCCGGCCCCCTCGTCGTCGCCGTCTACGTGCTCGCGATCGGAGCGCTCCTATTCCTGCTCGCCGCCCACGTCCGCGCTCCCCGCCGCGGGCGCTCCCGACGCGGCGGGATCGCCGTCGCGGTCCTCCTCCTGGGCCTGATCGGCGGCGCCGCCCTGGCCGCCCTCGTCGACGGACCCGACGGCCCGTTCGGCGTCGACTTCACGCCGGTCACCCGGGTCGCGATCGGCCTCGGGATCGGCGGGCTGGGCGTCGCCCTGGTCGTCCTCGGGCACGCGATCGCCCGCCGCCGCGCGCGGGGGGTTCTCGCATCGCTCGCGGCCGGAGTGCTCGTCGTCGCGGCGGCCGCGATGACCGTCAACATCGACTTCGGCCAGTACCCCACGGTGCGCAGCGCGCTCGGGATCAGCGCGTACTCCGACTCCTCCGTGCCGGTCGCCGCCGCGGACGGACCGCACTCGGACCTCGCGACCTGGACGGCCCCGGCCGGGATGCCCGCCGTCGGCTCGGTCTCGACGGTCGCCATCCCCGCCACCGCGTCGGGCTTCCCGGCCCGCGACGCCGTGGTCTACCTCCCGCCCGCGGCCCTCACCGCGACCCCGCCGCTGCTGCCGGTGATGATCATGCTCTCGGGGCAGCCGGGGTCGCCCTCCGATCCCCTCTCGACCGAGAAGTTCCAGCAGACCCTCGACGCCTACGCCGCCGCGCACGCCGGCCTCGCGCCGATCGTCGTGTCGCCCGACCAGCTGGGCGATCCGGACAGGAACCCGATGTGCGTCGACTCACCGCTCGGGAAGTCGGCCACCTACCTCACCGTCGACGTCCCGAACTGGATCCGCGCCAACCTGCCGGTGCTCGGCGACGCGCAGCACTGGGCGATCGGCGGCCTCTCGCAGGGCGGGACCTGCTCGATCCAGCTCGGCGCCGGCCACCCGTCGCTCTTCGGCAACATCGTCGACGCCTCGGGCGAGCTCGCGCCGACCCTCGGCAGCGAGGCGGCGACGGTCGCGCAGGGGTTCGGCGGCGACCAGGCCGCCTACGAGGCCGCGAAGCCGGTGAACGTCCTCGCGGCGAACGCCCCCTACACCGGCACCGTCGCGATCTTCGGAGTCGGCGCCGAGGACACCTCGTTCCTCCCCGGGGCGAAGACCGTCTACGCCGCGGCCGTCGCCGCCGGCATGAGCGCCACCTACCTCGAGGTGCCGGACAGCGCCCACGACGTCACGGCGTGGTCGGCGACCTTCGACAAGGGCCTCGAGATCCTCGCCGACCGCTGGAAGCTCGTCCCCGCCTCCTGAACGGCTCCGCGCCTCAGGCGCTCTCGACCAGCCGGACCGCCGCCTCGATCCCGCCGCTCCACGGCGCCCCGTGTCCCGGGACCACCCAGCGCGCCCCGGTGGGCAGGAGCACCCGGAGCGACGCGAGCGCCTGCTCCGGCTCGTCGGTGAACGGCGCGGGCTGCGGACCCGTGCGGCCGGTGAGCACGTGGCGGGTGGTCAGCCCGTCGCCGACGAAGACCGCGTCGGCCAGCGGCACGTGCACGGCGATGCTCCCCGGGGAGTGGCCCGGGAGCGCGATCACGCGGGGAGCGCCCGGCAGGTCGAGCGTCTGCCCGTCGTGCACCTCGACGACCTCGGTGAGCGGCGGGACCGTCGCGATGCCCTTCCGCAGCGCGTAGGCCGCGAAGCCGAGGAGCGGCAGGACGCGCAGCCGCGGTGTCGCGGTCCTCGGCTTCGCCCCGCCCTTCGCCCGCTCGGCGTCGGCGGCGTGCACGTGGACCGGCACGCCGTGATCGCGGCGCAGGCGCTCGGCGAAGCCCACGTGGTCGGAGTCGCCGTGGGTCAGCACGACGCCGCGCACGTCGTCGAGGGTGCGGCCCATCGCGCGCAGCTCGGCCAGGAGCTCCGGCCAGAGACCGGCCGGCCGCGTTCCTCCTCGTGACGGCCCCCGCTCCCGGCATGCCCGTCGCCGCCCAGGAGTACCGCGACGCGGCGAGCGCCCGCCTGCTGGACCTCACCGCGCAGCTGGCGGGCGAGGAGGACGCCCTCGAGGCGGCGCGCACGCTGACCGCCTGGGCGACGGGGTTAATCGGGATGGAGATCACCGGCGCCTTCACCCTCGGCGGCGATGTGGAGAGCGCCTGGCGCTTCGGGCTGGGGCGGATCGTCTCCGCGCTCGCTCCGGCCGCGTCGCGCTGAGCGCCGCCGCTCAGGCCCGGCGGAGCGCCGCCTCGTCCTCGAGGAACCGCGGACGGCACGCGACGATCCCGCTGACCAGCAGCACCGCCACTCCGGCGAACAGCAGCGCGTACGCGCCGCCCCAGTCCCCCTGCGCCTCGTAGAGCACGCCGATCAGCAGCGGACCGAGGCAGGCGAGCCCGTAGCCGAGCCCCTGCGCGGCGCCGGAGAGGGTCGAGGAGCCGGTGGTCGTCCGCGTCCGCGCGTTCACGAGCGTCAGCGTCATCGGGAACGTGCTGACGCCGAGCCCGAGGCAGACCACCCACGCCACGGCTCCCTCCAGCGGAGAGACGACGAGGCCGGCGTATCCGACGGCGAGCAGCGCGCAGCACACCACCACGACCACGACCGGGTTGCGCATCCCCAGCGTCAGCGGCGGCACCACGAAGGCGGCGGCGAGGCCGAACACCGAGAACAGCGCCAGCAGCGCACCGCCCTGCGCCGGATCCGCGCCCGCGTCGACGAGGATCGTCGGCAGCCAGGTGATGATCCCGTAGGTGTGCAGACCGGTCATCCCGAGCATCAGCACCATCGCCCAGAGCAGCGGCGTGCGCCAGGCCCCGTCCACACGGCCGCCGGCGGCGGCCGGAGCCGCCCCGCCTCCTCCGCGGGCCGCGAGCGCCGCCCAGAGCAGGCAGGCCGCGGCCGTCATCACGGCCCAGATCCCGATCGCCCAGCGCCACCCCGCCGTCGAGGCCAGCGGCACCGCGACCAGCGGAGCGACGAACTGGCCCACCTGCAGCAGCGCCAGGTAGAGCGAGCTGACCGTCTTGATCCGCTCGGCGAAGTACCGCTTCACGATCGGCACGATGAGCACGTTCGTGGTGCCCACGCCCGCGAAGGCGACGACGGTCGAGAGCACCAGAGCGACCGGGCTCGGGCTCAGCGCGCGGAGGGCGATGCCCAGCGTGGTCACCAGCGTCGCGATCGCGAGCGTGCGCTCCAGGCCGATCCGGCGCGAGACGGCCGCGGCGACGAAGCCGAAGACGGCGAAGGAGGCGGTGACGATCGTCCCCAGCGCCCCGTAGAGCGAGGGCCCGAAGCCGAGATCGGTGCCGATCGTGTCGAGCAGCGGGCTGAAGCCGGTGACGGCGGTGCGGAGGTTCAGCGCGGTGATCGCGATGGCGGCGAGGGCCAGGAGGGCGGTGGCGCGGAGCGTCGGTGCTGCGGTCATGGAGTCCCCGAGAGATAGGATGATGGGATGAATCCTGGCGAGTCTAGCCCCGCGGCGCCGTTCCAGCGCGAGAGCGTGATCGATCACGTCACGGCGCTGTTCCACGAGGAGATCCGCTCCGGCCGCTGGGCCGTCGGCGAGCGGATCCCGGTGGAGGCCGAGCTCGCCCGCTGGACCGGCGCCGGACGCAACTCCGTCCGCGAGGCCGTCCAGGCCCTCGTGCAGGCGGGCCTCGTGCGGCGGGAGCAGGGGCGCGGCACGTTCGTCACCGCGCGCTCGCAGCTCGCCGAGTCGCTGCGCCGGCGCATCCCGAGCGCCGCCCGCCGGGAGGGCCTCGAGCTGCGGTTCGCGATCGACGGGGCGACGGCCGCGCTGGCGGCCGAGCGCCGCACCGGGGAGGACGTCGCCGCCCTCCGCGCCCTGCTGGCCCGCCGGGCCCGCTCGTGGGAGGCGCCGGAGCTCGCCGAGCGGATCGCCGCGGACACCGCGCTGCACCGGGCCGTCGTCGTCGCGACCCACAACGACCTGTTCGTCGAGCTCTACGACGGCCTCACCGGCATGTTCGAGTCGGTGCTGGAGGAGGACGTCGTCGGCGAGGAGGACGTGCACGCCCGCCAGCACGCCGAGCTGGTCGAGGCGATCGCCGCGGGTGACGCCGAGGGGGCGCGGCGCCGGATCGAGGAGCTGCTCGCGCCGCTGCTGGCCGAGGCGCAGCACG
Source organism: Rathayibacter sp. AY1C9 (assembly GCF_002932315.1). NCBI lineage: Bacteria > Bacillati > Actinomycetota > Actinomycetes > Micrococcales > Microbacteriaceae > Rathayibacter > Rathayibacter sp. AY1C9. Next base: position 52,543 of record NZ_PSVZ01000022.1, read on the forward strand.
ACGTCTGAAGGGAATCCTCCGCGGCCGGCGGCGGACGGCACGCGCTCGCGGCCGGTTCCGTGCCGCCCGCCGAGTGGGATCAGCCCCGCGGACGCCGGGTCGACCAGAGCGCCCATGCCACCAGCAGCGGCTGGAACGCGAGGCGCACGGCGCGCTTGCGGTCGGTGTCGAGGCCGAAGGCGCTCGTCCGCGTCACCCACTGCGAGACGTTGCCCGGGAAGATCGCGGTGAAGAAGGCGGCGGCCGCGGCTCCGACCAGCGGCGCCCGGCGGCGCGCGAGCACCAGCGAGGCGCCGAGCCCGATCTCGACCACGCCCGAGGCGAGCACGACCGCGTCCTTGTCCAGCGGCACCCACTCGGGCACCTGCGCCTGGAACTCCTCCCGCTTGCGGGTGAGGTGGCTCACCCCCGCGAAGAGGAGGGCGGAGCCGAGGAGCACCTTGGCGCCGGTGCGGAGGAGGGAGGGGGAGGAGGATGTCATGCGCTCCATCGTTCCCGATGCGGGCCGCCGCCGCCGCCGCCGTGGCGCGGCCACTGCGCACGAACGTGCCGGTGTCGGAGGCGGCGCCTAGTCTGATCGCGTGACTGACCGCATCCTCGTCCTCACCACCGGTGGCACCGTCGACAAGGAGTACTCGCTCGCGGGCGAGCTCGAGATCGGCGCCCCGATGGTGCCGCGCCTGCTCGCCCCGGTGCTCACCACGCTCGAGTTCCGCGTCGAGGAGGTCCTCGCCAAGGACAGCCTCGAGCTCGACGACGCCGATCGGGCCCTCATCCGCAAGCGGGTGCTCGCCGCCGAGGAGGACCGGATCGTCCTCACCCACGGCACCGACACGATGACCGCGACGGCCGAGGCCCTCGGCGTCGTCCGCGATCGGGTGGTCGTCCTCACCGGCGCGATGCAGCCCGCACGGATGCTCGACAGCGACGCCGCGTTCAACCTCGGCACCGCGGTGGCCGCCGTGCAGCTGCTGCCGCCGGGCGTCTACCTCGCGATGAGCGGGCGGGTGCTGCCCGCCGGCTCCGTGGTGAAGGACCGGTCGATCGGGGTGTTCCTCCCGGCCTGAGCCGGACCAGGATCGAGGGGCGCCCGCGGACGGGCTCCCGGCCGGACCGGCGTCAGGCCTCGGCGAGCTCCGCGGTGCAGGCCGCGCAGAGCCCGAAGACGTCCACGACGTGGTGCGCGTCCGTGAAGCCGTTCTGCGATGCGACCGAGCGCGCCCACTCCTCGACCTCGTCGGCCGCGATCTCGACCGTCAGCCCGCAGCGGCGGCAGATCAGGTGGTGGTGGTGCGTGCCCGGCGTGCAGGCGCGGTAGAGGCTCTCGCCCTCGGGCGACTGCAGCGAGTCGGCCTCGCCCTCCACGGCCAGGTCCGAGAGCGCGCGGTAGACCGTCGCGAGCCCGATCGGCGAGCCGGAGGCGTGCAGCGCACTGTGCAGGCCCTGGGCGCTGACGAAGTCCTCGCGACGCCCGAGAGCCTCGCGCACCGCCTCGCGCTGCCACGTGTTGCGCTTGACCACTGGACCACCTCCATTCCGCACGACCCGAGCCACGCTACCGCCCCCCGCCGACGGCGAGCCGGGAGCGCCGGACGCCCTTCCGGCCGATGATCCGGCAGACCGCGTAGATCGCGAACGAGATCGTCGTCACGTAGGGGCTGATCGGGATCGATCCGCCCAGCGCGAGCAGGATGCCGCCCACCAGCGCGCCGACGGCGAAGAGCACGCTCAGCAGCGGCACGACCACCGGCGAGGCGGAGAGGCGCAGCGCCGCGGCCGCCGGCGTCACCAGGATCGCGAGCACGAGCAGCGAGCCGACGATCTGCACCGAGACGGCGACCGCGAGGCCGAGCAGGAGCATGAACGCGATCGAGAGCGCCCGGGTGGGGATGCCGCGCGCGGCCGCCACGTCGGCGTCGACGCTCGCGAAGGTGAGGGGGCGCCAGATCAGCGCGAGACCGACGAGGACGACCACCGAGATGCCGATCAGCCACCCGAGCTGCGGGTCGTCGACCGCGACGATCTGACCCGTGAGCAGGCCGAACTTGTTCGCGCTGCGGCCCGGGTAGAGGGCCAGGCAGAGGATGCCGATGCCGAGTCCGAACGGCATCAGCACCGCGATGATCGAGTTGCGGTCGCGGGCGCGCGAGCCGAGCACGCCGATCAGGACCGCCGCGATCAGCGAGCCGACGATCGATCCCTCGACGACGCCGACGCCCAGCAGCAGCCCCGCGGAGGCCCCCGCGAACGAGAGCTCGCTGATGCCGTGGACCGCGAAGGCCATGTCGCGCGACATCACGAAGACGCCGATGAGCCCGCCGACCACTCCGAGGACCGCGCCGGCGATCACCGAGTTCATCAGGAGCGACAGCAGCGCTCCGTAGTCGGAGAAGTCGAAGATCTCCGACCAGACGTCCGTCACGACTGCCCCTCCTCGTGCTCGTGCACGTGCGAGTGGTCGGGGGCGCCGACCACGATGACCCGGCCCCGGGCGCGGATCACGTCGACGGGTGCGTCGTAGAGCTCGCTGAGCACCTCCGAGCGCAGGACCTCGTCGGGGGTGCCGATCCGGAACCGGCCGCCGGCGAGGTAGAGCACGCGGTCCACCATGCCGAGCACCGGATTCACGTCGTGCGTGACGAAGAGGACGCCGAGGTTCCGCTCGCGGCGGTGCCGGTCGATCAGCTCGCTGACCGCCCGCTGGTGGGCGAGGTCGAGCGCGATCAGCGGCTCGTCGCAGAGCAGGAGCGCCGGGTCGCCCGCGAGCGCCTGGCCGACGCGGACGCGCTGCTGCTCGCCGCCGGACAGGCTGCCGATGGGGGCGTCGGCGAAGGCGGTGGCGCCGACGGCCTCGAGCAGCGCGTCGACGGCTGCGCGCCGGGAGCGGGAGGGCAGGGGCAGGCCGAACCGGTGGCCGTCGATCCCGAGCCCGAGCAGATCGCGGGCGCGCAGCGGAGTGCCCTCGTCGGCGAGCTTCTGCTGCGGGATGTAGCCGATGCGCCGGTTGCCGCGGTGCACGGGCTCGCCGAGCACCTGCAGCTCCCCCGCGCTCAGCTGCTGCTGGCCGAGCACCGCGCGCAGGAGGCTCGTCTTGCCGGAGCCGTTCGCGCCGAGCACCGCGACGAACTCGCCGGCGCGCACGTCGAGGTCGACGCCGCTCCACAGCTCGCGGTCGCCGAAGCGGAGGCCGGCGCCGCGCAGCCGCAGCACGGACGCCGAAGGGCCCGCCTCCGGGGAGACGGGCCTGGTCGGGGAGTCGTGGCTCACTGGGAGAGGGCTCCCTCGATCGCGTCGAGGTTGGCGGTCATCCAGCCGGTGTAGTCGTCGCCCTCGGGCAGCGTCTCGGTGACGGGGACGGCCGGGATCCCGGCGGCCTTCGCGGCGTCGAGCACCGCGTCCGTCTGCGCGCCCTCGGTCTGCTCGTTGTAGATCAGCGCGTCCACGGCCTCGCCGGAGAACAGCGCCAGCGTCTCCTGGAGCGTGGTCGCGGGGACGTCGGTGCCCTCCTCGACCGCCTCGCTGAAGGCCTCGGGAGTCGCGTCGGTCAGGCCGAGCGCATCGGTCATGTACAGCGGGACGGGCTCGGTGATCGCGATGGAGCGGCCGGAGAGCGTGCCCTTCAGCTCGCCCTCGCGGGCGATCAGGGCGTCGAGCCCCTCGTCGAGGGTGGCGAGATTGGCGGAGTAGGCGGAGGCGTTGTCGGGGTCGAGCGCGGCGAGCTCGTCGCCGATCCGCCCCGCGACCTCCTTCATCACCGAGAGGTCGTACCAGACGTGCTCGTTGAACTCCGCGTGCTCGTGCCCGCCCTCCGACTCCTCCTCCGCGTGGTCGTGGACGTCCTCCAGGCCGGCGATCACGGTGGCCGTGATGACGGGGGCCTCGGTGCCGGCCGCGCTGATCATGGTGTCGAGGAAGTGGTCGTAGCCGCCGCCGTTCTCGATCACGAGGGTCGCGCCGGACACCGCGAGCTGGTCGCGGGCGGTGGCCTCGTACTCGTGCGGGTCCTTGTCCGGGCTATCGATGATGCTGGTCACCTCGACCAGGTCGCCGCCGATGCTCGAGACGAGGTCGCCGTAGACGTTCGTCGACGCGACGACCTTCACGGGCCCGCCCGCGGCGGCGGCGGAGGAGCTGTCGGAGGCGCTGCCCGCTCCGGAGCAGCCGCTCAGGGCGAGCGCGGTGCCGCCGAGGAGGGCGGTGAGCGCGAGGAGGCGGGTCTTCACGGTGAGCCGATCTGGGTCAGGGGCCGGGCGGATGCCCCCACGCTAACGGCTATTGATAACGATTGTCAAAATCGTGCAGAGGCGCCCGCCGGTCATCCACGGACACACGCGGACACGGGGCGACACGCGCCTCGCTCCGGACACCTCGCCCCTGGCACAGTCGCTGCACACCGCCCCCGACGAGACGAGGACACCGTGACCACCACCGCACCCACGACCGCCGGCGCCGACGCCGCGACGACGATCGGCGCCGCCGCCGAGCACTGGTCGGCCGCACCCCGGCCCGACTCCCCTGACGCCTGGCTCGTCCGCGCCGAGGAGGTCGCCGCCGTGCTCGCGACCGACGCCCTCGAGCGCGACCGCGCCGGCGCCGCCCCCTTCGCCGAGGTCGCCCTGCTCAAGGCGGCCGGCCTCGTCACGCTGCTCGGGCCCGCCGAGCACGGCGGCGGTGCCCAGGAGTGGACCACCGCCCTCCGCGTCGTCCGCACCGTCGCGCGCGGCGACGGCTCGATCGGCCAGCTGCTCGGCTACCACTACCTCTGGGCCTGGGCGGCCCGCCTCGTGGGGACCCCTGAGCAGATCATCGCGGTCGAGCAGCTCGCGACCGAGGGGGACCTCCTCTACGGAGGCGCGGTGAACCCGCGCGACTCCGACCTCACCGTGCGGGAGGAGGGCGACGAGCTGGTCTTCACCGGCCGCAAGTCGTTCTCGACCGGCGGCGTGGTCAGCGACCTGACCGTGCTCGAGGGGGTGCTCGAGGGGACGGACACCCACCTCTTCGCGATCGTCCCCACCGATCAGGAGGGGATCGTCTTCGGCCGCGACTGGGACAGCCTCGGCCAGCGGCTCACCGAGTCCGGCTCCGTCGAGATCCGCGGCGTCCGCGTGCCGTGGGCGGCGGCGGCCGGCTTCGTCGACAAGGTCTACCGTCCGCTCGTCTACAACACCCTCAACGTGCCCGTCATCCAGCAGGTCTTCGCCGAGTTCTACCTCGGCATCGCGCAGGGAGCGCTCGAGCGCGCGGCGCAGTACACCCGCGAGCGCACCCGGGCCTGGCCGTACGGCGGCGACGACAAGGAGCGCGCCGGCGACGAGTGGTACGTGCTCGAGGGATACGGCGACCTGCAGTCCCGGCTCTGGGCCGACGAGGCGCTGATCGACGCGACGGGGGCCGCGCTCTCGGCCGCGCTGCACGCTCCGCGCGAGGAGCTGACGCCTCGGCGCCGCGGCGAGATCGCCGTGCGGATCGCCGCGGCCAAGGCGCGGATCGTGGAGGACGGCCTCGCGACGGCGACCCGCGTCTTCGAGCTGACCGGCGCCCGCGCCTCCGCCAGCTCGGTCGGACTCGACCTCTACTGGCGGAACCTCCGCACCCACTCCCTGCACGATCCGCTGCCCTACAAGCGCCGCGAGGTCGGCGTCTTCGCCCTGCTCGACACCGTCCCCGAGCCCAGCTGGTACACCTGATCGGCCGTGGGGCGCGTCCTGCTCCGGCGGCGCGCCCCGCCCGCACGCCGCCCCGGCGTCGATCCGCGACAGGCCGGAGCGGAGCCCCGGGGTAGCGTGAGGGCCGAGCGGAGGGAGGACCGTGGCCGTCACGCTGCACGACGTCGCCCGCGCCGCCGACGTCTCGATCAAGACCGTCTCGAACGTGATCAACGACTATCCGCACGTGCGCCCGGCCACCCGCTCCCGGGTGCAGGCGGCCATCGCGCAGCTGGGCTACCGCCCCAACCTCTCCGCGCGGAGCCTGCGCCGCGGCCGTACAGGCGTGATCGGCCTCGCCCTGCCGGAGCTGAGCCTCCCCTACTTCGCCGAGCTCGCCGACAGCGTGATGCGCGCCGCCGACGAGCGCGGGCTGACGGTGCTGATCGAGCAGACCGGCGGCGACCCCGAGCGCGAGCGGAGCGTGCTGGCGAGCGAGCGCCGGCAGCTCACCGACGGGCTGCTCTTCAGCCCGCTGGGCCTCGCCGACGAGGACGCGCTCGCGGTCGGCTTCCCCCTGGTGCTGCTCGGCGAGCGGATCTTCACCGGGCTGGTCGACCACGTCACCATGCAGAACACGGCGGCGGCGCACGCTGCCACCGCGCACCTGCTCGCCTCCGGAAGGCGCCGGATCGTGGCGCTCGGGACGCACCCCGACGCCGCCGTCAGCTCGGCGTCGCTCCGCCTCGAGGGCTACCGCGCCGCGCTCGCCGAGGCCGGCATCGCCTACGACGAGCGGATGATCGGCGTCTCGGGCCCGTGGCGGCGCTCCGGCGGCGCCGAGGCGATGCGCCGCGTGCTCGCCTCCGGGCTCGACTTCGACGCCGTGTTCGCACTCAACGACACCCTCGCACTCGGCGCGGTCCGCGCGCTCCAGGAGGCGGGGGTCCGCGTGCCCGAGGAGGTGGCGGTGATCGGCTTCGACGACATCGACGAGGCGGGCTACTCCTCCCCCAGCCTCTCCAGTGTGGACTCGGGGCGCGACGAGATCGCGCGGACCGCGGTCGAGGTGCTGCAGGCCCGGATCGAGGGCACCCGCACCGGCCCGGGGACGCTCCACGAGGCGGCGTTCACCGTGGTCGCCCGGGAGTCGACCGCGGGCCGTCCGATCGCGGAGGACCCGCCGGTCGGCCGGGCGTCGGCCGGGGCCTAGGCGCAGGTCCCGCTGCCGCAGATCTCGCGGCGGATCCACGCTCCCGCGTCCTCGACGGCCAGCTCGCCGCGGCGGAGGAGCCGACTCCACTCCACGGCCCGCGTCGTCAGCCGGTCGTCGGCCGAGCCGCGGACGTCGCCGCCGACGGTCCGGAGGAACAGGTGCGCGAGCGGGCCGCCGAGGTACAGCGTGGCGCCCGCGACGCCGGCGAAGTGGCGGGCCTGGCCGCGGGTGCCGTCGTCGTAGGGGCGGCGGAAGCCCTTCCCCCGGACCCGGTTGCGGCCGCCGTGCGCCAGGTCGAGAGCGCCGAGCGGGGCGCTGCGGATGCCGGCGACGTCCTTCGCGACGGCCGCGAGGAACGCGCGCGGGCGGGGATGCGACGCCGCGAGGGCGTCGGCGCGGTCGGCGAGCTCGGAGCAGGCGTCGGTGACGGCATCGGAGGAGGGCACCCGCCCAGTCGAGCACAGGTGCGCTGAGCGGCGGCGGGGAGGGTCGATGCGGGAGGAGGTCGGCCGACCTCGGCAGCGGCACGCAGCGAGGCGGGTGAGCCCCGTGCCGCTCTTGACAGCAGCGGAGGCGGGGCGGACCATCGTGTACAACGTTAGAAAGACCGCTCGCCGCCGAGCCCGCTGCGGGAGCCCGAAGCCCGAAAGGCCCTCATGACCGACGCCCCCGCCGCCACCGCGCGCATCAGCCTCGACCCCGCCGCGGTCGTCGCCCCCGTCACTCCGCGCCTCTTCGGCTCGTTCGTCGAGCACCTCGGCCGCTGCGTGTACGACGGCATCTACGAGCCCGGCCACCCCGCCTCGAACGAGGACGGGTTCCGCCTCGACGTGGTCGAGCTGGTCAAGGAGCTGGGCACCACGACGATCCGCTACCCCGGCGGCAACTTCGTCTCGGGCTACCGCTGGGAGGACGGCGTCGGCCCGCGCTCCGAGCGCCCCCGCCGCCGCGACCTGGCCTGGCACTCGCTCGAGACCAACGAGGTCGGGCTGGACGACTTCGCGAAGTGGGCGGAGCTGACCGGCAGCGAGATCATGTACGCCGTCAACCTCGGCACCCGCGGCGTCCTCGAGGCGCTCGACGTCCTCGAGTACGCCAACGGACCGGCCGGCACCGCTCTCGCCGACCAGCGCATCGCCAACGGCGGGACCGAGCCCTACGACATCCGCATGTGGTGCCTCGGGAACGAGATGGACGGCCCCTGGCAGGTCGGCCACATGAGCGCCGACGACTACGGCAAGCTCGCCTCCCGCACCGCCAAGGCCCTCAAGATCGCCGACCCCTCGCTCGAGCTGGTCGTCTGCGGCTCGTCGAGCTCGTCGATGCCGACCTTCGGCGAGTGGGAGCGCGTGGTCCTCGAGCACGCGTACGACGACGTCGAGTACGTCTCGTGCCACGCCTACTACCAGGAGTACGACGGAGACCTCGGCTCCTTCCTCGCCTCCTCCCTCGACATGGAGTACTTCATCGCCACCGTCGCGGCGACCGTGGACCACGTGAAGTTCAAGCTCAAGAAGACGAAGGACATCAAGCTCTCCTTCGACGAGTGGAACGTCTGGTACCTCGAGGAGTGGCAGGCGAAGGAGAAGGCCGACGCCGAGGGCGACCAGAGCACCCGCGAGTGGGCCTACGCCCCGCGCCTGCTCGAGGACGTCTACTCCGTCGCCGACGCCGTCGTCCTCGGCAACCTGATGATCACGCTGCTGAAGAACTCCGACCGGGTCACCTCCGCCTCCCTCGCGCAGCTCGTCAACGTGATCGCGCCGATCATGACCGAGCCGGGCGGAGCCGCGTGGCGCCAGACCACGTTCTTCCCGTTCTCGACCACTGCACGCCTGGCCTCCGGCTCGGTGCTGCGCCCCCGGATCGACGCGGGGACCTACTCGACCGCCCGTCACGGCGACGCTCCGCTCATCGACTCCGTCGCCACCGTCGACGAGGGCCGCGCGGCCGTCTTCCTGGTGAACCGGTCGCAGACGGAGCCGATCGAGGTCACCGTCGACGTCAGCGGCCTCGGAGTGTCGAGCATCGCGGAGGCGGTGGCCCTGTTCGACGAGGACCCCTACGCGAAGAACACGCGTGACGACCAGAACCGCGTTCGCCTGCGCGAGGCCCCGGCGACGCTCGAGGACGGCGTGCTGACGCTGACCCTCCCGCCCGTCTCGTGGACGGCGGTCGCGCTCACGGCGTAGCGGCGTCCGACCCGCGGGACCGCGTCCGGCCTCCCGGAGCCGCGCGGACCCGCGGGCCCCGTCGGGAACCGTCCCGGCTCAGGCCCCGGGCCACAGCGGGGAGGAGGCGCTCGAGCTGGTCCGCGAGGTCGTCCGCCACCCCCACGAGTACGTGGCGGGGATCGGGCTCGACAACCTCGAGACGGCGGGTCCGCCCGAGCGCTTCGCCGACGCCTACCGCCTCGCCGGGGAGGCCGGCCTGGGCCGGACCGCCCACTCCTCCGAGCACGCCCCGACCGCGGCCAACACGACGACCTGCCTCGATCTGCTGGGCTGCGACCGGATCGACCACGGCTACTTCGTCCTCGAGGACCCCGCCGTCGTCGAGCGCGTCCGCGAGCAGGGCGTCGTGTTCACCGTCGCCTCGACGACCTCGCGCCGCTCCTGGCGGCCCTGGCGGCGCGCGTCCATCCGGGCGATGCTCGACGCGGGATTGCGGGTCGTGCCCTGCTCCGACGATCCCGGGGTGTTCCCGACCACGCTCGCCGACGAGTACCGCCTCGCCGCCGGCCCGATCGGTGCGACCGCCGCGCAGCTGCGCGCGATGGCGCTCACCGGAGCGGAGGCCTCCTGGCTGCCCGCCGATGAGAAGGAGAGTCTGCGCGCGTCGTTCGCCGCGGAGCTGGACGCGCTGGACGCGGAGTTCGGGCTCGTCTGAGGACCGGGACGCGACGGGCTCCCCGCCCTGACAGAGTGGACGGATGAGCCCCCTCCCCGATCCCCTGGCCTTCGACCTCGAGGCGCTGCGCCGGGAGGTGCTGCCGGACGACGGGGGCGAGGTCGACGACAGCATCCCCGCGCTCGCGGACGCCGACCCGGGTCTCTGCGCGATCGCGCTCGTCCTGCCCGACGGGTCCGTCCGCGCGAGCGCCGACGCGGAGGAGCGGTTCAGCATCCAGTCGGCCGTGAAGCCGTTCCTGTTCGCGCTCGCGCTCCTCGACACCGGCGGTGACGCGCTCGACCGCGTCGGCATCGAGCCCACCGGCGAGGCCTTCGACGCCCTCAAGCTCGAGAGCGGCACCGGGCGTCCGCCGAACCCGATGGTCAACGCGGGAGCGCTGCTGACCGCCGCCCTGGTCGACGGGGGCGACGCCGACGGCCGGAGCGAGCGGATCCTCCGCGGCCTCTCCGCCTTCGCCGGCCGCCCGCTCTCCGTCGACGAGAGCATCGCCGCCGACGAGCACCTCCTCGGCGACCGGAATCACGCCCTCGCGCACCTGATGCGCGCGGAGGGCACCCTGCACCGCAGCGCCGACGACGCCGTCTCCGCGTACGCCCGGGCGTGCGCCGTGCTGGTCGACGTCCGCGACCTGGCCGCGATGGGCGCGACGCTCGCGTTCGGCGGCGTGCACCCGGGGACCGGCGAGCGGGTCGTGCCGGCCTCGGTCGCCCGCGACGTGGTCGCGGTCATGGCGACGTGCGGCGTCTACGACGGCTCGGGCCGCTGGATGCGCGCGGTCGGCGTCCCCGCCAAGTCGAGCGTCTCGGGCGCCCTCGTCCTCTCCGCTCCCGGTCGCCTCGGCGCCGCCGTCGTCAGCCCGCCGCTGGACCCCCAGGGCACCAGCGTCCGCGGCGCCCGCGTCGCCGCCCGCCTGAGCGACGCCCTCGCCCTGCACTCCTTCGCCGTCTCCCCCCGCTGACCGCTGCCGTTCCCCCGCTCTCCCCGCTCCACGAAACGCCCCACCTCGTACAGCCGACCGCGGAACGGATGACGACGAAGGAGGAATCCGCCCGATCGAGCACCGCCCAGCTCACCGCCGAATCGCGTTCCAGCGATTCGCCGTAGCGGTACGCTCCCCGCTCCACGAAACGCCCCACCTCGGACAGCCGACCGCGGAACGGATGACGACGAAGGAGGAATCCGCTCAATCGAGCACCGCCCGCTCAGTCGAGCAGCAGCGCCGGTTCCTCCAGCACGCTGGCGACGTCGGCGACGAAGCGGCTGACGACGTCGCCGTCGACGACGCGGTGGTCGAAGGAGCCGCCGACCGTGGTGACGAAGCGGGGGCGGACCTCGCCGTCGACGACCCAGGGCTTCTGCTTGATCGTGCCGAGGGCGATGATCGCGACTTCGCCGGGGTTGAGGATCGGGGTGCCCGTGTCCATCCCGAAGACGCCGATGTTGGTGATGGTGATGGTGCCGTTCTGCATGTCGGCGGCGGTGGTCTTGCCGTCGCGGGCGTCGAGGGTGAGCTTCTCGAGGGCCTGGGCCAGTTCGAGGAGGCTCATCGACTGGGCGTCCTTGACGTTGGGGACGAGCAGTCCGCGCGGGGTGGCCGCGGCGATGCCGAGGTTGACGTAGTGGCGGACGACGATCTCGGTGTCGGTCCAGGCGGAGTTGACGGTGGGGTTGCGGCGGACGGCCCAGATGATGGCCTTGGCCATGATGAGCAGCGGCGAGACCTTGACGCCGGCGAAGTCGGGCGAGTTCTTGAGGCGCTTGACGAACTCCATGGTGCGGGTCGCGTCGACGTCGACGAAGACGCTGACGTGGGGCGCGGTGAACGCGCTCGTCGACATCGCGGCGGCGATCGCCTTGCGGACGCCGCGCACGGGGATGCGCTCCTCGCGGTCGTCGCCCCAGGCGGGGGTCTGGATGTTGCGGAAGACGCTGGCCTGGGAGGCGTGGCGGATGACGTCGTCGCGGGTGACCTCGCCGGCGAGGCCGGTGGCCTGCACCTCGAGGAGGTCGACGTCGAGGTCCTTCGCGAGCTTGCGGATCGGCGGCTTCGCGATGACGGGGAGCGCGGCGGCGGCCGGCACGGAGGCGGGCCGGGCCGGGGCCGCCGGGCGGGCGACGGGCGCGGCGGCCGGGGCCGTGACGCCCAG
>NZ_PSVZ01000023.1:0-63365 GCF_002932315.1 Rathayibacter sp. AY1C9
GCGAGCCCGCGTCCTCCGGGTGCCACTGCACGCACCAGAGCGGCGCGGACTCGTGCTCAAGGGCCTCGACGGTGCCGTCGTCGGCGCGGCCGACCACGACGAGGCCCTCGCCGGGACGGTCGACGGCCTGGTGGTGGGAGCTGCGGACGTCGAGCTCGGCGGCGCCGAGGATGCGAGCGAGGGCGCTGCCCGGCTCGAGCGCCACGCGGTGGTCGACCATCCCCGACAGGTGCTCGCCGGGGACCGACCGGCCGACGTGACCCGCGCCGGGCAGGTGCTGCACGAGGTCGCCGCCGAGAGCGACGTTGACCAGCTGCATCCCGCGGCAGATCCCGACCAGCGGGGTCCGCGTCTCGACGGCACGGCGGACGAGCGCGATCTGCGCGCGGTCGGCGGCGGGGAAGGACTGGCCGCGGTGCGGGTCGTCGGGCCGGCCGCCGTAGAGGGACGGGTCGACGTCCTCGCCCCCTGTGACCACGACGGCGTCGGCGGCGGCGAGCCGGCGCTCGAGCTCGGCGGCGCCAGCCTGCTCGGCCGGGACGCGGTCGACCACGAAGCCCGCGGCGGTGGCGGCCGAGACGACGCTCGCGGTCAGCAGCTGCAGCTCGATCTCGAACTCGGGATCCTCGCGGCCGCCGTCGGCGACGTCGACGACGAGCAGGACGGGGCGGTCGGAGGCCATGCGGACATCGTGCCACCCGGCCGGCTCCTGCAGAACGTCGGCGGAGAGGAGGGCCTGTGCGTCGGCGGGCCAGGGATCGCGCTCTCGGCGGGCGTTCTGCACGAGCCCGCAGACCTCTCCCGGGGTCTGGTCAGGATCCGGTACCGCGATCTAGGATGTTCACTTTCACATCCCGTGCGAAGACGCACACCTCCGCGGCCCTGCGGATCGTGCCTCGACGCCGCACCCGATCACGAGGGCCTATCTGCATGAGACGATCACGATCGGCGGTGAGGACCGCTCTGGCGGTCGCGACCGTCGCCGCCACGGCGCTGCTCGGCGCCACGGTCCCCAGCTCCGCCTTCGGAGCCACCGAGACCCCGCTCCTCCACTACACGTTCGACACCGCCCCCACCGGCACCACGGTCGCCGACACCAGCGGCAACGGCTACAGCGCGACGCTGCGCGGCTCCGGGGCCCAGTTCCGCAACGGGCTCATCAGCCTCCCCGGCGGATCCGCCGCGGCCGCTCCCTACCTCGAGATCCCCACCGCCGGCCTCGTCGGCAAGAAGGACCTGACCTTCTCGACCTGGCTCGCCCACAAGGGCGGGACCGGCAACGTCGCCGCCGCGTTCGTCGGAGCGCCCGTCGCCTCCGGCGCCTCGTTCTCCTCCGGCTACTGGCTGCTCAACCCGAGCAACCTCTCCGGCTACACCAAGTCGGTCGTCACCAACTCGGTCAACGCGGGCGCTCCCTACAACACCGAGGTCGGAGCCGGAGCGACGGGCACCCCGACCGTCGGCGCGCGCACCCCCTCGGGCCTCTCGCTCTACACGACCGTCATCGACGGCTCGACCGGCAAGCTCACCGTGTACGTCAACGGCGCGCAGATCTCGCAGAGCACGATCGCCCGCGACGTCTCCTCGTTCGGCCCGTCGCTCGTCGCGTACATCGCGCGCTCGACCTACAACGACCCGGGCTGGAACGGCGAGATGGACGACTTCGCCGTCTACGACAGCGCCCTCAGCAGCAGCTCCGTGCAGGCGCTCTACTCCTCGCAGGCCCTCGACCGCGCCGTCGCGTCGGTCACGGTGCCCACGGAGGCGACCGCCGGCTTCACGGTGCCCACCACCGCCAGCGGCGTCGGCATCACCTGGACGTCGAACAGCGCGGCCGTGGCCATCACCGGCGGCACCGCGACCGTCACGCGCCCCGCCGCGGGGCAGCCGGACGCCACCGCCACCCTCACCGCCACCTACAGGGTCGGCACCGAGACCCGCTCGGTCGACTACGCGGTGCGCGTCGCCGCGCAGCTGGACGACGCGACGAAGGTCCAGCGCGACCTCGCCGCGATCGCCATCCCGAACGTCGGCGACATCCGGACGAACGTCTCGGTGCCCACCACCGGCACGCTCGGCTCGAGCATCGCCTGGAGCGTCGTCAGCCCGAGCGGAGCGACCGTCCGCGACGGCAGCGCCGCCGGCACCCGCACCATCGACGTCGACCGCCCCGCGACCGGGAGCCCCGCGATCGACGTGGTCGTCCGCGCGACCGCGACCAGCGGATCCACCACCCGGACCCGCGACTTCACCCTCCGGGTGCAGCCGCTCCCCGCCGGCACCGACGACACCGAGGCGTACGTCTGGGCGTTCTTCACCGGAGAGGGCGACGGCGCCGAGCGCATCAGCCTCGCCGCCTCGAAGGGCAACGACGCGCTGAGCTGGAACACGCTGAACGGCGGCAAGCCGGTCTTCACCTCGAACCTGGGGACGATGGGCCTGCGCGACCCGTTCATCATCCGCTCGCACGAGGGCGACAAGTTCTTCATGCTCGCCACCGACCTGAAGATCGACGGGCTCCCCGGCGGCTTCGACACCGCGCAGAAGTCGGGCTCGAAGTACATCGAGGTCTGGGAGTCGACCGACCTGGTGAACTGGTCCGCCCAGCGCCACGTCAAGGTCTCCACCGACTTCGCCGGCAACACCTGGGCCCCCGAGGCGTACTGGGACGACGAGCTCCAGACCTACGTCGTCTTCTGGGCCTCGAACATGTACCCGACCACGAACACGGCCGATCGCGCCTCCGTCACCTACAACCAGATGATGTACGCGACGACCGAGGACTTCACCTCCTTCTCGGAGGCGAAGCCGTGGATCGACGTCAAGCGCGGCGCCGGCAAGGGCACCATCGACTCGACGGTCGCGAAGGACGGCGACACCTACTACCGCTTCACCAAGGACGAGGCGTCGATGACCCTCCGCGAGGAGAAGAGCACCGACCTGCTGGCCACCGTCTCGGGCTCGCTGCCCGGCACCGGCGGACCGGCGGACGAGTGGTCGCTGGTCAAGGAGAAGGTGGCCTCGGGCCTGCCCAACGGCGAGCCCGGCAAGACCTTCACCAGCGGTGAGGGCCCCAACGTCTTCCCCGCCAACGAGGGCGACGTGAACGGCCTCGACTGGTTCCTCTTCATCGACCAGCCGAACTACCACGACGGGCCGAACCACTACATCCCGTTCGGCACCGACGACCTCGCGAACGGCGACTCCTGGCAGCCGCTCGGAGCGAAGCTCCGCACGGGCCTGCCGCAGAACGCCGACGGCGGCAAGCCGCGCCACGGCACGGTCATCCCGGTGACGCGCTCCGAGTACCAGAAGGTGCTCGAGGGCTACGCCCCCGGCCTGGCCGTCGCCTCGGTCGCTCCGCTGACCGCGACGACCACGGCCGGCACCGCGCCGGTCCTGCCCCGCGCCACGATCACGACCGCCGCCGGCACCACCAGCACGGTCGACGTGGCCTGGGACGCCGTCGCGCCCGCCGCCTACGCCACGGCCGGGACCTTCACGGTCTCGGGCGTCGCGCAGGACGCGTCGCGCATGCCGGCGCAGGTCACGGTCACCGTGCAGTCCTCGCTGAAGGTGAGCGCGACCGCCACGTCGCGCTGCGTCGCCGGCAAGGTCGTGCTGACGGTCGTCGGCAAGAACGGAGACACGGTGCCGATGGACGTCTCGATCAGCACCCCGGAGGGCGTGAAGACGATCGCCGGCGTGAAGCCGGGCGCCTCCGGCTCCGCCGCGTTCACGGTGCGCTCGACGCAGCTCGCCGCGGGCGAGGCGACGGTCACCGGCACGGCCACGGTCGGCGGCAAGACCGTCACGGCCACGGCCACCGCGCCCTACAGCGCGCGCAGCTGCGGCTGACGCACGGCACTCCTCGGGAGCCCGTCGCACCTCACCGGTGCGGCGGGCTCCCGTCGTCGTGCGGGGGGAGCCGGGAAACCGCCCTGACGCCGAGACGCCGCCGCCTCGGCCGCGCTTCGACGGACGGCGCGGCGCCTCGTCACGCGGGCGGGCCCGGGGCGGCCCGCCCGGCGTCATCCGGTGACGGCTGCCGGTCCGGCTTCGAGCAGGTCGCGGACGCTGCGCGGCTCGCGTCCGAGGAGGCGCCCGAGCTCGGGGCCGGTGCCCGCGAAGAAGCCGCGCTCGGCCGCCCGGTGCATCCCGAGGGTGAAGCGCACGAGGAACTCGGACTGACCCGCCGCGACGCGCGCGGCGACCCACTCGTCGTCGCCGAGGACGCGCAGCTCGACGGGCCGCCCGCCGACCTCGGCCGCGATCCCGGCGATCTCCTCGAACGTCGGAGCCTCCGTCGCGGTCAGCATGATCGGCCCGTCCTGCGGGCTCCCCGAGAGGAGGAGCCGGGCGGCCGCCTCCGACTCGTCCTCGCGGGCCGTCCACGAGACGCGACCGTCCGAGGGGACCTCGATCACGCCGGTCTCCCGCCACGGTCCGAGGAACAGACCCAGGCTGTGCGCGTAGAAGCCGTTGCGGAGCGACGTCCAGGCGAGTCCGGACTCGGCGAGCAGGCGCTCGGTCGCCGCGTGGTCCCGGCCCGGGCCGAAGGGGGTGTCGGCGGCGGCGCCCTGGTGACTCGTGTAGAGGACCCGTCCGACTCCGGCCGCGACGGCCGCCTCGACGGCGGTGCGGTGCAGGGCGACGGCGTCGGCCCGCGGATCGCTCGAGGAGACGAGGAGCAGCTGATCCGCTCCGTCGAAGGCGCCCGGGAGGGAGGCGGGGTCGGCGTAGTCGCCGACGCGCACCTCCACTCCGCGCTCCGCGAAGCGGGCGGCCTTCGAGGCGTCGCGGGCGACGACGGCGATCCCGGAGGCGGGGACGGAGTCGAGGAGGTGGTCGACGGTGGCGCCGTTCAGAGCGCCGGTGGCACCGGTCACGATGATCATGGGGAGAGCCTTCCGATGAGGGGTGTCAGCGATACCACGACGAAGATAACCACGGAATTCCCTTGATAGCAACCGTGCGCTACCGTCGATACGTGACCAGCCCCACTCCTCC
Source organism: Rathayibacter sp. AY1C9 (assembly GCF_002932315.1). Taxonomy (NCBI): domain Bacteria; kingdom Bacillati; phylum Actinomycetota; class Actinomycetes; order Micrococcales; family Microbacteriaceae; genus Rathayibacter; species Rathayibacter sp. AY1C9. The sequence continues at coordinate 5,011 of NZ_PSVZ01000023.1, forward strand.
GACCGACACGCGCCTGCGCATCGTCGAGGCGGCCGCCGGCCTCCTCCGCGATGAGGGCCCCGCCGCCGTCACCACGCGAGCGGTCGCCCAGGCGGCCGGACTGCAGGCTCCGGCGATCTACCGCCTCTTCGGCGACAAGGACGGCCTGCTCGAGGCGGTCGCGGAGCACGTGCTGGCCAGCTGGGTCGACTCCAAGGCGCGGACGGTCGAAGCGGCCGTCGCCGGCGGCGTCGACCCGGTCGAGGACCTGCGCGCGGGCTGGGCCGCGCAGGTGGAGTTCGGCCTCGCCAACCCCGCGCTCTTCCGCCTCCTCAGCGATCCGGGCCGCGCCTCCGGATCACCGGCCGCCCTCTCCGGGCGGCGGGTCCTCGCCGCCCGCGTGCAGCGCGTGGCCGCCGAGGGCCGCCTCCGAGTGCCGGAGGAGCGCGCCGTCGGCCTCATCCAGGCGGCGGGCACCGGCGTGGTCACCACCCTGCTCTCCACCCCCGCCGCCGACCGCGACCCCGGTCTCGCCGACGCCGCGCTCGACAGCGTGCTCGCGGGGATCCTCACCGACCCGCCCTCCCCCGGCGACGGCGGGCGGCTCACCGCCCTCGTCGGCGTCCGGGCCCTCGCACCGGAGCTCGCCGGCCTCACGCCCGCGGAGCGCCTGCTGCTCGCGGACTGGCTCGACCGTGCCCTCGCGGCGGCCGCGCAGGAGTGACGGGCACGCAGGAGTGACGGGCACGCAGGAGTGACGGGCGCGCTTCCACCACAGGAGCGACGAGCGCCGTCCCGCCGTGGAAACGAAGGCGCCTCCGTCCCGCAGAGACGCGGGCTTCGCGGCTAGGCGCGCTTGCCGTCGGGCGGGAGGATCGACGCCTGGATGAGCGGCACGGGGAAAGGAGGGCATGTTGAAGCTGTGGAGCGCGTCGAACGCGTTCCTCTACCTCGGCAGCGTCAAGGAGAACGACTTCCTGCAGAACGTCTCCGAGCTCGTCAGTGACTACGACCGCGAAACGACCTCCGCCAGCTACAACAAGGGCGTCCGCTCAACCTCGACCGCCTTGAAGCGCGAACGGATCCTGACCGTGGACGAGCTCGGAGCGATGCCCCGCGGCCGCGCCGTAATGCTCTCCACCGGATCGAGGGCCGCGCTGCTGCGCACCGTGCCCTGGTACGAGGGCACGAAGGAGAAAGTCGCAGCGATCAAAGCCAGACGTGTTCTCGGGCGCGGACCGGCTCGTCGCTGACGAATGTGCTTGTGCTACGCGCTGCGGCGGGAGATGAGCGAGTGCTCGACGACGATCTCGCTCGGGTGCGCCGGAGGGCCGTTCCGGATGCGCTGAGCGAGGAGGTCGACGGCCGTCTTGGCGATCTGGCGGCTGCCGGGATCGATCGTGGTGAGGGCGGGTATCGCGTAGGCGGCGGCGGTGACGTTGTCGAAGCCGACGACCGCGATGTCCTCCGGTACGCGGATGCCGCGAACGTGCAGCGCGTGCAGTGCCCCGAAGGCCAGGGTGTCGTTGAAGCAGAAGACGGCGTCCAGAGGGACGCGGGAGTCGAGCAGCTGCGTCATCGCGACGGCGCCGTCGGCGTGGTGCCACTCGGTGGCGACCGCGACGAGGGCGGGGTCGAACGGGATCGCGTTCGCCTCGAGGGCACCGCGGTATCCGTCCAAGCGGAGTGCTGCGGCGCTGACGGATCCGCCGGCGGGGTTGCTGCCGATCGCGGCAATGCGCCGGTGTTGGCGGTCGATCAGGTACTGCGTGGCGGTGGCCGCGGCGGCTGTGTTCGCCATGGTCACGTGATCGACCGGGCCGTCGAAGATCCTGTCGCCCAGGAGAACGAGTGGGCGGTCCCCGACGAGTACTTTCTCGTCTCCGGGGCCGAGTGCGTGAGGCTGGAAGATCAGTCCGTCCGACAGCTGGCGGCTGGAGCCGGAGAGGACGGCGATCTCGGCGTCTCGGCGCGCTCCGGTCTGCTGGATGATCACGGTCCAGCCGTGCCGCTCGGCCTCCGACATGATGACCGTCGCGAGCTGGCCGAAGTACTCGATCGCGAGATCCGGGATCGCGAGGGTGATGAGCCCGGTCTGGCCGGTGCGCAGTCCGCGCGCGGAGACGTTGAGTTGGTATCCGAGATCGCGGACTGCCTTGAGGACGAGATCGCGGGTCTCGGGTCTGACGTTGGCGTTGCCGCTGAGCACGTTGGAGACCGTGCGAGCGGTGACGCCTGCAGCAGCGCCGACATCGGCCATGGTCACCGGGCGGGTTCGCGATCGCGGCATCGGCATTATTCCTCCCATGAGCGTTCCCCGATCATCCCAGGTCGACGGTCGGCGAGAGGCGCACGGTCACCCAGGCGATGGCGGGGATCCGGAACGAGAGGACGCCGTCGGACAGCGCAACGGCGAGGAGTCGCGGAGTGACGGTGTCGGGGAGCTCCGCCGAGTTCGTCGCGAACGGGTCCTCGTGTCGGAGGATCAGCGCCTCCGTCACGGTGAGGGCGGGGAACGCGGTGAGGTCGACCGTGGTCTCCGTGACGCCGTCGGTCGCGCGGTTGACGATCATCAGGTCGAGGGAGCCGTCGGCGTGTGCCGCTGCGGCGAAGGCGAGGACGGGAGCGGAGTCCTCGCCCCCTCCCGTGCTGTCCGCCTCGACGACGGTCCGGAGCGCGGTCGCGCCGGCGGAACGCCGTGCCTGGGCGAACGGCCAGAAGGTGCTCTGCCGCCAGGCGGGGCCGTCCGGTTCGGTCATGATCGGACCGATGACGTTCACCAGCTGAGCCATGCTCGCTGCACGGACGATGTCGGCTCTGTTGATCATGCTGATGAGCATGTCGCCCACGACGACGGCGTCCGCTGCCGTGTAGCGGTCCTCGAGGAGTCGGGGCGCCTCCTCCCATTCGAGCCCTCCGGCGACGCGCTCGTCGTGGGCGACGAAGTCCCACACGTTCCACTCGTCGAAGGAGATGGCGATCGGACGCTCTGATCGCGTCTGTGCGCGCACCTGTCCGATCGTGTCGGCGATGGCGGTGATGAAGCGGTCCATCGCGACGCCGGAGGCGAGGAACGCGGCCAGGTCGCCGTCGTAGCGGAAGTACTGGTGGCAGGACACGAAGTCGACGTGCTCGATCGTGTGCAGCAGTACCTCCTGCTCCCAGGCTCCGAAGGTGGCCATCCGGTCGTTCGAGCTGCCGCAGACGATCAGTTCGAGGCAGGGGTCGAGTGCGCGCATGGCGGCGGCGGTGCGGGCGGCGAGACGCCCGTACTCGTCGGCGCTCAGGTGGCCGATCTGCCACGGCCCGTCCATCTCGTTGCCGATGCACCAGAGACGGATGCCGTGCGCCTCGTCGGCGCCGTTCGCGCGCCGCTCGTCCGAGAGAGTGGTGCCGCCGGGGTGGTTCGCGTACTCCAGCAGGTGCAGGGCCGAGCGGATTCCGTCGGTCCCGAGGTTCAGCGCCATCATCGGCTCGACGCGTGCCGCCCGGCACCAGCGGACGAACTCGTCGACCCCGAAGCGGTTCGGCTCGACGGTGTGCCAGGCAGGATCGAGCCGGACGGGACGGTCCTCGACCGGACCGATGCCGTCGCGCCAGTCGTACGCCGAGACGAAGTTACCGCCCGGGTAGCGGACGGTCGTGACCCCGAGCTCCTCGACGAGCGCGAGGACGTCGGTGCGGAATCCGTCGGCGTCGGCACTCTCGTGCGAAGGATCGAGCAGGCCGCCGTACACGCCTCGGCCCAGGTGCTCCACGAACGATCCGAAGAGCCGCGGATCGATCGTCCCGACCGTGAAGGCGGGGTGCACGATGCCGTGCGCTCGGTGGACGGGGTGCGAGGTCATGGCCATTCCGTTTCATCGATGAACTGGTGCGCACAGTATGCACGCCTCGACCAGCACACCGCGATCCAAAAGGGATGGTGTCGAATGTTGACGGGGTCGGCCCGGCGGCTCTACTATCGCCGACAGCGGTCCTCGATTTCATCGATGAAATGCCTGCACCAGGTGGCCGAGTCAATGAAGACAGTGAAAGCGAGGCACGTCGTGAGGCGTCACAGCACCCGGATCAGCATCGTCGCAGCGGTCACAGCCGCGACTGCGGCCCTTCTTCTCAGCGGCTGCACGCCGTCGTCCGCGGGAGGCGCCTCGGCCGGGAACGGCGGCGACACCTTGACCGTCTGGCACTACTACTCCGTCGACGGCCAGACCGCCGGACTCGAGGAGCTCGCGTCGGACTTCGAATCGACGCACGAGGGGGTCGCGGTCGAGAACGTCTACGTTCCGTTCGACCAGCTGACGAACAAGCTCGTGCAGGCCGCGGGAACGGGCACCGGCCCCGATGTGGTCGTCTACAACGCCGCCGATACCTTCACCCTCACCGAGGCGAAGGCCATCGAGCCGATGAACGAGTGGTGGGACCAGTACGCCGACGCCGGGCAGTTCCCCGACGCCGTCGTGCAGAAGGTCGGCGACGACGTCATGGGCGTGCAGGGCTTCGTGAACCTGATCGGCCTCTGGTACAACCAGGACATCCTCACCGAGCTGGGTGTCGAGGCTCCCACCACGTTCGAGGAGCTCGAGGCGGATCTCGCCTCGGCCACGGCCGCCGGCAAGGACGGCATCACGCTGACCGGCAAGGCGAACTCCGAGGGCGAGTGGCAGGCGTTCCCGTGGCTCTCGCGTGCCGGGTGGGACTACGCCGCACCCGAGCAGCAGCCTCTGCAGGACGCGTTCGCGATGGTGCAGGACTGGACCGCGAAGGGCTACCTGACCAAGGAGGCGGCGACGTGGGACCAGACGGTCCCTTTCCAGCAGTTCGCCGCGGGGAACACGGCCTTCGCCGTCAACGGCAACTGGCAGATCACCTCGGCCGAGAAGGACGCCGCGTTCGAGTACGGGGTCGTGCCGATCCCCGTCGGTGAGGGCGGCTCGGTCTACCTCGGCGGTGAGGTGCAGAACGTGGGCGCCTTCTCCGAGAACAAGGCGCTCGCGCAGGAGTACCTCGAGCAGGAGTTCTTCTCGAAGCAGGGGCAGCTGACGCTGCTCGACGCCTTCGGCTCGATCCCCGCCCGTGCCGATGCAGCTGCCGACGACAAGGTCGGCAGCGACCCGATCCTTTCCCAGTTCGCGGCGATCCTCCAGGACGACGGCCACACCTCGCCTGACCCGGCGATCCCGTCCGAGAACGTCGCGAAGGTGCTGCAGACCGTCGGTGAGTCCTGGAGCGCGGCGGTCGCCGGCAGCGGGACCCCCGAGCAGCTCTCGAGCGACCTGATGACGACCCTGACGCCGCTGCTCCAGCAGTAGCAGACCCCGACGAGAGAATGGAGCGACCGTGAGCAGCACCTCGACCACGACCCGGAGACGATCCGGCGTCGGCGGCGGCCGACTGGGCTTCGCCGCACCGGGAGGAGTGCTGCTCGCGGCGCTGTCGCTCTACCCCATCTACCTGCTGATGAGGATGAGCGTCAGCGAGGTCAGCTCCGGAACCCTCAACGGGGACTGGCCGTTCGTCGGCGTCCAGAACTTCCTCGCGCTGCTCGAGGGCTCCGACCTCGGCGGCGCCACGCTGCGCACCGGGGCCTTCGTGGTCCTGGTCACGGTCGTCGGGGTCGTCGGAGGACTCGGAGCGGCGATCGCCCTCCGGTCCTCCCGACTGGGCAGTGCCTTCCTCCTCGGGATGATGGTGTTCATCTGGGCCATGCCGCCCGTGGTGAACGGCAGCATCTGGAAGTTCCTCCTCGCCGATCAGGGTCTGGTCAACACGCTCGTGCGGGCGACCGGCCTCTCGGCGGAGGGCGTCCCCTTCCTCTACGACGCGAGGTTCGCGCTGCTCTCGGTCGCGATTGTGAACGCCTGGGCCGTCATCCCCTTCAATGCGCTGGTCTTCCGGTCGGCTCTGCTGGGCATCGACCCCGAGATCCTCGAGGCGGCCTCGGTCGACGGCGCGAGCCGCTGGCAGGAGATCCGGAGCATCCTCATCCCCGCGGCGCGGCCGACCGCCGTCATCCTGGCGATCCTGACCGTCGTCTACGCCTTCCGCAGCTTCGACTTCATCTACGTGATGACCGCCGGCGGCCCCGGAGACGCGACGTCCACGCTGCCCTACCTCAGCTACTCCCAGGCCTTCGTCCAGCACGACTACGGACTTGGTTCCGCGACGGGCATCATCGCCCTCGCTATCGTGGCGGTCCTCGCCGTCGTCTACGTCCGATCGACCAGGAGCGAGTCCTGATGAGCACCCTCACCGCCCCCCTGACCCGCCTGCGAGGCGGCGCTGAGACCCGCGTCGCGCGACCGTCCCGCACCCGGGAGCCGGTCGCCTTCACCGTACGCGTGGTGCTCTACGTCCTGTACGGGCTGCCCCTTGTCTGGATCGTGCTCACCTCCCTCAAGCGCCAGGGCGACGTCGTCGGCGGAGCGATCCTCTCGGCGCCCTCCTTCGACGCCTATGCGGAGGCGCTCGCGAACCCCGCCCTCGCGACGGCGCTCGCCCAGTCGGCGCAGATCGCCCTCGGGACCACTGCACTGGTGCTCGCGCTCGGCGTCCCGTTCGCCTACGCGCTGCGCCGCGTCGACGGCGTCGTCGCCGGTCTCGTCCTCGGGCTGCTGATCTTCCTGCAGATGGTGCCGCAGACGGCGAGCATCATCCCTCTGTTCGCGATCTTCAGCAGGCTCGGTCTTCTGGACACCACCGCCGGTCTCGTCCTCGCCGATACGGCGATGTTGCTGCCGTGGGCCGTGCTGCTGCTGCGACCGTTCTTCGCCGCGGTGCCCGACGCCATCGAAGAGGCCGCCTCCATCGACGGGGCCGGTCGGCTGCGCACCTTCTTCGCCGTCGTCGTCCCGATCGTTCGAAACGGCATGGCGACGGTCGGCTCGCTGATCTTCCTCGTCGCCTGGGGTGAGTTCCTCTTCGCGATCAACCTCTTCCCCTCTCCGGTCAACTACCCGATCAGCGCTCTCATCGCGCAGCAGACGTCGGGGTACGGGATCGACTGGCCCGGGCTGATGGCTCTCGCGGTCATCTCCTCGCTGCCGCTGCTGGCCGTCTACGTGCTGTCGTTCCGGCTGCTGCGTGAGGGCCTCGCCGTCGGCAGCGTCAAGTAGCAGTCGTCCTTCCTCTCGTCCCGCGCCACTCGTGAAAGATCCCGTCATGACCTTCTCCCCAGCCCTGCCCGTTGACCCGGCCGCCGGGACCCTGACACCCCTCGCCATCGACCGGGTCCAGCTGGACCCGGAGGGGTTCTGGGGACGTCGGGTCGCCGTCAACGCGACCGCCACCTTCGAGCACAACCTCGGCTGGCTGGAGCGCGCCGGATGGCTGCGCAATTTCGAGCTCGCCGTCGGGGGCGGACTCGCCGAAGGCCGTCGCGGACGCGAGTTCGCCGACTCCGAGGTCTACAAGACCCTCGAAGGGCTCTGCTGGCACACCGCCGGACGTGAGGACCCGGAGACCGAATCGATCATCCGCGCTCTCACCGCCCGCATCGTCAGTGCGCAGGAGAGCGACGGCTATCTCGGCACCCGCTTCGGCCGGCACGGTCAGGCTGAGCGTTACAGCGACCTCGAGTGGGGCCATGAGCTGTACAACGCCGGACACCTCCTCCAGGCCGCGGTCGCGCGACTGCGCACCCACGGTGAGGACGGGTTCACGCAGGCCGCGCGCCGTCTCGCCGACCACATCTGCTCGGAGTTCGGGGCGGACGGCCGCCAGACGGTCTGCGGACATCCGGAGATCGAGGTCGCGCTCACGGAGTTCGCCCGCGCCACGGGGGAGGAGCGCTACCTCGAGCAAGCCCGCGTGTTCTTGGACCGCCGCGGTCACCAGAGCCTGGAAGACGTCGAGTTCGGTCGCGCCTACTTCCAGGACGACGTCCCGATCCGCGAGGCCAAGGTCCTCCGCGGACACGCGGTGCGCGCCCTCTACCTCACGTCCGCGGTGGTCGACGTCGCCGTGGACACTGATGACGCCGAGCTGCTCGCGATCGTCGAGCGGCAGTGGGAGGCCACAGTCGCACGCCGGACCTACATCACCGGTGGAATGGGCTCGCATCACCAGGACGAGGCGTTCGGCGCCGACTTCGAGCTACCCAACGACCGCGCGTACTGCGAGACCTGCGCCGGCGTGGGCTCGATCATGCTCTCGTGGAGGTTGCTGCTCGCCACCGGCCGCCCGCGCTACGCGGACCTGATCGAACGCACTCTGCACAACATCATCGCCACCGCCGTGTCCGAGGACGGCCGCTCCTTCTTCTACGCGAACACCCTCCACCGGCGCGAGCCGGGCGTCGCGTCCTCCCCGGAGGAGCAGTCCAAGCGCGCGGACTCCAGTCAGCGGGCGGCGTGGTTCGACGTCGCCTGCTGCCCCAACAACCTCGCCCGCACCTTCGCCTCGCTGTCCGGCTACCTCGCCACCACCGATGCGAAGGGTGTGCAGCTGCACCAGTACGCGTCCGCCACGATCTCCGCCGCTCTCCTCCAGGGAGACGTCTCGATGGAGGTCTCCAGCGACCTGCCGGAGCGGGGGCGAGTCGCCGTGACCATCACGCGCACACCCGTCGAGCCGTGGACTCTGACGCTGCGGATCCCGACCTGGGCGACGAACGCGGACGTCGTCGTCGTCTCCGCCGACGGGGATGCTGCCGAGACGCCGACCGGACCGTTCCACGGCACGCTCCACCTCGAACGGCGTTTCCGCGTCGGCGACCGGATCGAACTCGACCTCCCCTTCGAACCCGTCCTCGTGCAGCCCGACGAGAGGATCGATGCCACCCGCGGCACCGTCGCCGTCCAGCACGGACCGGACATCCTCTGCCTCGAGTCCGTCGACCTCCCCGCCGGCGCCCACGTCGACGACATCGCCCTGGACGCCGGAGCGGTCCCGATCGCACGAGAGGGGCGTGTGACGCTCGCCGGCAGCGTCGCCGAACGCGACGAGCACGAATGGCCCTTCTCCAGAATCCCTCGAACCCCGCACCGACGGCCGTTGACCGTGGCGCTCACCCCGTACCGGTCGTGGGGATCCCGAGGTCCCGTGTCGATGCGCATCTGGCTTCCCGTGAACCACTCCTGATTCCCGGGCGAGCTCCCACCGCCGGGCGGATCCTCGCTCCTCTGCGGCGGCCGCCGGTCACCGCATCCGCACTTCGACGAAGAAGGCAGGACATGTCCCTCCTCTCACGCAGAGCCTCTCGGCTGCTCGCGGCACTCACGATCGGCGTCATCGCCGCAGCAGGATCGGTGGTGGTCGGCCAGACCGCCGACGCCGCCACCAGCTACCCCTACACGCTCGCCTCCGACAAGATCCGCGCGAGCTTCGCCGCGGACGGGTCGATGCAGTCGCTCAAGATCGTCGGCGACCTACACGACACCGAATACCTGATGAACCCGGACAGCGCTCCGGAGCAGGCCCGCGAGACGAACAGCAAGTACCGCCAGTGGTTCGGGAACCTGATGTTCTCCTACGCGAACGGCACGGGAGCAGTGTCGACCACCGGTGTCGGCGCGAACCCCTGGAAGACCGCGTGGACCTCCCAGTCGGCCGACGGCCGCACCGTCTCGGCGACGTCGAGCAGTGTGACGGTCACCCACCAGAACTCCACCAACGCGGAAGGCGTGAAGGGCTTCACCGTCACCGAGACGTACTCTCTCGCCTCCGACGGCTCCCTGGTCTGGAAGCAGGACGTCAAGAACACCGCGGCCACGCAGCTCGTCATCGGCGACTGGGGTGTCCCCGTTCCCGGCAACGAGCTATGGAGGCAGGGCGACTCGATCTACGAGACCCGGGTCCTCACACACTCCTACGTGGGTAAGAACGGCTCCTACGTCACTCTCGAGCGTCCCAGCGGCCAGGGCCCGTTCATCGCCATGACCGCCGACACCGCATCCGGCTCCGGCTTCGAGTACCAGGACCGCTGGCGCACCGAGGAAGTCGGCAACACCTCCTGGGCCTGGAACTCGGCGAACGAGAGCTCGAACATCAAGGGCCTCAACATCTACTACCCGCACTCCACCGCGATCCAGAAGACCAACCGCGGCTACCTCAGCTCCACCAGTGTCGCCATCGCGCCGGGCGCGACGAAGAGCTACACCTATCGCATCGGCAAGGTCGATGACGACGCAGCACTCAAGCAGACGATGTTCGATCGAGGGCTGCTCGACACCACGGTCGTCCCCGGACTCATCGTGCCCATCGACCGGCGCGTAGAGATGGCGTTCCGGATCAAGGGCACCATCACGTCAGTCACCGCGCGCAACCGCAACGACCTCAAGGGGTCAGCGCCCACGAACCCCGTCGTGACGTTCTCCCGGAGCAACGGCGACTACCGGATCTACGGGATGACCTTCGACCGCACGCAGCTGGGCGCCAACGACGTCACCGTCTCGTACACGGACCAGACCGGCGCCGCGCGGCAGTCCGTCCTCCAGTTCTCCGTGATCGACAGTGTCGCGGGACTCCTCGACACGCATGCGAAGTTCATGGTCGAGAAGACCCAGTGGAAGCCGTCCGACGGACTCTCCGCGAGCGACATCCGCAACTACACCTTCGACGACTGGATGATGAACGCCCCCGACGGCAGCCTCGCCACCACGACGAACGCCCCTCAGTGCCGCCGCAACGAGTACGCCGGCTACTACGGGCTCGGCGACGACTGGGGACTCCCGCACGGCCAGTTCCTTGCGGAGAAGCTCGTCGCCCTGCCCGACGCCACCCAGATCAAGGCCCTCGACGACTACCTCCAGAAGGCCGTCTGGGAGAACCTGATGGGGAACACGTCGCCCAGCGCCGCGCCGAAGTACACCGTCTACGACTTCTGGGAGCAGGGGAAGCCCGGCAGCCTGAACACCACGCCCGGCTACCGCGGCTACGCCTACCCGCACGTCTACAACACGTTCTTCGGCATGTACAACATCGCCAAGCAGAACCCCTCCGCGATCGCCTACGCCCACCCCGCTCAGTGGTACCTGACGACGGCCTACGGGATCTTCAAGGAGCTCTACGAGGGACCCGTCGCCTACAACTGGGAGACCGGACTCATGGGTGAGCTCTCGACACCCGATCTCATCGCCGCATTGCGCGCCGAGGGACTGGACACGCAGGCCAACGACATCGAAGCGAAGATGGCGATCAAGTACGCCAACTTCTCCTCCAACGCCTACCCCTACGGCTCCGAGTACAGCTACGACAACACGGGGGAGGAGGCGGTCTACACCCTCGCCAAGCTCAATGTGAACGACGACAAGACGAACGCCCTGCGCGTCATGCGCGACATCGTCGCCAAGACGGAGGCCGCCCGCGGACGCATGCCCGTCTGGTACTGGTACTCCGACCCCACCACCATCACGGGCGAGAACTGGTGGCAGTTCCAGTACAGCGCCTCCCTCGCCGGCTACACGATGGACGACTACATCAACCACACCGCAGCACTCGAGACCGGAACCACGGCCATCACCGCCGCGCGCCGCGCCGAGCTGCAGCGCCTGAACTACGCCGGCAAGGTCGCAGGACTCGCGACCATCAACTCCGGCCAGATCAGCAACGCGCCGGCCAACATCGGAGCCGCATCGTGGTCGTACCAGGCCGAGCGCGGCAACCTCGGCACCCTCGGGGTCGGCGGAGGCGCGAACGTCAAGCTGAACAACGGCTGGCGGGGCATGACCGGCGAGAGCGATCTCGGACTGTGGGGCACCCTGCAGACCCTCAGCGCCGACGTCGTCACCGATGACCCGATCTTCGGAGTCGTCGGATACGGAGCGGACGTCTCGCGGGACGCCTACTCCACCACCGTCATCCCGAAGGACGGCCTGCAGCGCCGCCTCAACCTGGTGACCCAGCAGCTGTCGGTCGACCTCGAGAACGACGCCTACTCGCAGGCGATCGTCGGCTCGAACAGCGCCGACCTGCGCCTGGACATGCTCAACCGCACCGGCACCGCACACTCCGGCATCGCTGAGGTCAGCGGCCTCGCGCAGGGCAGCTACGCGGTCATCGTGAACGGCGTGCGCCAGCGCACCGTCAACGTCTACCGGCCCGCCTCTCTCGCGGGAACGCTTCCCGCGCCGGTCCGCGTCCCGTTCGATGCGCCCGCCGGCAGCACGTACATCGTCCACCTGGTCTCGACCGCCCCGGGCGCGAATGCGGCGCCGACCGTCAACGCCGGACCCGACCAGGCCGGGCTGTCCCTCGGACTCGATCCGATCCAGCTCAGCGGATCCGCCTCCGACGACGGACTCGGCTCGCCGAACGGAACCCTGACGACGCAGTGGAGCGTGCAGTCTGCTCCTGCCGGTGCCACCGCGACCTTCGCGTCGCCGACTGCTCGCCGCACGTCTGCGTCGGTGAGTACCGCCGGCAGCTACGTGTTCGCACTCCGGGCAAGCGACGGCGTCCTTGCGACCACCGACACGGTGTCCGTGACCGTTCAAGCCCTGCAGCCGCTCCCGGCCGACTGGGTGACCTACACCTTCGACTCATCGTCGAACGGCACCGTCCCCGACGCCTCCGGCAACGGCAACGCGCTCGCGCTCAAGGGGACGGCGGCAACCGCCACCGACGGCACGGCGAGCGTGCTGCGGCTGAACGGAAGCGACGGGGCCTTCGCCCAGCTGCCGTCGGACATCCTGTCACGCTCGAAGGACCTGACCATCTCGATGAGGGTGAAGGTCGATTCGATCTCCACCTTCAGCCGGCTGTTCGACTTCGGCAGCAGCACCCAGAAGTACGTGTTCCTCACGCCGAAGTCGACTGACGGGAAGCTAGGGCTCGCCCTCACGACCTCCGGTAATGGAGCGGAGACACGGATCTCGACGAACTTCACGATGCCCGCTGGGCAGTGGACCGACATCAAGGTGACCTTCAAGGCGAATACGAACGGCACGACGACGGGAACGATCTTCGCCAACGGAGTGCAGGTCGGGCAGAACACCGCCATGCCGCTCGCTCCGAAGGACCTAGGCCGCACCAGCGGCAACTTCCTCGGCAAGTCACAGTTCCCCGACCCGTACCTCGCCGGCAGCTTCGACAGCTTCGAGATCGACGGAGTCGTGCGCTAACGACACCCGAAAGACCAGCGCTGAACCGCTCGTCGCCCCCTCCTCACGCGGCGACGAGCGGTTCAGCACCTCTTCCCGCGCACAACTTCTGCGCATCAGCCCTCGCCCGCTGGCGCCACCGAGGGGCGAGCTGGTTGAGGTTGCTCGAGACGTACCCGATCGTGCTGCGGATGTTCATCAGATCCGCGGCAACTGACTTGAACTCCGCGTCCGTGATGACCGCGTCCTCGGCCGTCGCGGACTCGAACGGGGAAGTGCGACGCCCGCAGCGGGTCGAGCAGGCTGTCGCCGGCGACTACTCGCCGTCCTTCGCCCTCGCGCTGATGCAGAAGGACGCGGGGCTGATCCAGACCTACGCGGACAGCGTCGGTGCGCCCGTCCCCGGCGTCGCGACGGCCCGCCACTACATCGACGAGGCGATGGCCGCCGGCTTCGGCGGGGAGAACGCCTCGGCGCTGATCAAGGCGATCGCCGCGGAGGCCGACGTCGACCTGACCCGGCGCTGACCCTCCGCCCCGGGGTGCCCCTGCCCGGCCGTGACGGCCGCCGCAGGGGCTCCCCCGGCACCCTCCCCGTCCCGGCCGCGCCGCGTGCTTCACTGGAGGGATGACCACGCGTGACGACCACATCGCCGACTTCGCCGAGTTCCTGACCGCCTCCCCCTCCTCGTACCACGCGGCCGCCGAGGCGGCACGGCGCCTCGAGGGAGCCGGATTCACGGGGCTGGACGAGACGCAGGCGTGGCCCGCGGGGCCCGGCCGGTACTACGTCGTCCGCGACGGCGCGATCATCGCCTGGCACCTGCCCGAGGGCTCCGGGGCGACCACGCCCTTCCGCATCCTGGGCGCCCACACCGACTCCCCCGGCTTCATGCTCAAGCCCCGGCCGACGATCGGTTCGAAGGGCTGGCTGCAGGCCGGCGTCGAGATCTACGGCGGCCCGCTGCTCAACTCCTGGCTCGACCGCGAGCTCGAGCTGGCCGGGCGCGTGGTCACCCGCGACGGCTCGACGCGCCTGCTCCGGACCGGCCCGCTGCTGCGGATCCCGCAGCTCGCGATCCACCTCGACCGCACGGCGAACGAGGGCCTCACCCTCGACCGCCAGAAGCACACCGTCCCCGTGTTCGGCATCGGCGACGCCTCCGAGGTCGACCTGCTCCAGCTGCTCGCCGCGCACGCCGGGCTCGACGACGCCTCCGACATCGCCGGCTACGACCTGCTCACCACCGACACGCAGGCGCCGCGCCGCTTCGGGCTCGACGAGATGTTCCTCGCCGCCGGGCGGATGGACGACCTCAGCTCCGTGCACGCCGGCCTCGTCGCGCTCCTCGCGGCGAGCGCCGATCCCGCGGCGCCGCCCGCGCACATCAGCGTGCTCGCCGCCTTCGACCACGAGGAGCTCGGCTCGGCGAGCCGGTCCGGAGCGAGCGGGCCGTTCCTCAAGGACGTCCTCTCGCGCATCGGCACGGCCCTCGGCGCCGGCGTCGACGAGCGCGCCCGGGCGATCGCCGCCTCCTGGTGCCTGTCGGCCGACGCCGGCCACTCCGTGCACCCCAACTACTCCGAGAAGCACGACCCGTCGAACCAGCCGGTCGCCGGGAAGGGGCCGCTGCTCAAGATCAACGCGACGCAGCGCTACGCGACGGATGCGCGCGGCGCGGCGATGTGGGCGGGCGTCTGCGAGCGCGCCGGGGTCGGGTACCAGGAGTTCGTCTCGAACAACTCGGTGCCGTGCGGATCCACGATCGGCCCGCTGACCGCGACCCGGCTCGGCATCTCCACGGTCGACGTGGGAGTGCCGCTGCTCTCGATGCACTCGGCGCGCGAGCTCGCCCACGTGGACGACCTGGTCGCCCTGACCGCGGCGATCGAGGCGTTCTTCACTCCCTGAGCCGGGTCGGGCGCGACCGGGGCACCGCGGCCTGGCGCACCCGCCGGACGGACCCCCGGCTCCGCTCAGTCGCCGGGCGGCCGCCGGCGCTGCTGCTTCGTCTCGGAGCGCTGCTGCTTCGCGGCGAGCCGGCGGCGGGTGGAGCCGCGCGTGGGCCGGGTCGGGCGCCGCGGGGCGGAGGGAGGCGCGAGGGCCGCGGTGATGATCCCGCGGAGCAGCTCGAAGGCCGTCTCGCGGTTGCGCAGCTGCGAGCGCTCCTGCGCCACCGTGACAGTGACCGCTCCGGAGACGAGCCGCCGCCCGAGGCGCTCGAGCAGGCGCGAGCGCTGCTCGTCCGAGAGTGCCGTCGACTCCTCGACGCTCCAGGTGAGCTGCACGCGGCTGTCGGAGGTGTTCACGTGCTGCCCGCCGGGCCCGGAGGAGCGCGAGAACCGCCACTGCAGCTCCGATGCGGGGACGACGAGCCCCGGCCGCACCTCGAGATCCATGCGGCAAGCCTGGCACGCGCCCACCCCGGAGCGGCAGCGCCGACGATCCGCTCCCGGGTGCGGTGTCCTCTTGCGGACGTGTCCGCTACAGGCTCTTGTCCCCGCCGTGGTCACGTCCCGACACTGGAGAGGTGCCCGGGCGGGCGCATCGGCCGACTCCTCAGTGCCACCCGAAGGCGTCGAGGGGTCGGCCGCACGGCTCGGTCCCGCGGGAGCTCAATCGCGCGGCACCGTCTCGGCGAGGTCGATCTCACCGTCGTCCAGCGCTCCCGGCTCGAGCGCCTCCGGATCATCGAGCACCGGCTCTCCGGCACCGGCGTCGCCGTCGCGGGTGCGCGAGTCCGCCGCCCACGCCGTGCCGAGCGCGAAGAGCGTCGCCACTCCGTAGTGCTCCATCGCGGCGGCCACGCGGCGGCGGCCGGTCCGCGGATTCATGCCGAGCCGGTGCGACGCGGTCTCGAGCGTGACGCCCTGGCGCATCAGCCGGAGCAGCGGCAGCCAGCTCTGGTCGACGGCTCCGATCGGAGCGGCCTGCCGCCACAGCACCTCGAAGTACGACTCGACCAGACCGGCCAGCGCCGCATGGCGCACGCCGAGCACACTGGTCGGCTTCGTCTCGCCCCACTCGAACGGGACGGCGAGGTGGTCGCCGTCGACCCAGAACCAGCTCGGCGGGCTCTCGAGGAGCCGGTACTCGACGCCCGCCGCCTGGTACGCCTCCACCCGGGCGAGCACCCGCGGGTCGCGCGCGCCGGCGGCCGGCATGATGACGCGCACCCGGTC
The DNA here is from genome assembly GCF_002932315.1 of Rathayibacter sp. AY1C9. Taxonomy (NCBI): domain Bacteria; kingdom Bacillati; phylum Actinomycetota; class Actinomycetes; order Micrococcales; family Microbacteriaceae; genus Rathayibacter; species Rathayibacter sp. AY1C9. The sequence continues at coordinate 21,212 of NZ_PSVZ01000023.1, forward strand.
CTTCGCCGCGAGCGCGTGCCCGAAGCGGATCGCCCGCTCCGTCGGCGGGTCGAGGAACCGCTCCACGTTCGGGAGCACCGCCACGAGCGAGCCGGAGTCGCGGCGCACCAGGTCGAACCAGAGGTCCTCGGAGGCGTGCGGCCCGTGGCGGAGGAGGGTCGGCACGGGATCCGACGTGTCCTCGCCGACCCGCCAGGCGCCGAGCAGCATCGGCAGGCCCGCGACGACGCGCTCGATCCCGTCCAGGGACTCCCTGCCCGCCCGCCGCGCCGACTCCGTGTGCCGGGCGATGGCCGCGGCCGCCCACTCCATCGGCGCCGGGAAGTCGAGCTGCTCGCCCTCGCCGCCCATGAGCCCCCGGCCGCGGAGCCGCTCGATCGCCGCGGCGACCTCGGCCGCGTCGATGTGGGTCAGCTCCGCCGCGTCGGCCAGCGTCGCCGGCCGTCCCCGCAGCAGCGCAGCCAGGAGTCCGTCGTCGTCCATGCGTCTCCTTCGCCGTGGGCCGTCACCCGAGGGTGCCGTCTCCGCGGTCGAGGAGCAAGGGACGCGCGGCGGACGGCGGGGAGCGGCCAGGCGGGGGCGGGGGATGAACTCGTGACGGGCACGGACCTCGGCTCACCTGAGGACTTCCAGCGGAGACCTTCTTCTTCGCTCTCGATCGCACTCTTTCGCCGTGGCGGCTCGTCACCGGGAAGGCGGTGGTCACTGCGGACGTCCGGGATCGATCAGGAGCGCGGTACTGCGGTCACTCGGACAGCAGCGGGATCGAGCGGCCCACGCGCCTGCCGTACTCGGCGATGGCGCGGCCGACGGGGAGCCGCTCGGCCTCGTAGCGCTGGAGCGCCTCGTCGACCGGGTGCCGCGCGAGGGAGCCGGCGAGGGCCAGCGCGTCGCCCGCCGCCTTGGCCGCGCCCATGGCCGTGTGCGGCCGCACCGTCACGGCGGCGTCACCGAGGAGGGCGACCCGGCCGCGGACCGTCCGCGGCGGGACGTAGTCGACGATCGCCTGCAGGAAGGGCTGCGGCTCGGCCAGGACGGCGGCCGCGAAGGCCGGCGGCAGGCGGTCGAGCGCGTCCTCCTCGAGCCGGCGGCGGAGATCGGGAGCGAGGTCGCCGGGCGCGAGGGACACGCTCTCCGGTGGACGGCCGGACGCCGTCATCACTCCGCGGAGGGCGTCCTCGGAGAGGGGCCGGTACCAGACCCAGTTGTAGCGCCGTCGGCCGGGCTCCACCTCGCCGGCTGGTCCGGGGACGAGGTAGCCGAGCATGTGCTCGCCGGGCGCGGTGTAGAAGGCGAAGCGTCCGAGCAGAGTCGCCGCGGCCTCGGCGGAGAGCGCCGACTCCGGGATCAGCCCGCGCCAGGTCGAGTAGCCGGCGTAGCGGTTCCCCGGCGCCTCGGGCGCGACCGCCGCGCGCATGACGGATCCGAGGCCGTCGGCTCCGATGACGACGTCGAACTCCAGGCCGCTCCCGTCGCGCAGCTCGACGACGACCGGGTCCGTCCCGGTCGAGGGGCGCACCCCGGCGACGGCGTGACCGAGGAGGTAGCGGTCGGCGGGGAGCCGCGAGCGGAGCGTGTCGTCGAGGTGGTCCCACGACACCTGCGTCTGCGGGGAGGGGTCGCGGCCGATCACGCGCCCGGAGCGGTCGAGGGTGATCCGCTCGTGCGCGACGACGCCGACCCGCGCCTCGTCGTCGCGGCCGATCGCGTGCAGGAGGTCGATCAGGTCCTGCTGGGCCACCAGCCCGGCGCCTCCCGCGACAGGCCCGTCGCCGACCGCTCGAGGACCGTCACGCGGTGCCCGTCGCGGACGAGCAGTGCCGCGGCGAACAGTCCGCCGATCGAGCCGCCGACGATCCCGACGTCGAGCGGGCGCACCGCTCCTCCTGCTGCCATGAGCGCGACCGTACCGGCGAGCGCGCGGCGCCCGTTCCTACAGACGGCGGAACAGCGCGGCCTCAGGTGCGGTCGTCCGCGCGCAGCGACCGGATCATGCCGCGGAGCAGGCGCGCCGCCGCCTGCCGCTCCTCCTCCGCGAGCCCCTCCAGCATCCGCAGCTCCACCCCGCGGACGGCGGAGGAGGCCTCGGCGAGGCTGCGGCGTCCGCGCTCGGTGAGCCGGGCGGGGAGCGCCTTGCCGACCGGAGCCGCGTCGGGGCGGGTGACGACGCCGTCGCGCTCCAGAGTCTGCAGCAGGACGTTCATCGACTGCCGGGTGACGAAGGCGCCCCGCGCGAGCTCCGAGTTCGAGAGGCCCGGCCGCTGGGCGAGGAGCTCGAGGCAGGAGTAGTGGGTGACCGTCATCCCGAGCGGGCGGAGCACCGCCTCCATCGCCGCGCGCAGGGCGCTCGAGGCCTCCTTGAGGAGGTAGCCGAGCGAGGTCTCGAGGTCGATGCCGTCTTGACTCATGTCAGTATTCTGACATACGCTCCAATGTGTCAGAAAGCTGACACAACCGAGGAGGAACCCCATGCCCGTCACCGGCCCCGACTTCGTCTCACTCCAGGTCCGCGACCTCGCGGCGTCCCAGGCGTTCTACGAGCAGTACCTCGGCCTGGTCCGCTCGCCCGCCGGCCCGCCGCACGCCGTCGTCTTCGCGACGACTCCGATCGCCTTCGCCCTGCGCGACCTCGCGCCCGGCACCGACCTCGACTCCGCCTCCCGCCCCGGTATGGGCGCCGCGATCTGGCTGCACGCGACCGGCGTGCAGGAGATCCACGACGCGCTCGTCGCCGACGGGCACCCCGTCGTCGCGGCTCCCATCGACGGCCCGTTCGGGCGCACCTTCACCTTCGCCGACCCGGACGGCTACCACGTCACCCTGCACGACCGCGCCTGAGCGGGACGGTGCGGACCGCGCCTGAGCTGAGCGGGGCGGAGCGGACGGGACGAGGCCGGGCGCCTCAGCCCATCGCGCGCAGCTGAGCCGCGAAGAGATGCAGCGAGCGGTCGACCTCGGGCAGCGCCGGCGTCCGATTGAGGTGCCCGTGGGGCATGCCGGCGGCCAGGTGCCCGGTCACGGCGACGCCCGCCTCCGCGAGCTGGCGCAGGAGCAGCTCCGCTGACCCCCGCAGCTCGTCGTACTCGTTCACGAGGACCGTGACCGGAGGCAGACCCGCCAGCGGCGCGGAGCCGGGCAGCGCCTCGACGGGGAGGTCGGAGATCCGCCCGAGGTAGGTGCGCACCATGCCCTCGATGCTCGACGGAGGGAAGCGGAGGACCGGCGGCAGCTCGCGCAGCTCGGCCGCGATCGCGTCGTCGACGGCGGGGTTGGGGAAGTGGGCGAAGGGGTAGGCCAGGAGCACGTGCTCCGGCAGCCGCGCACCGGCGTCGCGCTCGCGGAGGACCGAACCGAGGGCCAGGGCCGCTCCCGCGCTCGCGCCGCCCATCGCGACGGGTGTGGATCCGGACTCCGTGCTGCGGAGGTGCCGCCAGGCGGCGTGCACGTCGTCGAGCGGGACGGGGTAGCGGACGTCGGGGCCGGCGAGCCGGTAGTCGACGGAGACGACCCGGGCCCGCGCCCGGTGGGCGAGCTCCGCCGCGACGACGTGCGACTCGCGCATGTCGATGCTCCCGGCGGCGAACCCTCCTCCGTGCACCCAGAGCAGAGCGCGCTCGGGCGCGGCGGGCGAGTACACGCGCAGCGGGACCGGTCCGTGCGGGCCGGACGCGGTCTCCGTGACGACGTCGATCCCCTCGGGCAGCGACCAGGCCCCCGGATCCTCCTCGAACGCGGCCATGCGGGCGGCCTGCTCGGCGTCGAGCGGATACGCGAGGCCGGCCAGGAGGGGCAGCCGGGCGGCGAGGTACGGATCGAGCGGCATCGGCGCCTCCTGCGGGGTCGGGGTCGCGGACCACGCTAGCCCGGCCGCGGGTCCTCGAGCGGCGCCTGCTCAGCCGCGTCGCTGCAGGAGCATCACGCCGTCCAGGAGCACGGCTGCCGTGCCATCGGGAGCGGTCACGGCGCGCTCCCTCGTCTCGACGAGCTCCGCGGTCCACTCGGCGGGGTCGAGGGCCAGCTCGGCGAGCTCCTCCTCGGGGCCGAGGAGGTGCATCTCTCCGTGGCGGTGATCGTCGCCGCTCGCCCACGGCGGGGGTGCGGCGTGCGAGACGACGGCGAGGCGGCCGCCGGGAGCGACGACGGAGGCCGCCCGCCGCAGCACGTCGATCCGCGGGAACTCGGCCATCGAGTGCAGGAAGCTCGCCGTCACCAGATCGAACTCCCCCACGACCGGCCAGTCCTCGGCGAGGTCGGCCTGCACGAAGTCCACATCGGCGCCCCGCTCGGCCGCGGCCGCGCGCGCCCGGCCCAGCGCCGTCTCGGAGAGGTCGAGCCCGGTCACGCGCCAGCCGAGCGACGCCAGCCACAGCGCGTCCGCCCCCTCACCGGCGCCGAGGTCGAGGGCGCGGCCCGGCGGCAGCGAGCCGACCAGCCCGACCAGCGTCGCGTTCGGGCGGCCTGACCAGATCCGATCGGAGTCGGCGTAGCGCGCCTCCCACTGCTCGCGTGCGGTGCTCATGCTGCTCCTCGTCCCCGGGCGCAGGGGGCACCCGCGTCGAGGATGCCGCGCCGCCGCTCCGGCCGCCAGCCGTCGTGCCGAACCGGCACGGGCACCCGTCCCGCGGACGACACGGCCGGACGGAGCCGCGGCGCCGCGCGGACCCGCCGGACGCACTTCCCCGACACGCCCCGCGCCGATTAGCGTCGGTGCATGGCCCTCCGACTCGAAGAGATCATCGTCGACTGCACCGACTTCCGGACCCTCGGGCACTGGTGGCAGGAGGCGCTCGGCTGGGACGTCGTGGACGAGGACGAGGACGGCATCGAGCTGCTCGCCCCGTCGGGCCGCGGGCCGAGCCTCCTCTTCCTCGACGTACCCGAGCGCAAGACCGTGAAGAACCGCCTGCACCTGGATTTCGTGCCGGACGACCAGGAGGCGGAGGTCGCGCGGCTGGTCGGCCTGGGGGCGACGCGGTCCGATGTCGGGCAGGGCGAGCAGTCCTGGGTCGTGCTCGCCGACCCGGAGGGCAACGAGTTCTGCATCCTCTCGGCGCGGGAGTGAGAGCGCTTCCACTTTCCAGGACGGTTGTCGGGAAAGCGCTTCCATGCGCACGCATCGAAAAAGATTCCGAGAAGTCAAGGGTAGAACGATCGTTCTCGACTCCCTAGCATCGCCTCCGACGCGTTTCCCGACCGGGAGCGCGCGGAGCCGAGGAGTCACCGTGACCACCTACGACAGACCCGTCGCCGCCGTCGGCATGACGCAGTCGCAGCAGCAGGGCGAGCTGCTCGCCGGCCGCGCCCTCGAGAACCGCGCCCTCGGCCTCTACGCGTACGCCTACCGCCTCACGCTGTCGGACTCCGCGGCGAGCGCCGCCCTCCGCCACGCGGCGGTCACCGTCCGCAGCGGACGGCCGCAGGGACTCGACGACACGGGCGCCCTCGACCTGATGCGCTCCGAGGTCGGACGCGCGAGCGTGCAGCGCGGCGGCTCCGCGATGGAGCGCGCCGAGCAGGCCCCGCCGGCGATCCGCGAGGACGACCTGCTGCGCTCGGGCTTCCACCGCCGCCTGCACGCCCTGCCGACGCTCGAGCGCCAGGCCTGGCTGCTCCGGCACACCGGCGGCCACGACGTCGACGCGATCGCGGCGATGCTGCAGGAGCCAGCGGAGCGCATCCGCTCGGCCCTCGCCTCGGCCGCCCGCACGCTGGTCGAGGGCGAGCTGGCCGAGAGCGAGTCCGCGGAGTAGCGCGGCACGAGGTGCCCGAGAGACGCCGGGTCCAGCCGGCGGCGCCCCTCAGGCGTCTGGGACCCGGCCGCGACTCGGCGCGACCGGGAGGACGGGGTCAGTCGAGGTAGTCGATGTCGTCCCACGGCTGGTGGACGTCACCGGTGTCGCGGTCGTCGTCCGGCACCTCGAGCTCCTCGAAGATCACCGGAACACCCGTCGAGATCAGGACGCTGACCTGGCGGTTGCCCACGATCACGAAGTCGACGAGGCCTCCTCCGGCCTGCGTCGCCTCGGTCGCCGACCGCTTCAGCTCGGCGACGTCGGTCCCCTGGGACAGCCCGTAGGTCTTGCCCTCGATGGTGACGGTGGTGCGGATCATGTGGCGCTGCTGCTCCTCGGCTCGATGGGTTCAGCGTACGAATCGCGACAGAGCGCTGCCAGGCCTTGCGGTGGACGCCCGCGGCTGCCACGGGTGAAGGGGCCGGCTGAGGCGAGCGGCGTCCGGAGCCGAGGCCGGAAGCAGCGTGACGGGCCGCTCGGGCGGATCCGCCGCTCCTGACCTCGGTTCCGGACACCGGGCGGCGGAGTCAACCGGGCGCGCTCCACGGAGCTCCCGCCGTAGCGTGGAACCTGTCCGCACGTTCCGCATCCAGCGACAAGGAGGATCCGATGACCGAGAAGAACACTCCCGAGGACCCGCAGACCACCGACCCCGAGCACGTCGACCCCGAGACGGCCACCGACCCCGAGGGCGACCCGGTCGAGAACCCGTCGGGCTGACGCCCGCACCGGAACGGCCCGCGGCCACCGGGACACCGCTGAAAAGGCGGAGTCCCGGGGGTCGCGGGCCGTTCCCGTGTCCGGCGCCGCCATACTGACGGAGTGCAGGCCGAGGACGACGAGCGCAGGGATCTCGAGCGGATCCTGTCGGCCCGACCCCGCGACGACGGCGCCGACCGGGACGAGCGGCGCGAGGCGCTGCGACGGCTCGGCGAGCTGGAGGCGGAGGACGCGCCTCCCGGAGTGACGCGGTCCGGCGCGCAGACCGGCGCCGCGCCGTCCGGAGCGCAGCCGGCCGCGGCGCATCCCGCGACGGCGACCGACTCGCGCGCCCCCCTGCCGGCGACCGCACTCCCGCTGTCGGCGACCGCCGGCTCCGGGACTCCGGAGTCGCCCGCCGAGCACCCCGACGGGCCGGCCCCGCGGACGCCGCACCCCCGCCGCCGCCGCCTCGTGCTCGCCGCCGCGATCGTCGGCGGAGCCGCGGTCGGCGCGATCGTCCCCACCGCGCTCCTCCTCCCTCCGCCCGCGGACCCCGTCGCCCCGCCGACCGCCTCCGCGGATCCCGCCGACCGCTTCGCCGCGCTCGTCGAGGGCTGGGAGCCGACCACCGACGTCCCGCCGGGCCTCGCCCTGCTCGCCGGGGAGGCCACGGTCTACGGCTCCGGGTTCGACACCGCCGAGAACGACCGCCTGCTGATCACCGAGCCGAACGGCACCACGGTGTGCCTCGCCGTGCAGCGCCCGGACGCGTCCTTCTTCGCCGGCTGCACCGGCTCGGAGGCGTTCTTCGCCGGGGAGCCCCTCCGGGTCAGCGGCACGACGCTCCGCAGCGGCGCCCCGGTGTACACGCAGATCCTGCTCCGCCCGGACGGGACGATCGAGGGCGGCTACCAGCTGGTGCCGGAGCCGCCGCAGCCCGAGGCGGAGGAGTCCGGAACGGTGGAGTCCGGGTCACCGGACCCCGCGACCAGCGAGCCCTGAACCGCCGGGCCCGCGACCAGCGAGCCGTGAGCCTGCGGCCGGCGAGCCGCTAGGCGCGCGTCGCCTCCGCCGCGTCCGCGATCACCTCGGCCGCGGACGCCGTCCGCTCCCACACCGCGCGCTGCCGCTCGGCGCCCGTGCCCCGCGCCAGGACCCGCTCGACGCCGCACGCCGCGACCTCCTCGTCGCCCGACTCCGCCAGCGCCCGACCCGCGTGGTCGAGCAGGCGCGCCAGTACCGCGGAGGCGGGGGCCGGGCAGCCGTCGACCGGATCGATGAGGTCGCCGGTCGTGCCGTGGCGGCTCGCCAGCCACGAGGAGACGGCGATCACCGGAGTCGGCAGCGGCACGGGCGGGACCCCGGCGCCCGCGTCGCGCACGGCCGTCTCGGCGAGCGCCCGGATCAGGACGGCGATCAGCGCCGAGTCCTCCGCGTGCAGCGGGACGTCGGCGATGCGCACCTCGACGGTCGGGTGCGCACGGGAGAGACGGGCGTCGAAGTAGAGCATCCCCTCGTCCAGCAGCACGCCGCAGGAGGTGAGGGAGGCGACGACGCTCCGGTACTGCTCGAGGTCGCCCCAGATCCCGACCGGGCCGGCGGTGGGCCAGCGCCCCCACGACTGGTAGCGCCAGCTGGCGAAGCCGGTGTCGACGCCGGCGCTCAGCGGGGAGTTGGTGCTCAGGGCGAGGAGGGCGGGCAGCCAGCCGCGCAGCCGGTCGAGGACCGCGATCCCCTCCTCCGGCGACCCGATCCCGACATGGACGTGCAGGCCGCAGGTGAACTGCTCGCGGGCGACGAGGCCGAAGCGCTCGGCCATCCGGTCGTAGCGCTCGTCGGCCGAGAGGTGCGGCTCGAACGCGGCGGGGCTGGTCGCGACCGCGACGGCGCGGGCACCGACCTCGCGGGCGGAGTCGTCGGCCAGGCGGCGGCCTTCGCGCAGTCCGGCCAGCAGCGCGTCGTGCGTGCGGGCGGGCGAGCCGACCGCCTCGATCTGCTCCGCCTTGAGCTCGGCGGCCAGGGCGACCGCCGCGGAGCCGCGGACGGAGCCGAGCAGCAGCGGCGCCGCGGGCGTCGGGAGGAACGTGCCGGCGTCGACGAGGAGGTACTCCTCCTCCACCCCGAAGGTGCGGGCGCTCATCGGAGCGCCTTCCGCCCGAGTCCCCCGCCGCAGCCCACCCGGTCATCCCACCGTGCCGGGCGCCCGCCGGGCAACCGTCCTCGGCCGATGTTCAGCGTCGGGACGCCCGCGACGCCGGTCCGCGGGCGGGCTGTCAAGGCCGGGTGCAGCGGGGCGCGGAGCGGCAGGATCGGAGCACACCCAGAACCGGAGGTCCCCGTGCCCGACAGCACTCCCGAGCAGGCCGAGTACGACGTCGCCGTCATCGGCGCAGGACCCGCGGGGACGGCCGCCGCCCTCCGCGCCGCGGAGCTGGGAGCGCGCGTCGTCGTGCTCGAGGCCGCGCGCGTCGGCGGCACCTGCGTCAACACCGGATGCGTGCCCACCCGCGTCCTGGCGAAGACGGCGCGGATGATGCGCGAGACCCGCTCCGCCGGCGACTACGGGATCGAGATCGGCACTCCCGTCCTCGACTGGGCCGCGACCGTGCGCCACGTGCACGAGCGCGTCGACCTGGTGCGCTCGATCAAGCGCGAGGCGCAGCGGTTCGAGGAGGCGGGGGTCGACCTGATCCACGAGGGCCGCGCCCGCTTCGTCGACGAGAGCACCCTCGTGCTCGACAGCGGGCGGCGGATCCGCGCGCGCTCGATCATGGTCTGCGTCGGCGGGCACTCGCGGCGGCTGCCGATCCCGGGCGCCGAGCTCGCGACCGTGCCGGAGGACGTGCTCGGGCTGACCGAGCTGCCGCGCCGCGTCGCCGTGATCGGCGGCGGCAACACGGGCGCCCAGCTCGTCACCGTCTTCAACGCCTTCGGCTCCGAGGTGACGCTCCTCGACGTCGCCCCGCGGATCCTGATGACCTCCGACTCCAGCATCTCCGAGCACGTCGGCGCCGCCTTCGAGCGCCAGGGCGTCCGCGTCCGCACCGGGATCGAGACGGTGTCGGGCATCGAGCGGCAGGACGACGGCTCGCTCGCGATCGCGTGGCGCGAGGGCGGCGAGGACCGGACGGCCGAGGTCGACGTGGTGATCATGGCCACCGGCTGGCCCGCCGACGTCGAGGACCTCGGACTCGAGAACGCGGGCATCGAGGTCGTCCGCTCGGCGATCCCCGCCGATCAGTACTTCCGCACGGTGGTGCCGCACATCTTCGCGGTCGGCGACGCGAACGGGCGCGACATGCTCGTGCAGGCGGCGCAGTTCGAGGCGGAGGCCGCCGCCGAGAACGCGGTGCTCGGCGCGAACCGGCGCACGCCCCAGTTCCTCCTGCCCGCGGGCGGATTCACGGACCCTGACTACGCGGGCGTCGGCTTCACGCAGGAGCAGGCCCGCGAGCGCGACCCGCAGTGCGTCGTCGCCTCGGTGCCGTTCTCCAATTTGGACCGCGCCGTCATCGACGACCGCGAGAACGGGTTCCTCACGCTGATCGCCGACCGGCGCCGCGAGCTGCTGCTCGGCGCGCACGCGGTCGGCGAGAACGCGATCGAGGTCGTGCAGTCGGTGACCACGGCGATGGCGGCCGGAGTCGACCTCGCGACCCTCGCGAACGTCCGCTTCGCCTACCCCACCTACAGCGCGGTGATCGGGATGGCGGCGCGCGCCCTGCTGGCCGAGCCGGCGCGCCCGACCGAGCTGGACTGACGCGCTACTCGATCCTCGGAGGCGGCGCCAGCCCCGAACCGGCGGCCCGCCGCCTCCGAACCACTGGAGACGGGCACTCCGCCCGCCCCGCCGAGAGGAACCCCTGTGCCGATCCCCGCTGTCGACTACAACCACGTCCGACTCACCGTCCGCGACATCGCCGTCTCGCGCCCCTTCTACGACTCCGTCTTCGGCTTCGACGTCGCCTTCGAGGCGCCGCCGGCCGACGCGTCGCCGGAGGAGAAGGAGCAGCTGGCGTTCGTGTTCGGCGGGGTGATCTACCAGTTCCCGGGCGGACTGCTCGGCCTGCGCCCCGTCGCGCCCGGCGACGACCGCTTCGACGAGGACCGGGTCGGACTCGACCACGTCAGCTTCACCGTCCCCGACCTCGACGCGCTGAAGGCGGCCGCGGCCGTGCTCGACGACCTCGGCATCGCCCACGAGCCGATCAAGGACGCCGGCGGCATGAGCCTCCTCGAGTTCCGCGACCCCGACAACATCGCGCTCGAGATCACGTCCCCGAGCTGATCGGAGCAGCGCGCGTATCGAGATCTCCACGCACGAACGGGCAGGTCTCGATACGCCGCTTCGGGCTACTCGACCAGCAGAAGTCCCCGACATGCTGATCGAGTAGCGCGCTCAGCGCGCGTCTCGGGATCCCCGCGAACCCACGGAGCGCGGACTACGGACGACGTCGACGGTACGGAGTCGTCGTCGACACCCGGACCAGGCCCGCGCGCTCCAGGATGGACCGCGAGTACTCGGTCGAGTCGCTGTGCACGAGGGTCTTCCCGAGTGCCTGTGCGGAGGCGGCGCGGGCGGCCGTGACCAGGCCGTAGAGCCCGCGTCCGCGGTACTCCGGCAGCGTCGCTCCGCCCCAGATGCCGGCGAAGGCGGTGCCCGGGACGGGCTCGAGCCGGCCGCCGGACGCCATGCGCCCGTCGACCTCGGCGACCCACAGCTCCATGCCGTCGCCGCGCGCCAGGCGGGCGACGAGCGAATCGGCGATCGACACGTCGACCTCCTCCTCGAAGGCGGCGTCGATCATGGCGCTGAACGCGCGGACGTCCGGCTCGTCGACGACCCGCCGCAGCACGACCCCCTCCGGGACCGGCCGGTCCGAGAGCAGCGCCTCGACCGGGCCGATCATGATCGACTCGGCCTCGTCCGGCGCGAAGCCGTTCGCGACGAGCGCGTCGTGCAGGCCGGGGGCCTCGTCGTGGCCGCGGGTCTTCCACTCGACGCGGGTGACGCCGGGATCGGCGTCGAAGTGCGCGCAGGCCGCGGCGACCAGGCGGGCGATCTCCGCGGAGGAGGCGCCGGCGAGGTCGCGGTAGGTGACGAAGCCGCGTCCGCCGGCGAAGGTCACCAGACGCAGAGGCCCTTCGCGCGTCACGGAGACGGCGCTCGGGGTCTCGGCGTCGGAGCGGAGCTGGTCGTCGTAGGCGCGGAGGTAGTCGGAGCTCATCGCCCCGACGCTACCCCCGGACCCGGGCGATCAGGTCCTGGATGAAGGGGATGACGTCCTTCGCCTGGTCGACGCTGGCGAATCCGGTCGCGACGAGCGGCCAGATCGAGCCGATGAGCGTCGCGATGACGGCGGCGACTGCAGCGACCCAGGCGAGGGCCGCGTTGCGGGAGAGGAACGCGACGGCGAGGCAGGCCAGGCCGACCGCGTAGCTGAGGACGATCGAGAGGACGATCGCGCCGACCGGGACGTCGAGCGCCCCGGCCGTGGTGCCGTCGGCCGCGCCGATCAGCCCGAGGACGGGCAGCAGCACGGCGACGACGACCACGAACGAGAGCACGACGCCCGTGCCGAGCGCGATCCAGGCCGCGCGCGGCTTGCGTCGCGCGCCGTACGAGCGGGTGCGCACGGGACTACTCCCGACCGGCGGCGGACGACGCGCGGTCGTCCTCGGAGCGGTGGGCGTCGGCGTCGTCGGACGCGGCGTCGCGATCGGCCGCGGCCTCGTCGCGCTCGACGTGCTCGGACTCCTCCGCCGGAGCGACCTCGACGGTCGCGGTGCGGGGGTCGCCGTCGTCGTCCACCGGCTCGACCTGGACGCGGACCACGAACTCCGCGGTCTCGACGACGGCCGGAGCCGCGTGCGTCTCGACGCGGGGGTCGTCCTCGTCGCGCTCGGCGGCGCGCTCGTCGTCGGCCGTCTTCTGGGCGGCTGCGCGCTCGTCGCGCTCGTCGGCCGCACGGTCCATCGCGTCAGCGGCGTCGTCGGCGGCGTCCGCCAGACGTCCGCGGGCGGAGTCGACGGCACCGGAGACGGCGTCGCGAGCGTTCCCGGCGGCCTCCTTGGCGGAGTCGCGGGCGTCGGACGCGGCGCGCTTGGCGGTGTCGACGAGCGGCTCCTTGTCCTCCTCCGGCTTCTCGATCGGGTCGAACGGGCCGTGGACGTCGGTCGCCTCGACGTTGACGACGACGTGGCCGCCGGCGACCGGCTCCGCCACGCGCTGCACCTGATCGCGCACGGCGTCCAGGACCTCGCGGACGGGGTGGGGGTACTCGACGACGAGGTCGATGTCGACGGTGGTGACGCCGTCGGCCTTCGAGACCGTGACTCCAGGGACGGTGCTGGTGCCCAGCACGCGGCGGGAGGCGCGGTCGAGGCCGCGGGCGACGGCTCCACCGAGGTGGTGGACGCCGGACACGCGCTGGGCGCTCTCGCCGGCGGCGGTCGCGACCCGGCTCTCGGTCGACTCGGGCTCGGACGGCTTCCCGTCGCGGCGGGCGGACTCGCGCCGGCTCTGCTCGTTCGGGGTCGGCTGCTCATCGGTGCGGATGAGCTCGACGGTGCCGGGCTCCATCGGATCGGACATGGGGTGCTCCTTCAGAAAGACTTCCATCCCGCCTGAGCGGGGCTCTCCGGCCCTCCCGATCGGGAGGGCCGGACGGTGGTGCCGGCGGCTACTGCACGCGGGCGGTGCCGCTCATCTTCGTCCGCAGACCACTGACGATCTGAATGACGACGGGCGTCTCCTCGCCGAGGAGGGCGTCCCACTGGCGGACGGCCTGGTCGACCGTCTGCCGGGTGCGGGCGGGCGAGGCGCCGCGGCGGGTGTGCGCGGTGACGCGCAGCACCTTCTGGTGCTTGATCTCGAACGCGGTCACGTCGACCGCGACGATGGACGGCTCCTGCGACAGGGCCTCCTCGAGGACCTGCTCGGCGACCTTCGCGTCGATGGTGACGGAGCCGCCCGTGGGCGTCCCCGCTCCCTCTCCCGAGCCGACGCGCAGCAGCGTGGAGGTGCGGCCGCGGCCCTGGCGCACGATGAAGCGCACCAGCAGCAGGATGAGGACGAGCGCGACGACCGCGATGGCCCAGAGGATCCACGGGGTGCCGCCCGAGAGGGCCTGGCTCGTGGGGTCGGCCGCGTCCTGCGCGGCGGTGGACACGTTCTCCTGGACCTGCGGGAGCAGCGACCCCACCGCGACGGCGCCGCCGGCGAGGAGGAGGACGAGGCCCACGACGAACAGGAGCAGCCGGTTGAGGAATCGGTTCGTGGTGGTCATCAGCGGACCGTTCCCTTCTCGGACAGGCGCACCTTGGAGCGCAGGCGCGGGGTGCAGTCGAACGTGGCGAGCTCGGCGTCGACGGCCTCGCGGATCGGCGTGACGTCGACGCTGCGGCCGGAGGTGCGGGAGACCGTCACGTCGACGACGCGGGATCCGACCGACACCGACACGTTGTCGGGGTCGACGTCACCGGCGTAGCCGGCGGTGCGGGCGACGGCCTGAGCGATGACGCGGTCGTCGACGATCGCCGCGGTGCGGTCGGTGCTGACGGCGCGACGGCCGCGACGGCCGGGCTTGAGCGACACGACGATCAGGACGAGCCCGATCAGCGCGAGCACGGCGCCGGCGGCGGCGGTCAGCGCGATGGGCGCCGCGGCCGCGTTGAGCAGCGAGGACGCTCCGTCCTGCGGGGCCACGAGCAGCGCGGGCTGGCCGAGGACGGCGAGGACCGCCTCCGTGCCCAGCCACGCGAACAGGAGGATGAGCAGGACGGCGAGGACGATCGCCGATCCGGAGCGGGACGAGTGCGTCTCGCGCCGCACCAGGCGCGGGTAGAGCGCCCGTCCGGCAGTGGTGGGAGTCGTCACGACACCCTCCTTCGTTCTCGGAGGTCGGCACCGGTGATCCGGAGGTCGACCCGGCCGATCGTGGAGCCCGTCAGTTCGAGGCAGCGCGAGCGGATGGTCGTCTGCGCCCGGCTGAGTCGGTCCAGCAGCGTCCCGGAGGAGCGGCGGCCCGTCTCGCCCAGGGGCGTGACGTGGATGGGGGCGTGCGCGACGACGTGGAGGCGTCCTCCCTCGTCGTCGAGCTCGACGGACACGTCGGACGAGTTCACGTCCAGCGCCTCCGCGGTGACGGCCGACACGACTCGGCGCACGGCGCGCGAGCTGATCGTCGTGCGGCCGTGGCTGGCCTCGTCGGCCATCACCGCCGCGGTCACGAGGACCGCCGCCCGCGGAGGGTGTCGCCGAGGGAGCGCAGGTCGAGCTTGCCCTCGACGACCCGCCCGACGCCGTAGCCGATCGCCATGGCGAGCGCGACCCAGAGGAGCGCCCAGAAGCCGAAGACGAGGGCGGTCAGCGCGAGGACCGCGCCGAGGACCAGGCCGATGTGGGACGGAGTCACTTGACGCGGCTCTCGGTCTCGTCGTCCTTGTCGTCCGAGGGGATGAAGACGTCGGAGATGGTGACGTTCACCTCGGCGACCTCCATGCCGACGACCGAGGAGATGGCCTCGGAGACGGCGGAGCGGATGCTGTCGGCGAGCTTCTGCAGCGCGACGGGGTACTCGGCGACGACGGTGATGTCGGCGGCGACCTGCTTCTCGCCGACCTCGACGGAGATGCCCTGGCCGCGGTCCTGCGCGTTGATCGCGTTGCGGATGGCGCCGATGGCGCGGGCGGCGCCGTTGCCCAGGTCGTGCACGCCGGGGACCTCGCGGGCCGCGATGCCGGCGACCTTCTCGACGACGCCGTCGGCGATCGTGTTCTTGCCGGCCTTGGTGGCGGTGCCGTGCTTGGCCGAGGAGGCGTTGGCGAGGCTGGTGGGGGTGACGTTGGTCATGATCTTCTCCAGATGGTCAGAGGTCGTGGCCGGGGCCGCGGTGCTCACGATCCGTGGCACATGATGAAGACGTGGCCCGGGGCCCGGACGTCCCGGTGGCTCAGCCAAGGTGCAGGGAACGTCGAGCGGAGATGCGTTTCGCGGCCACCGGCGTCCACAGGCCTCGGCGGCGCACTCGCTGAGCGGCCAGCGGAGTGCACAGCCGCGTCAGGCCGCGGTCGCCGTCCCCGCGGGGAGCCGGCGGTCGCGCCGGCGGGTGAGGGCGCGGCGCCAGGCGGGGCTCCACCGCTCCTCGGCGACCGCGTTGAGGCCCCAGGACAGCAGGAGGACGACGACGAAGGCGACGAGTCCTGCTCCGTCGCGGCCGATCAGCGGCCAGAGCGCGCTGACGATCGCGCTGCCCACGACCAGATGGAGGATGTAGAGCGAGTAGCTGATCCGCCCGAGCCAGAGCAGCGGCGCCCATCGCAGCACGGCGGTCCGGCGCCGCATCGCGACGACCGCGACGGCCGCGCAGACGCCGAGGACGACCGCTCCGTCCGGCCCGCCGTGGAGGAGCTGGGCGTTCAGGGCCGCGATCAGAGCCGCCGGCACGGCGAGGAGCTCGAAGCGCCCCTGGCGTCGCGAGAGGAACAGCAGCATCCCGACGCAGAAGAGCGGTCCGTACTCGGCCAGCGTCAGGTTCGCCAGGACCCGGACGGCGACCGGCGCCGAGACGACGTCGACGCCTCCCGAGGCGAGGTGAGCGGCGACGGAGGCGGTCACGGCGACGCCGAGCCAGACGACCACCAGCACGCGGACCAGCCGATCCGTGAACCGGCACTTCGTGAGGACGAGCACGAGCAGCACCAGCAGGTAGAACTGCATCTCGACGGCCAGCGTCCAGAACGCGCCGTTCACATTGGGTACCAGCAGCAACCGCTGCACCATGGTGAAGTTGAGCAGCAGCTCCAGCGGCGTGAGGTCGGTGCCGGGGACGCGGGCGAGAGCGCCGACGACGATCGAGACGACCACCGCGATCCAGTAGGCCGGGTAGAGGCGGCTGACGCGGGAGATCGCGAAGTCCGACGGCCGCCGCGCGCGGTCCGCGGACATCAGGATCACGAAGCCGCTGATGACGAAGAAGAGCTGGACGCCGAACTCGCCGAACGGGAGCGCGAAGGATCCCGGCGGTGCATCGGGATGATCGAGCGAGAACGCGGTGGTGAAGTGGTAGACGACCACGCCGAGGGCGGCGAGGCCGCGCAGACCGTCGAGCTCGACGAAGCGTGACGCCACGGCTCCCCCGCTCCGGAGCCCCCGCCCCTCGCTCGAGTGTTCCAGAGCGCTCCGGCCGCCCGCGCGTCGTCCTTCCGTCGTTCCGCGCCCGGCACCCGCCTCGACCCGCATCCCGTCGGCGGAGGCGCGGAGAGGGCGGCGCTACGCTCCCGGGATGGATGCGGAGCGCGCGGGCGAGGGTATGCCGAGCGGTTCGTCGCGGATGCGATCGCGTCGGCCTCGCGCATGACCGAGCGCGGGCTCCTCCCCGCGGAGGAGCAGCGCGTCAGGCCGAGTGCAGGTGACGGTCGAGCGTCATCCAGTTCTCCCGGCTGAGGCGGGCGGCGCCGTCGGTGTCGCCCGCGCGGAGGGACCCCACGATCGCGCGGTGCTGCTCCACGGATCCGCGGGCCGCGAGGGAGGCGAAGCGCTGGCGCTCGGCACGGCGGATGAGCGGAGTGGCCTGCTCGAGCACGTCCTCGATCATCCCGTTGCCGCTGAGCCCGGTGAGCACCGCGTGGAACGCGTCGTCGGAGCGCAGCGCCAGCTCGACGTCGCCCTCCGCCAGCGCCCGCGCGAAGTCGTCGTTCGCCGACTCCATTGCGGCGAGCGCCTCCGGAGTGACGGCCGGGCCGGCGAGGCGCGTGGCGAGCTCGTGCATGGCGGCGGCGATCTGCTGGGCGTCGCTGATGCTCTCGGCCGTGGCGGGGGTCACGATCGTCGCCCGGCCGGGCTTGGCCGAGACGAGGCCGACGCGGGCCAGCCGGAGCAGCGCCTCCCGGATCGGCGTCCGGCTGACCCCGAGCCAGGCCTCGAGCTCCTGGTCGCGGAGGCGCTCCCCCGGCTCGAACGTCCCGTCGACGATCGCGTCGCGCAGGGCGCGGTAGACGTCGTCGCGGAGGAGTGACCGGGGGGTGACGGCGGTCGTCGTCGGGATGGGCATACGGCGACGATAGCACCGCGCGATATATTGCATATGCCACTCGACCGCCGCCACCGGTGTCACTCCACCGACACCGCACCCGCTCCGCTCACCGCGAGCCGGGTGTCGAGCGGGAGCGGCTCCCACCGGTCGCCCGAGCAGAAGTCGGCGCGGTCCCGGTCCAGTCCGCTCGTCGACACGACTTCGCCGCCGTCGAGCACGACCAGCGTCTGCACCCCCTCGTCCTCGGACCGGTCGGGCCCGGACCAGGAGATCCCGGTCCGCTCCTCGACCGACTCCGGCGACTCGTAGGGGCAGACGACGAGGAAGTCCGAGCCGTCGACGCCGTCCACCTCCGCGAGGGCGAACGATCCGCCCTCCGCGGCCTCGGCGGCGTCCTCGACGGCGGGGCCGGGATCCGCCGCGCCCGCGCAGCCGACGAGCAGCAGCGCCGACGAGAGGACGACCGCGGCAGCCCGGGTCCGGCGGCCGGAGGCGGCTCCTCGGCCCGCCCGCCCCGTCACCGCGTCGCCCGCACCGCGTCGAGGATCAGCTCCGCGACCGCGTCCGGCTCCGAGACCGTCACGGCGTGCGACGCGTCGATCTCGACCGCAGTGGAGCGGGCGCGCTCGGCCATGAACCGCTGCGACTCGGCGGGGACGGCGAGGTCCTGACGCGTGATCAGGGTCCAGGAGGGGATGCTCCTCCACCCGGCCGCAGTGGCCGAGTCCTCGAGCGCGGCGGCCGCGATCGGCCGCTGGGTCGCGGCCATCAGAGCGGCGGTGGGCTCGTCGACGTCGGCCGCGAAGACCTCGCGGAACCGGTCCTGCTGGATGTAGAGGTCGTCGCCGGAGAACCCGCCGGACGCGAAGGGGACGGGGGTCAGGGCGGGGCCGAGCTCACCGCCCGGGAACCTCCCGGCCAGCTCCCCGGTGCTCTCGCCCGGCTCCAGGAGGAAACTGGCGACGTAGATGAGCGCCCGGACGTTCGCCGCGCCCTCCGCCGCCTCGCTCGCGACGGAGCCCCCGTAGGAGTGGCCGGCGACGACGACGGGTCCGTCTATCCCGTCGAGGACGCTGCGGAGGTACTCGGCGTCGGGGGCGAGCCCGCGGAGGGGGTTGGCGACCGCGAGGACGGGCAGTCCCTCGGCGAGGAGCCGGGAGGCGACTCCGTTCCAGCTGGACGACTCGGCGAACGCGCCGTGGACGAGGACGACGGTGGGCCGGTCGCCCTCAGGGGTGAACGCGGACGTGGACATGGCTGCTCCTTCGGGATGAGGTGGTCGGACGACTGCATGCAATATATTGCATGCAGGTAGAAGAAGGCGAGAGAGTGGCGGGAAATTCCCGAGGTGAATGAACGAAGTGGTCCGGTCGCCTGGTCGGGGCCTCGCGCCCTCCCGGCGAGCCGAGCGGTCGGCTCCCGTCGTCATCGACCTGCGCATGCGCGCCGAAGTCGCCCAGGGCGAGACGCTCTCGACGGAGTGAATGCCTCCTGCCGGGCCGTTCCTGCGTGGAGGCGCGCGGACACGATGCCCCCACCGGCGCCGGAGAAGCCTCGCGCTCCTCGATGAGCGAGAGGACATAAGCTCCCACACGTGGCAGCCGGCGCAGTGATGTACAACTTCGCGATACAGCTGGCTGATGTGGACCGCGGTGTCTACGAGGACATCACGTTGCGGGCCGCTCGGCACCCCTCCGAGACCGACGCGTACATGATGACGCGCGTGCTCGCGTACTGCCTCGAATACGTGGAGGGCATCACCTTCAGCGAGGGGATCTCGTCGACAGCGACCGAGCCGGCGGTGCTGGTCCGCGATCTCACCGGCAGGCTGACCACGTGGATCGAGGTGGGCGCGCCGGACGCCGAGCGACTGCACTTCGGGAGCAGACTGGCCGACCGCACGACGGTCTACACGCATCGCAACCCGGAGAAGGTGATCGCGGCGTGGTCCGGCAAGCGCGTCCACCAGCTCGAGCAGATCTCCGTGCAGAGCTTCGACCAGGGGTTCCTGGATGCCGTGGTCGCGGTACTGGAGCGCCGCAACACGCTGACCGTGTCGGTCGTCGAGGGGCAGCTGTATCTCGAGTTCAACGGCGTGACGTCGAGCAGCGACATCCACGTGCATCAGCCGGGCTGAGCCGGCGCCGAGTGTCACGAGGCTCGTGTCCGGAGGACCGGTCGGAGGACACGATGGAGCATGACGGCAGAGCACTCGCCGCCGACGAGACCGATGTGCATCACCGGCCCTCACCTGTCGCGAGCGTGCACGTCAGGGCGGTGGTGACCTGGCTGGCGATCTCTCCTCTGGTCACCATCGGGATGACAGTGCCGGCCCTCGTCGCGGACGAGTGGCCTCCTGTTCCGCGGGCCTTCGTCCTGACCGCCGTCGTGGTGCCGCTCGCCGTCTACCAGGTCGTGCCGCGGCTGCTCCTCCTGCACGGCCGGATCGTCGCCTTCCGCGGACGTCGCCGAGCGGCCCGAGGCTGAGGTCGGACGCTGACGACTCCGGACGCCGAGGGGCTCGAGGCCGCTCCTCGTCGAGTGGGGTCTCGGCGAGCCGGTCGCGGGCGATGGTCGCGGGGGATGCCTGCTCCTCGACGCTGCGGGTGTTGAGTCCGAGGAGTCCCTCGGGGGGTGAGTTCGGCGCTGATCGAGTTGATGATCCAGCGACCTCTACTCCTCCTACGCGGAGGACATGGGGCGGCTCCGCGACTACCTGAGTCGAGTGGACCCCGCCGATCGCGCGACCTGGGCGCACGCAGCCCGCGAAGCATCCGGCGCCTCCGCCGCATGGTCGAGGCGCCTCGAGCCGTCACCCGCCGCTCGCTGAAGCGTCACGGACCCTTGCTCGCTCCGCGCATCTGCGTGCGCACGAGTCGACGCCGCGGCCGACGGGGATGCCGTCGATGGCCGGCACGACCATGCTGATCCTCGCGACCGCCGGGAAGCGCAACAAGGCCGCCGAGGAGGCCATGCTGTTGCGCCAGATCGTGCGCACCACGCGAGCGATCATGGACGCCCACAAGGCCGCCGGCGACGCCCGCCGCACGCGCGAGCTCGCCGGGACGATCCGGAACCAGCTGAAGACGGTCCACGCGGGCTACAGCGCGCAGATCCAGAAGAACGCCTGGGATGCCCTGCCCGAGGACACCCGCCGCGCGCGCGAGACGGTGCAGGCGAGCTTCGCGACCGGCACCCCGGTCCCGACGAAGCTCACGAAGGCCGAGCCGAACGTGACCACGACCGCGGCCCCGCAGCGCGGCACCGAGCCGCGCGAGCGCGACGGACACGACCGCTAGACCGACACCAGTGAAGGGGAGGAATCACTATGGCTGACGACGACGGAGGCGTGGAAGAGTCCATCAACTCATCCGCGCGGATCGCGCTCACCATCGCGATCCAGCTCGGCGAGAAGCTGGCCCGCGCATACCAGGACGCGATGCGTGAAGCGCAGCAGCGCAGCGCGATTGAGGCGCGCGAGCTCGCCGCTCGCTACGAGGGCGAGCGGGCGTCCGCACGGCGGGCGGTGTCGGTCGTGAACGATCCGCAGTGGTGGGATCAGGCGAGCGTGCACGACGTCGCCCGCGTCGCGGAGACCGCGGCCGCATGGAAGGACGCCGACCCGCAGATCGCGTCCGCCAGTGCGCTGATCGCGTCAGAGGCGAAGGAACGCTACGGCGTCGACGTGGCCACGCTACAGGGCATCGCGCGCGACACCCCGACCGAACTGGACCTTGCGAAGCAGTGGGCCACCGCTGCGGCGCCCGAGGGGTATCACCGGCACGACGATGACCGCCTCACCATGCCTGTCGGCGACGCCCGCGAGCCCAATCCTTCGGCCGAGCGTGCGCTCATCGAGGACTACCGCGCAGCGGTCGCAGGCGACATTCCCGCGATGCACCTGAGCCTCGCCGAGGAGTGGAAGCGCGCCAACGATCCGGTCGGCTACCAGGACTACCGCGTCGAGACAGCCGTCGCCTTCGATGACGACGGACGGGTGCATCCCGCGGACACCGCCGCGGTCGAAGCCGCCCGCGCGGCTCTCGTGCAGGAGTGGCGCACGGACCAGGCTGGCCCAGCCGTCGACGCGGTCGACGCCGAGCGGGGACAGTCTCAGCGCGACGTCACCGAGGCTCAGGTGATGATCGCGGAGGCCGACCGTCTCGATCGCGCCAACGATGCCTCAGCCCAGGTCATGCCCACCGAGATCCCGAGCGATGCTGCGCGTCGTGCCGACGAGCTCGAGCAGCAGGCCGCCCGGTATGACCGCGATGCGGAGGCCGGCGGGACGCCCACGCAGAGTCCCGAGGAGCTACGTACCCTGGCCGAGGACGCTCGATCCCAGGTCGCCCTATACCGCGACGACAACGACGTCCAGAGCGCCCCTGAGGGCGGTCCCGCGGCGACACACGAGGGACGCGCAGCCGCGGCCCACTCCGAGGGGGAACTCGCGTACGACAGCGCCGAGCGCCGGGCTCATACCGCGAACGCGATGCAGGCCCAGGACGTCCCGCAGGAACAGATCAACGCGCGGATGACTGTGGACGCCTCCTTCGTGACTCCCGCTCGCGGAGCGGACCCCGCAGCGCGCACACGGGTTCCGTCGACGCGGGGCGGACGCGGGCCGGGTCGCCAGATCGAACGGTCCGAGCCCGGTCGCTAACGCCGAAACAGGAAAGGGCCTGCGACACCGAGTGGTTTCGCAGGCCCTTTTTCGTTCCATTTTTTAGAACACGCACCCTGCAGAGCGGACCGTGAATTCCTTCGCGTTGCCGAAGAACTGGTTTCCCCAGTTGCCAATGAAGGGCCAGTTCGTCGGCTTGTCGGGTGCGAAGTCGTAGTCGTCCTTGATCATCCAGCAGTGGTCGGACGTTCGCGCGACGGAGAATGCGCCAGAGGCCCAGTAGACCTCACCGTCCGAGGCGTCTGATGTGTACTGGCGACCGATTGAATCGGTCGGCAGTGTTTTCGCGAAGTCCATGAGGCGCTGGTCGGCGGAGTAGAACGCGAAGTCGACCTGGACCGTGCCGCCGGCGGAAGAGTAGTAGTGGTCCAGGAGAGCCTTGTAGACGTTGTCGTTGGGAATGTAGGCGATGGCGTCGATCGGTTCAGGCGCCTCATTCGGCTGAGCAGTGAGCGCGGGCTGATCGCACCGCGGAACGTCACTGAAGCCGTCGGTTCCCGTGTCCACGAACACGTTAGGAATCCAGCCGACAGTTGTTTGTTCCCAGATGTCGGAGGTTCCTGCGTCACTCGTCTCTGTGGTCCCGGTCGCTTCGCAGATCACGGACACGACGGTGCCGTCGCTTAGCGCAGGGCCTTGTCTGTTGTTGCCGTCCATTGACGGTGAGTTGCGCGGAAAAATCCCGATGTGGGTCCACGCGATCGGGAACGAGGTTTCGCTCGCTTCGGCGGCCGGGGCGGTGGCCAGAGCGGTGATCACCAGCCCTGCTGCCAGCGTGCCGGCGCTGAGCGCCTGGGTGATCTTCCGAGAGGGCATGTCGACATCCTTCGCTGTGGTACGGGACGATGAACTCACTCATGGGGAACGTCACTACACCCCGGAACACATCGTGAGGCCGTGCGCGGTCTCGCAAGTCGTCGGGCCGAAAATTTGGGTCAGATCTGGGTGACGGCGCCAGCAGAACAGCAACAGACGGAGGAGTTGGTTGTGGAGGATCGCGTGGTGCTCGGTAGCGCCATTCGTCACGCTCGCCGCCAAGCCGGGCTCTCCATTGCGGCGGCCGCACGTCTTGCCCTGCTCTCCTCGTCTTCGCTCCAACGCATCGAGACAGGAGGGCGCCGGCTCGAGGTTGAAGAGGTGGCACGCCTCGACGCGGTGCTCGGCGCAGGCGGTGAGCTAGAGGCCTTCCACGCCTCCCTTCGAAGCGGCCACGAACCCCCATCTCACTCAGCTAAAAGGTCCATCACGGAGGCGAGCCACCGGTGGCCGGCTGCGTGGGCCGGAGTCGTATGGATCATGGTCGAAATGCCAGCTCCGTCCGAGCCTCTCACCC
This sequence comes from Rathayibacter sp. AY1C9, assembly GCF_002932315.1. NCBI lineage: Bacteria > Bacillati > Actinomycetota > Actinomycetes > Micrococcales > Microbacteriaceae > Rathayibacter > Rathayibacter sp. AY1C9. Next base: position 44,759 of record NZ_PSVZ01000023.1, read on the forward strand.
AGGTCCAGCTTCGCTGGGGGCCCTGGCAGGTCGAGACCACCATTCAGCAGCCCACGATCTTTGAGACGTTCAAGGCGCCGGATGACGTCAGTGTGCCGATCCGTGTCAACACATCGCAGATAGCAAACATCTGGTTCGGGGCCGGGCAGCCGCCGGAGTCGCGGCACTCACTGGAAGACATACGCGGTCGGTGGGTCCATGTGAGGGGCACATCATGACTGGCCCGTTCACCCGCCACTGAGGCATCGGTGCTGTGGTCGGTTCCGCGCCGAGATGGCCCACACGCTCGGCGGCCGTGCCCCGTAAGCGGGGAACACTCGACCGTTTCTAACGGCCGCCTCGCATTGCGCGGTGGGTCGGGACCGATCCTCCATACTCGAGGAGTGCATCTTTGCTACGTAGATGACTCCGGGGACTCGAGGCACGGTGTGACGCTCACCGGGCTGATCGTCGAGGATCGTGAGTGGTCGGGCCTCCTTGACGCATGGCTCGCCGGCCGCCGCGCGATTCATCGTGAGTTCGGCGTTCTAAAGACAGCTGAACTCCATGCGACAAAGCTGTACAAGGGACGCGGTGAGTTCTGCGAGACTCCGGCGCAGAACGCGTCGTTCGGTACTGGCAAGCGGGCGGCCGCGGGTCGGGTCATGCTGTCCGCCCTCGCGAAGCATCCGCGGTTCGAAGTGGTCACTGTCGGTATGGCTGACCGGTCAAAACCGGTAGCGTACGCCCGCTTCATCGCTTGGCTTGAAGACTGGGCGGCGCGTGAAGGCACGTACGTGATGGTGCTGTACGACGGTCAGCAGGGCCTCGGCGATCCCGGCGAGCAGCTCGAGCCGCCAAGAGATCGGGAGCTCTGGGAGACCGCCATCCGTGATGCCGCTCCATATCGCGAGGTGCATCGATCACTCGAGATCCAGAGTCGTCGCGTGGTGGAGGACGTGATGATGCAGGACAGCCGATACAGCCAGCTCATTCAGGCGGCTGATCTCGTCGCATACGGCGCCTACCAGAAGCATCGTCAGGAGCATCCTGAAATCTGGGGCAGCGACGGCAAGCCCTCCGCCGACGCGATCATCGCCTACATGCGCCTCGCTGCCCGGTGGCCAGAGGACTCGGACTTCGGCGTTCACTGGCTCGATTAACGCAAGAACCCCCAGCCGAGGCTAGGGGTTCGCGGGGTGCAAGACCCCCTGGTCGATCACAGAGATCGCATAGGGCCTTGCGGGAACAGGATAGCAGCGCACGAGTGCACGTGCAACGCTCGACCGGTAGCGCTTCGGGCCCTTGGGCGCTGGTCGAGGCGAGCGACCAGGGCGTCAGAGCGAGGGTGCAGTACCCCCTGATCTGACGCCCTGGTCGCCGCTCTGCAGTGCCGGGGCTCAGTTACTCAACTTGTTGATGGCGCGGAGCAGGAAGGTTTCGAGGAGTGCGAGAGCGCGGAGCTTGAGCGGGTGTGTGCGCGCGGACCGTGATGCGACGGTTTCCCGCCACCCGTCGCGAGCTTCTGCGATCGGAGTCCGCTGGTCTCCGACGGCGAGCTCGTTCTCGAAAGGGCAGTAGGGCCCGGACTCGGCACTGGAGTGCTGGAGTGAGTGGGTAGAGAGGACGTAACGGAGCGGGCGAGGTACTCCGCGACGTCCGGGCTGTGCGGTCAGGCTGACGAACTGAGCGAGCAGTGCAGCGCTGACGCTGGCGGAGAGTGTCGCAACGTTCTGCCGCGACGGTGCTTCCCGGTGTGCACCGGCGATGTACTCCGGGTCCTCGAGGAGCCCCTGCTTGTCGAGGGGAACGTCGCCCACGGCGAGCTGACCAAGGCACGCCATGCACGGGCGTCCGGGAACGAGCGTGTGAGCACGCCAGATTCCATTACGCATCCGGCCTTCGGGGAAGGTGTCAAGCGCAATGCCTCCGTCGATGACCGGAATCAGGTCGGCGTAGGCGATCGCGTTGAGGACCGCACGCGGCCATGGGCCGTCGACGCAGGAGAAGATTACGTCGTAGTCGAGCGCGATGCTGACGCCGACGGGGTCGGTGATGCTGACCTCGTGGCGCTTCACGTCGAAGTGCGCGGCGGTCGCTGCCGACCTCATCAGGCGTGCAGCAACGTCGACCTTGGAACGGCCAAGAGCTGCGTCCAGGCGCGTGGCCCCGATCATGCGGTCGAGATTGACCGTCTCCACGGCGTCGAAGTCCATGACTCCGACGGTGGCAAGACCGGACGCGGCGAGTCGCTGCGCCACGTCCAGACCGACGCTGCCCCCGCCTACGACGAGGACACGCATACGAGCGATGGACGCCTGGCTCCGCTCTCCCCAGGACGAGACGGTGCGCTGCTGCGACCGGGTCACCTTCGGGATCCGCCGGAGTTCGTCATTCCAAGTCACCGTCAGCTTGTCCGAGACGGACCTGACCGACTCGGCCCAGGTGGGGGTGCCGCGGTTAAACCAGAACCGAGCGGACCAAGAGGTGTCGCGGCCTCCGAGGGTCATTCCGAGAAGGGGCATCTTGGTGATCGAACGGGCGACGCGCTCGTACTCCGACTCTGTCTCGTGGTCCATCGTGCTGAGGAACTGCCAGCCGCGGGCGCCCGGGTGGGAGTGCAGCAGGACCACGCCGTGGCCGTTCTGACGAGCCTCGGTAGAGGCGCGGAGTACGTACTCGCCGGTGAAGGAGGCGGTGCCGTGGATGAGGCGTTCACCCTCGCGAGGGAAGATCACCGACCTGATCAGCGCCGTCGTACGCTCGACGCCCGTGGACAGCACATAGGTTCCGATGAGCACGTCCTCTTGACCGTCGTTGCGGATGAGGTGATCGCGCATAGCTGCTTCGAGATCGCCGGCCATCGCTACGGAGTACCGCATATCAGGCCGCCTTCGGGAGAGCGATGGTGAGCAGCCCACGGACGTGGCGGAGCCATGAGAGGGCGGGGGCGACAGACGTGTCCGTGTAGTTGTAGTCGCGCGAGTGCCGCTTCCAGCCGGGCGGGCAGTCGGTCACGTCCTCGTTGGTCTGCTCGAATGCGACGAAGTCGGGGAGGTGCACCCAGTGAGGAGGGACCATCGGCCAGCTCTGAACCTCGGACAGGCTCACCCCTGTCGTGATGACCTGCCCGGCGAGCGGGCCGGCGACGGCGCGGACGTCGTAGAGGATGCGCGGCCCGTCGACCCGAGCGGGAGCGCCCGCAGCGGTCATGTCATCGACGAACTTCCGAGCCGGAAGCGAGAGCTCGTCCAGCTCGCTCATGCGACGCCTCCGACGTGCTTGGTGGTGACGAACTCGTCGCCGTCCGAGAGCGTGACGATGGTGTCATCGCTGAAGGACTCGGTTGCACCAGTCGGCAGGATGCGTGCGAGGTCGTAGCCGGCCGGATCGACTCCGGCGAGGCGGAGCAGCGCGGCAGCGGTCTGGTCGTCGTCGTAGGTGTCGAAGGTCTCGCCGTCAATGGTGAAGCGGACGCGCTGGCGGGTCACGAACCGCTCGTCGTCCTTGAGGTTGACGATCTGGCCGTCGCGGATCATCTCCTCGACGCCGTTCTCCCCGAGGACGAAGAGGTCGAACGTCCTGGGGTCGCGGCCGGCGAGGCGCAGCAGCGCAGCAGCCTCCTGGTCGAGGTCGCGCGTGGAGAAGGACTTGTCGTCGATGAAGACGCGAATGGCGGTGGGGGACTTGACGATGGGGGACATGAGCTTGTGCTCCTAGATCGGTTGAGCGCTCGACAGTTCGAGCAGGGCTAAGATAGCACGATCGCTCGAGATGTCGAGCATCTGGAAGGGAAGAGCATGGATGAGGACACATCCGCCGTCGACGTCAGGGCGCTGCATGCGGCACTCGATGCGACAAGAGCCGAACGTGACTTGTCATGGCGGCAACTGGCGAAGGAGCTGGGTGTCAGTGCGTCGACGATCTCGCGCATGGCGAACGGGCTACGCCCCGACGTCGAGGCCTTCGCGGCCATGACGACGTGGCTTCGGATGCCGGCCGAGGCGTTCTTCAGGAAGGACGTTGCAGACGAACAGCCGGAGTTAGTCGCTCAACTTGCACCGCTGCTTCGCGCGAGGCGCGATCTGGACAGTAAGGACGTCGAGTACCTCGAGCAGATCATCGGCGCCGCAGTACAGCGGTTCCGATCGGAGCGACGGGAGGGCTGAGCGATGCGTTGGACGCAGGAGCGCATGCGCGAGGTCGCGAGCGAGGAGAGGACCGGGCTCGGGCTTGCTGCGAAGGATCCTCTCGACCCCTATGACCTCTGTGTCGAACACGGAATCCCCGTCTACCCTCTGACTGATTTCGTCGACAGTCCTGAAGCTGTGGCGCACTTCAGCCAGCACCGAGTGAAGGCCTGGTCGGCTGCTCTTGTGCCTTTTGGGAGCGGTCGCATCATCATCGAGAACGACCGTCACCCACCGGTCCGACGACGATCCAGCATTGCTCACGAGCTAGGGCATCACCTACTTGAGCATCACTTCGAGGGCGTCGTTCTCGGAGACGACCACGCGCGTCAGTTCGACCAGAAGCAGGAGAAGGAGGCAACCTTTCTGTCAGGAGAACTGCTCATTCCGCTCGCGGCTGCCACGCGGATGGCGTACGACGGTTGGAAAAACGCGCAGGTGGCTGAGAAGTACGGCGTGAGCATCCAATTCGCGCAAATGCAGATGAAGGGGCCGCGAGTCCGGGCTGCTCGCGCCGAAGTCAAGTTCAGTCAGCGCTGGTCAACGAGCTGACTTCGGTTGGTAGGTGTCGTCTGCTGGGTACGACGGCGACTGCTCAGCTGTGTCTGCCGACGGCGCCATCTCCAATATCCGATAATTGCGATTATGTCAGCTAACTGCCGGATGCGCGTCCGATGACGCTTCCTCTAGGTCAGGTGTGCTCCAAGTGGCCGTCAGGGAAGCGGCGCCAGTCTCCGCTGCGGTGCTGAGGCCCCTGCAAGAGTCGGGGGGCTCCTTGTTCCCGAGGTTGCTGAACGCAGATTTCGTCAGCGACCGAGCAGGCCCGCGCTAGGGAAGTCGCGGTGGCGCGATCAGTTCGAGGAAGCCGCCGAGCGCACCCTCGAGGTAGACGATGCGCGTACCCGCTCGGGCGCCACTGGTCATCCGGTGGGGCCGACCGACCGGCCGCCAACCGTGCACAGCACACAGGCCCAGCACCCGGTCGAGGTCCGAGACCGTCAGGGCGATGTGCACCGAGCCGATGTCCGCGGGTGAGCCGGCTGCTCGAGCCGACCGAGGGGGGTCGTACTGCAGCAGCTCGACTCGGTGGTCTCCGAGTGTCACCACCGCTCCCCGGATCGTCGTTGCGTCGACGCCCGTGGTCGCGACCGTGCTGTCCGCATCGAGCGTGAAGGTGCGTTCGAGTGTGAAGCCGAGACCGGAGCAGCACGGTTCCACCGAGTCGTCGAGATCGGTCACGGTGAGGCCGGAGTGAGCGACGGCCGAGACGAGTGGTGATGTCATCCCATGAGTATCCGGCTCGACTCGGCGGCCCTTCGAGAACGGGGACCGGGCGTACAACTATCGATGCATCGAGCAACAAATCGCCGATAGTTGAGATTGTGTCAGGTCTGAGTGAGGGGCTCGTTTACAAGCACAAGCAAGAGGCTCGCTGCGTTAGCGCAGCCTTTCCAGAAACGCGATTACAGGCGCTCGATCCGCGAGGCTTGTGGTGGGGCTGCTCACCCCGGAAGGTTTTCCCGTCGCCGCCGCTGCCGGGATTACTGCGTATGACCAAGGACGACATCACTGCGATAGCTCGAGCGCGAGCACCTCGCCCCGTCGTCCATCGGTGACGATCAGACGGTCGTCGTCCCAGGCGACTCCGGTCGCGAGGACATCCGGTTCGAGTCTTACCACCCGGCGCTGTCCGCTCTGGAAGAGCAGCACAGGACCCCATCCGGAGCTGTCCATGGTGCTAACCGCTACCGCTCCGTCATCACGAATAGCCACATCTGTGGGAACCAGCCCAAGCCGAGAGAGGTCGCCGTCGCAGCGGGCGTCATAAGCAAGGTCATCATCACAACCGATCGTGTAGACCACATCCCCCGTAGCGCCGCCCTTCAACACGCCGGAGGGATCGAAAAGACGAATGCGAGAGACGCGATCGGTGCCGAACGTACCTTCCTCTGCGAAGGCTACGACCTTCTCGCCTTTGACGGAGACCGCATCTACTGCGACCGGCCTTACGGAGATCTGCCCATCGCTGTGAGCATCTCGCGCAGCTTCCACGACGTCGCCACATTCCGGCGGGTCCGACCAGCCGACGACCTGTCGCTGCGGATCGCCGAGGAGGACGCTGAACGCCTCAGCCGGAGGGGAGAACCACCCCGATGTGCTCTCGTCGGCGCCGAGCTGGGCCTCATCGAACGAGACGACGGCGTCGCACATCGCCAGAATCACGGTATCGGAGTCGCCCTCTGCGCCTCTAACCAGAGCGATGTCGCGAGTCGCGCTAATCGGGACCTCGAACGTCGGTTCATTCAGCGCATTCCTGTCGATGACGATCTTGGTGCGGTTCGCATCGAACTCGAGTTTCGCCGAGGTGATGGCAGACCAGTCATAGGTGGTCATCTCCCCCACGGTGGCGGTGGGAGCCGCCACCTCGGTAGCGTTGCCGGCTCGGTAGGAGTTCGTCGGTCCAGAGCGCATCGTGTGCTGGGAACCGGAGTCTTCGACAACGCGAGAAAGCCCTGCGCCCAGCCACGAGATGCCGCCGTCACTGACGTTAGGTGTACTTGCGAACATCGTCACAGACGCATCGCTGGCGACTCGGCTGACCGAATCGATACCGCCGACCGGTACCCAAGTCGTCTCTGTCTTCGACAGCGACCAGACGATAGGGGTGCACTGGTAAGCGGCACTGCTGACGACATAGATCGTCCCGTTCCCATCGACGGCCAATGGCTTTGCGGGCCATTCGCGGTAATCGAGCGTCTGACGTCCGGCCCGGGGCGGGGTACATGAAGTCGATTCCACTTCGGGGATGCCTGCACCTGAGTCGCTTTCGGAACTCTCTGCCTGCTCGTCGAGAGGTCGCACGTCGGCTCCGATGAACCCCGCCGAGCTCGTCTCCTCCCGGCATTCGTCGTCGTCGGGCGCGGCGGTGTACCAGGATTCTTCCGCCACGGTCGGAAGGGGCAGAGTCGCGTCGGGGAGCGCAAATCCCATCAGGCACCCCGCGATGTTAACGATCATTCTCCCGTCCGCCGCCACGGCCTCTCCGAATCCGAACCGCTCGTCCATCAGGCGCTGGGCGGGCCGATCATCGAGTGGCCGGAGCGTCAGGAAGTACTCCACAGCGTCATGGGTCCGTTCGATCACGGCCGGGCCATCGGGTCCGTCGACGATGTGCCACGTGTTCCTCCTGCAGTCTCCGGCAGGACTCGTCCACCGCAGTGGCGAGATTTTCGCGCTGTCCGCTGAGAGATTCGAGACCCGGACGATGTCCGGTTCGATGCCCTCGTTCTGGTCGCTGTCGGAACAGGCTGGGAGGCTCGCCCATTCGTTGAGCCGATCGGGGTGTATGGACGTGAACTGAGCCTGATCAAATCCGTCGACAAGCAGGTCGTCTCCGACGGAGACGACCTCGGTGTAGGTCGCCTCCTGTCCCACTCGCACACCGGCGTCGACCGTGCGAGCGACAGGTCCTTCTTCCGTGAGATCGATCACGGATATCCCTTCGTTCCCGATAACGGCGAGCCGTTCAGGACTCACGAAATCGAAGGCTCCTACTGAGGTGATCCGATCACCCGAAGGCACAGCAGATCCAGGAAGGGCGAGAAGGTCCACGAGAGACGTGCTCGGTTCTTCTTCCCCGAGTCCCGCGGGCAAGGGATCGTCGGGCCGGTTGTGCGGCACACGGACCCGAGGCGTCCAGCTCGATCGCGGTTCCTTGATCCACACAACATCGACCTCATCGCTATACCGCTCGAGTAGCCCCAGTGTGCCGTCGTCGGCAACTGCGAGATCCTCGGGATTGAGGAATAGAGGCTCAGACCCAGACAGACCCGCACTGATCGTGTCGAGGGATGCGGCAACGCTCACCGACGCCATCGGGGCCGGCACCACACTGAGCGCGGTCAAAGACACCACGGCGATCGTCGCGACCGCGGTGGCTGCGGACGCCGTCGTGTTCCAGAGGGAGCGATGGCGGCTCACGGAGGAATACCTGTCGACCAGCGTGACGATGAGCGCGTTCACCGAGGCCGCAGCAACGGCCGCAGCCAGTCCAACGATCTCACCCCGTGGCCCCACGACGCTCGAGAGCTGCGGAGGAGCCCAGAGGGACGTCGACGACCAGAGGCTGATCGTCATCCACACCGCGAGGAACGCCACGACTCCGGCGAGGGGAGACCACCGCGCCAGCACCCCGCTGCGGCGACTTCTCGGAATTCCCCGTCCTGCGTACCACGCGACGACGGACGCGACGATCCCGACCGCTGTCGCCCCGATGGCCACGACCAACGAATGGACGAGCTCGTCGCGGGGTACTTGCAGCTCGGCCGACGGAAGACGGACGAGGACGATGAGGGCGATGCCGACGATGATTCCTGCCGCGATGGCCCCACTGGACTGGAACAGGGAGTGCGGCGAGAACATCTTCCGCAAGACTTCTCTCGCGTTCCGGGACCGCCTGGCCTTCCCTTCTTCGAAACCGAAGACACCCAGCGGCGGAGGTGGGAGCGGCATCCACCCTCCGTCGCGAAGATTCGCGGCCGCGCGGCCCACGTCGGTGAACGCCATCTCCCGCGCTAACCCCTGCCACGGGAAGGTCCTCGCCCGCAGAGTGCCCTGGCCTGAGGCGACGTCGTCGCCCGCCAGGACGGCCGCGTCGAGTGCCGGGCTCCAGAGGTACTCGGCGTCATCGCCCTCCTGCGCCCCGCGGAGGATCATCTCGCGAGCCAGTTCATGCGCGTCCGACGTCTCGCTCGTCTGACCGGCTCCTTGGCTGTGCACTGCGCACATCCCCGTCTGGTTGCAGTCATCGAAGTCGGTGAGGCGGGCGTCATCGCTCGAGGGGACGGTCGGGTCGTCCCTCCGGAGAGGACGACCGGATCCGGAGCGCATCGGGACGTGTCCCGCGTGCAAGAGCTCCCACAGGGCGAGGCCGCCGGAGGCGAGGTCCGACGAGGGCGGAGTCGACGCGCTTCGCCTCGACAGAGTCGATGACCCCCAGTCCCCGACCACGACGGTAATCACCCCGTCCCGCTCTACCGCGAGCAGGTTCTCGAGCCGTAGGTCACCGTGCGCTGCCTGCCGCGAGGAGGCATCGAGGTCGTTGAGGGCTCGGAGGGTCTTCGCGATCGTCGCGGCGGCGAGCGTCGACATCGTCATGATCAGCTCGGTCGAGAAGCGGTCCACCGTCTGAGCGAGCTCATCCGTCTTGCTTGAGGGCCGTGCGACGAGCAGCGCATCCAGGGAGAAGAGCGCGCGTTCGATGACTAGGACGTCCTGATCGCGTCGCTTGGCGTGACCGAACATCCGAAGCACCGGGATCGTGCCGGGGCCGTGGGACTCGATCCACCTGTACGCGCGGGCTTCATTCCTCAGTTCCGACCGCGCTTGACCGTCTCCATCCGCCAGCTTCACTGCGACATGGACGGGGCTGCTACCTGGCGCTTCGAAAACCCCCTCGACGATGCGAGTGTGAGCGGAGGTCTCCCTGTGATTGTCGATCCTGTATTCGTCGGAGTCGATGTAGTGGACCGTTCCCGCCGCTCCGAGTCGGACCGCCGCGGTCCTCGTGCTGCTCGCGCCGACCATCTATCTCTGCTTCCTCGGTCGCACCTCGAGTACGGCGACCGTCGCATTGTCGGCGTCTTGGGCAGCGGATGCCCTTGCCGCGCTCATGATCGCGGTGGAGAGGTCATCGAGCCGCAGACGGGCCCGGCTAATCACGTCAGCCATCCTCCAGAGCGGAAGCGCGTCGTCGATCCCGTCGCTGGCGACGACCACGACGTCCTCGGGCTCCACTCTCCAGCAGAGGATCGATGGTGGCCCCCCGGATCCGTCCGGCGACAGCCAGCGCGTCAACCAGGCCGCATCACGGTCCGTCTCCGCAGCGATCGAACCGGACGCCACCTGCATCGAGACGGAGTGGGGGGTCGTCGACTCGATGACGCGGCCGCCTCGGATCAGCGTCACTCGACTGTCTCCGAGCGTCAGCACCCAGCACATCCGCCCGAGGACCACCGCTGCGGCGAGAGTCGATTGCGCGGCAGGATCGAGACGGCCGTCCGCGACCGCCGCCCGGAGCTCGTCGACGACACAATCTACCGTCGCATGCAGGAACGGCCCGGAAGCGCGGTGCCGGAATGCGAAGACCTGCAGATGATCCCGCGCAGCTGCTGACGCGAGCCTGGCGCAGATCCCGGCGGTCGGCGAGCTACCCACTCCATCGCAGACCACGACGATACCGAGGCGGGCGCTCGAGAAGACGGATGCCGAGTCCTGCTGTTCGTCCCGCGTACCGCGCACGCTGCGCGGGCCGCTGATCCTCGTCCGCATCTCAGTCCTGCGGCTTCAGGAGATGCTGGAGATCCTCTGCCGTCAGCGCCCCGGACGAGCTCAGCGCGGCAGCCAGACCGACCAGGTCCGAAACGTGGGATCGGGTTCGATACTCGACCTGCCGTGGGTCCTCTTGATCGTCCCCGGGATTCAGAGCGATCGCGTCGACCTTCGCGAACCTCAGAGCTCTGGCCCAGTCGGAACGATCGGGAATGCCGCGTTTGGGCGGCGTGGCACCCACGCACCAGATGCAGACCTTGCGGAAGAGGTATCGGACGCCGTCCTCGACGCCGCTCACCGACGGGTCCTCCTCCAGGAGCCTGCTGAGGGAATGGGTGATCTCGGCCAGCGATTCGCCTCGACGCTCTCCCTCCTCGTACTCACGCAGGGCGAGGGACATCAAGTGTCCGGAGTTCCCCCTCTTCCGCAGCTCGGGGACCAGGTACTTTCGCAGCACGTCGAGTTCGGGAACACCGACCGTCTTGGTGGGGCGAGAGGTCACTGGTCCGAAGCTGGCTCGGATCCTGATCGAACGGCGCAGTGTCTTGCTCGTCAGGACGAGGACAAATCCGTTCGGCGTCGCTCGAGGGACAGCCACATTGGCGTGGCCGGTCGAACGCCTGTCCGGGGTGAGCTCGCGGTCGTCGAGCCGGGCCTGGAACTCGCCCGTCGAGTGCGATCCGAGATCGATCATGACGCGGACGTGCTTCTCCCGCGAGAAGAGCAGAAGCAACGTGCTCGGAACCGCGTCGTGGACGCGCTCGAACTCCTCATCGAAGTGCTCGTACGTGACCGAGTGCGCCGGGACCGCGCCCCGCCCCAACTCGAACGCCTGTCCCTCATCGAGCACGAGCGTCACTTCGCCGCGGGCGCTGTGCTCGAGCCCGTCTTTCAGCACGTCGACCACAAGGGTCGTGAGAGTCGAGGTCCCCGGCACATCGCCTCCCGCGCACTGACAGCGTCCGTCTCCGGCTCAGCCTAGAGGCACTCTGACGGACCGAGCGAGAGTTGGCGGACGTCCAGGACGAGAACCTGCGCATTCTTCCGTTCTGAGCGGAAAAACCCGCCCGTCCCGCGATCCACCCTCGAACTACGAAGCCGTAGGAGAGGGGGTCCACATGGAAGACGACACTCCGGGCGTCCAGGATGCCAACGACCGCCAGCGCGCTGCTCTCTACGACGCCATGGAAGAGGTGGCGCGTTTGCGCTCGGAGGATCTGCCGGGGATCGGTGAGATCTTCCGGGACAACGTCATCGTGAACACGGCCCGTCGCGACCGAGGGCGACTGGGCTCCTTCGCACCCGAATCGTGGGATTTCGAGGGCGCGCCGATCAGCGAGGTGGTCGTGCACGCCCGACACGCGAGCGCGCGCCCTGGTCAGACGCTCGGCGAAGACGTGCTGGTCACGCTCCTCCACGAGCTTGCCCACATGCACGCCCATTACACGGGAGTGAAGGACACGTCGAATCGCGGGCGCTGGCACAACCGCCGCTTCGGCGAGATCGCCGTGGCACTGGGCCTGGTGGTCGAGCGCCCCGCCGACTACCGCGGTCACACGACTCCTCGCCTGTCTTCGCGGTACGCGGAGGACTACGCCGTCCTGATCGCCGCGCTCGACGACGCGCTCCGGGTGCGGCCCTCCGCTCCCGTCCTGGCGCGTCCGGGCGAGCCGAGCGATCACCCCGCGTCTGGTCAGGAGGACCCGCGAGACGTTCCGCCCGCTGCGCGTGGAAAGTACGTCTTCCTCTCCTGCTCCTGCGAGCTCGACGGCGGGATGCGCCGCACGATCCGCGTGGCCCGCGGATCGTTCGTCGAGAACGCCGTCCAGTGCCTCCTCTGCCAGACCCCCTACCAGCCCTCCGAGTCTCTGACCGGGGCCGGTTAGACACCGCCGATCGAAAGGACAGGACGATGCAGTACACCTCGAACCCGTGCGCACGGCGCACGCTCCACGTCATCGACATCGAGAACGAGGTCGGTGGCCCGAACGCCTCCGCCGACGAGGTGCGTCGATGGTTCGCCGTCTACCGGTCTCAGATCGTCGTGATCCAGCCGGGCGACCAGGTCATCGTTGGAGCGAGTCACCGGGCCGCGAAGACCGTCTGGTTCGCGCTCCTGGGCGAGAACATCCAGCGGCGCGTGCGCAGCGGTCCCGATGGCGGCGAGTCGAGCATCACCGATGGTCTCGACCTCGCGCACCTGAGCCGGGCCGGGTTCAGCCGCGTGATGCTCTGCAGCGCCGACGGCGGACTCGTCCACCTGGCCCTCGAAGCCCGCGCTGTCGGCATGCAGGTCCACCAGGTCATCGGCCTGGGGAAGCCGTCGAGGGCACTGTCCGCCGTCGTGCACACCCGCACCGTCATCCGCCCGTCCGCTCTTCGCGCGGTCACCGTCAACCTTCGCCACGACCTCGCCGACCGCGCGGCGTGACCCTCACCCAAATCCGACTGGAGTAAACATGTCCCGACCGTCTCGCCGCCCCACTCGCCGACAGTCTCCCTCCCGATCGCGTCGTCGCCCCTCGTCGACCCGCCGCACCTCCCCTGGCCGCTCCCGATCGTCCTCGCGGGCAGGACGCGCCGGAAGGAGAGGCGTCACTCCCCGTCGCGCAGGGCTCGCCCTCGCGGGCGTCATCACGGCCGCCATGCTCGCCGGCGTCGCGTTCCTGACGGGCGCATTCGAACCGACGCCCCCGCTCACGATCGCGCACAACATCGTCTACACCGCGCCGACGTCCACGGACGCAGCGATTGAGCTTCCCTCGGAAGTCGTCGAGCTCCTGCACGAGGACGGCCGCGCCGGCGCCGGCGTCGCGGTCAGCCGCGTCGACTCCGACGGCACGGTCGACGTCGAGGTCGTCGACATGACCCCTCGTGTCGACGACTCCGAGGACAGCGCGATCTTGAACATCCCGGAGCGCGCCGCGGAGGCGATCGACAAGAAGATCGACTCGATCGAGAAGTCGATCAACGAACCGGCGAGCGGCGGGGACCGCGCCCTCTTCAGCGGCCTCACCAAGCTCAAGCTCACGGACGCACCCACGATCATCGTCAGCAGCGGACTTGACCTCGCCGATCCCTTGTCCTTCCCGTCGCTGGCGTGGACAGTCCCAGTCGAGAACGTGGTGGCGAACGTGAAGGACTCCGGAGAGCGGCTGAACGTCTCCGACGACGTCACCTTCGTCGTGGTGCCCACTGCGGGTTCACAGCCGCAGCTCCGCGACGGGCAGAGCACCTACCGCGACGAGGTCTGGACCAGCGTCCTCGAGGGCGGTGGAGCGTCGAACGTCCGCTTCATCGACGCTGTGGCGGTCGACACCGTCGACGTGTCGGGACGGCCGGAGGCTCCGGTTGTGAGCGTCCCGCCGCTGCCGATCACGCCCGTCGGTGATCCCGCCGACCCGAAGAGAGCGACGTGCTCGGTGCCCTCTGCGTTCTTCGTGGTCAACGAGCCGACTCTGTTGGACGAGGAAGGCACAGTCGCGGCTCTGCGCGACTGCATCGAGAACGCTCTCGCGGCCGGAGCGACCTTCGAGCTCGACGGCCACACCAGCTACAGCGGCCCTCTCGACGCAGACGGCAAGCCGGCGATCGCGCTGCCCGAGAACCAGACCCTCTCCGAAGACCGCGTCGACACGATCGCGGACACCGTGATGATCGACCGCCTCGGCGTCCCGGCAGACCGCATCCTCGCGCGCCGCGGCCACGGGAACGTCGATCAGCCCGTCCCGGACGACCCGGGAAGCCCCGAGAACCGCCGCGTGGACATCACCTTCACCACCCCCTGACCCAACCCACACGAGAAACGAGACCCAGATGACCATCAACACCACCGTCGGCTCGACGCCCGGCGCAGACGACGAGAAGCCGTGGCAGCCCGCACTGACCGAGCGGGAAGCCCGAGCACAGGGAATTAGCCCACAGATGTACCGGCAGCTCGTCGTGCTCGCCCGGACGGCGAACGAGGAGGGCGCCGCGAAGGGCCTCCCGCCGCACCTCCGCGAACCCGGCACCACCCAGAACGACCTCTTCACCTCCGAGTACATCGAGGCGGGTGACGCGGAGCTCGAGGAACGGCTGGACGTCGACATCGACCCGCAACTCGACGAGATGCGCGACACCCTCGAGAGCGTCAAGTCGGGGCTTGACGCCCTGGACGAGGACACCCTCCCGGTCGTCGCGCCCGAGTCGGGCGAGACGATGACGAACGCCGAGGCGATCGAGCGCGTGGGTACGAGTAACGCGAAGATCAAGGCCGACACCCGCGCCGGGCGGACCCATCACCTCCGGACGAGCCGAGCGCTCATGATGATCGGTCGCTTCGCTCCCTGGGTTGAGGCCGTCGGATTCCTCGCCTTCGTCGCCTTCTACCTGAACGTGCCGCTCCTGCAGCCGTGGGTGGACCCGCTGGGATGGACCTTCGCGATGGCCGTCGTGGTCTTCGTCATCCTCGGCCAGACGTACACGGTCCACGGCAGCGCTCGCGCCCACAACCACGCTCGCGAAGACGAAGCCGAGAGCAACCGGCACGAAGCCGAGAAGGCGTACCGCGCACGCAACCGGTACCTGCTGATCGCGGCGATCACAGCGGCCACGATCACCGGCGGCATGATCGCCCGCGCGATCGTGGCCCTCGGCGACGCGGAGCTCGGCACGCTGGTGATCATGGTCGCCTTGGCCATCGTGACCGGGCTGCTCATGCCGACCCTGGCCTGGCTCGCCGAAGCCCGCGACGGCAGCACCACCTCCCGAGAGCGGGACCGACTCGTGGAGGTCCTCGACGCGGATCTCGAAGACGATCTCGAGACCCGCGCCACCGTCCAGTCGGAGCTGGCTGAGGTCGAGGAGGTCCGCGATCACCTCCAGACGAGCGACTTCCCGCGCACTGTCGACTTCGTCCAGAAGACCGTCGACGAGTGCTACTTCCCGTACAACGCCATCCGCGTGCTCATTGGCAACCTCCAGGCCGACCCCCCGGAGAAGACCACGCCGACGCTCACGCGGGACGAGCGCGGACAGATCATCGGCGGCTCCATCAGGGTCAGCATCCCCGGCGCGCGCAGCGTCAACCTGAGCCCCTTGATCGACCGCCTCGACAGGCTCGCCGCCCTCGAGCAGCTCCGCCAGAAGCGCCACCAGCGCTTCCTGGACACGCCCGCCCACCCGTGGGCAGCCGCTCGCAACAGCTGATGCCCCGACGAGGGCCGCACGCCGAAACCCATCGGTGTGCGGCCCTCGTGCATTCGGCCTATCCAGAACCCCTAGCCCGATACCACCGAGAGGACCACCGTGCGCACCATCCCCCGCCACCCCGTACGCCGCCGTTCCACGGGCGCAAGGAATCGAACAGTGCGACGTCGATCCCGACACGGCTCGGTCCGTCGGACTACGAGCCCGCGTCGGCCGAGACGGAATCGGCGCCCACGTAGCGGCCCTCTTCCCGGGCGTGCGTTGACTGCCGTCTTCCTCGGTGTGGCGCTCGCGATGGCGGCCTGGATCTCGATCTCGCCATCCTCGTCCGCACGCCCGCCGACGTCCGACCGCACTTCCTCTCCGGTGCCGCGGCTTCCGGTACCGGAGGCGAGCACTGTCGTCGAAGGAACGGATTACTCCTTCAGCGGTCGCGTCGATGGTCAACCCGTCCGCTGGTCCTGCGATGCGAGGATTGAGATCGGGTCTATCGGTCAGGTGCCTCCCGGAACCGCTGCTGCCCTCGACGAGGTGGTCAGCGTCCTGCGAGAGGCGACCGGGCTCGATCTGGTCGTCGCGACCGACGATTCCGCCGACATCACCCTCCGGTTCAGCGCCTTCGGCACCTCGGTGGACGGGATGTCGTTCCCCGGGCCGACGATCCTCGGCGTCGCGCGGCCCCGATGGTCCGGAAACGGGATCATCGACAGTGCACAGATCATCGTCCGCAACGACGACGCCACGGCCGACCCCGCGAGCTCAACCGGCAAACACGTGCTCCTCCATGAGCTCGGCCACGCGCTGGGGCTGGGTCACACGGCCGCGGAAAGGCCGGAAATTATGGCGCCGAAAGTGGATGCGGCACACATCGGCGGGCTGGGTCCCGGCGATCGATACGCGCTGGCGATGATCGGATGCTGAGGAGGAGCGGCTGGCACCATGTCTCAAGAGTTGCGTTCAGCCCCGATGGTCCGGTGGGAACATTCCAGTAGGGGGTGCGGTGTACGGCAGCATGTCGCCGGCTCTGTTCTCGTCCGTTGACGTCGCGAACGGACCCGTGTGCGAGAGCAGCACCTTCATGTGCACGTCGAGGTGGCTGATCCAGTAGGCGCTCAGATCCGCAGGATTCATGCGGACCTCCTCCCACATCCGCCAGAGAGCTTCGATGCGGGTAAGCGCCTCGATGCTGCCCCACCACTGGGCGGCCCACCGTTCTCCGCCGTTCTGGCCCTTGGCCGTGACGCGGCGTCGGTAGGAGGGTAGGAGGAACTTCCGGACCCACTCGTCGGCTGAGCCGAAGTGCGTCGGTGGCACCTCGTCCGCCGCTGCCGCCGGCACCGGCTCTAGCCGCACGTCGACCACTTGAGCGGGCGCCGAAAACGGATCCGGCTCGACGTCGAACAGGTCCTCTTCGCTCATCACTCGCTCCGGAGCGACGTGTCCTGCGCCACGTCGACGTCCGTCGATTGTTGCGCCTCGAGCGAAGGCATCACCGTCACGACGGGCGACACCGGCGCGGAGTTCGCGGGTCCGCTGCTGGCGTCGTGGGCGGCGATGGAGGCGTTGATCGCGGCGACCTGCTCCTTCGGCCCGTTGTACCAGGGCACAGTGTCGACGAGGGCGGCACGGGCGCCGGAGGAGAGCATTATCGCGCGTCCGCGGCCCATGCTGGTGAGGTCGGCGACTTCGAGGATCTTCTCTCGGCGCAGCGCCGAGGTGGTGGAGCGGACGCCCTTGTTGTAGCTGGCGGAGGTGGTCTCTTTGTCGTAGGTGCCGATCAGCTCGGAGAGGGTGCGCAGGAACTCGTCTTCCGCGACTCCGCCGGCGTACAGCTTCACGTTCGCGGCGGACCAGAGCTTGAGCATGCCCTCTTTGCCGAAGACGCCGACGCCCTGGGACCAGGACTGGAAGACGGCCATGATCGGGATCCCGCGCGAGCCGTAGTGGGAGTACAGGTCGGGAAGGTCCTTCCACCGGCAGACGTTCGCTGTCTCGTCGAGGACGGCAACGAGCGGCGTCGCGAGATGGCCTCCGCGGGAGCGCGCGGCGTGTTCTTCCGCGGCCTCGATGGTCGCGGCGGTCAGGGCGGTGACGAGGGGGCCGGCGGTGCCGGCGCCCTCCTTGGACAGCGAGTACAGCGTCTGGGTCGACGTGACGAACGTCTCCGGGACGAACTGGGGACGGGTGTCGTTCGGGCGGGCGTTCACCCAGTCGGCGGTCGCGGCGCTCTTCAAGCACACGGCCACGCCCTGCGCGGTCGAGTAGATCCCGTCGCGGGCTTTCTCGGCGGTGTTCATGATGCCGCGGACCGCTCGCGCGTTCGTCGGGTAGCCGTTGTCGTGCAGGAGCTCGACGGGTGTCTCGTCCTCGACGGAGGTCAGCCAGAGCAGCACATCGCTGATCGGCCGGTTCCCGGCCGCGGCCGCGAGCAGCAGATCAGACAGCAGCTCTTGCCCCTTGCCGTCGAAGTAGGCGTCGGTCTTCGCGTTCAGCGTCCGAGTGCCGGAGGCGAAGTGCGTCGCGAGCTTGGCGGCCTTGGTGTCGTCGGTGACGTAGGAGAGGGGGTTCCACCACCAGGTCACGTCCTCGAACGCGACGCGCTGCGGGTCGAAGACCCACACGTGGCCCTTGGCGGCGCGAACGTCCCTGGTTGCGTCGAGCACATCGCGCTTGTTCGACGTCGCGACCACGGCGCCGGGCGCGGCCATGATCGCGGGGATGACGAGGGAGGTCGACTTGCCCACGCGGGGGCCAGCGATCAGCAGCATCATGTCCTCGAACGAGGCGTAGAGCATCTGCTTCCCCAGGTGCAGCCGGCCCACCGGGACGCCGGGGTTCTCAGCGACGCCGAGGCGGGCGGACTTCTTCAACGCCTCCTTGCGCATCATCGGCGCCAGGTCGCGCGGGGTCGCCATGTA
>NZ_PSVZ01000024.1:0-57939 GCF_002932315.1 Rathayibacter sp. AY1C9
GCTGACACCCGACTACTCGCCCCACCCGCCCCGCTCGCGGCGGGAACGCCGACGGCCCGGAGGACACTGTCCCCCGGGCCGTCGGCGTCCGTCAGCGCGCGTCGCGGCGGCGGCGCGTCACTCCGAGCGCGAGCGCTCCGCCGGCGAGCAGGGCGAAGGCCGCCGCGGCGGTCCAGCCCGTCTCGACGCCGGTGCTCGCGAGTCCCGAGCCGGTCCGCGGAGGAACGGCGCCGGCCGGAGCGGGAGCCGGCGTGCGGGTCGGCTCGGCCGTGGGGTGCGCAGTGGGCTGCGCGGTCGGCGCCGTGGTCGGCTCAGCCGTCGGCGCCACCGTCGGCTCGACAGTCGGTCCCGGGGTCGGCACCGTCCCCGCCCCGAACACGGACTCCGCGGAGCCGAGCGATGCGAGCACCGTCTCGCCGTTCGCGTCGTCCACGCCGTCGTTGTCGGTCACCGCGAACACCTCGCCGGAGCCGGTGATCCCGAGGCCCTCGAGCTTCTCCTGGGTCCAGCCGTTCCCGGCCTGCAGCGCGGGCAGCACGTCGACCGCGAGCGTCTTCTCGAGCATCGGCAGCGTCTCGCCGACCGCCGCGCCCGCCTCCGTCGGCAGCGGCACCGTGTACACGGCCTTCAGCGCGGCGTCCGGCCCGTTGAGCTTGTCGCGCTCGATCACCGCGAGCGTGCCCGCGGGGGTCAGCGTGATCTCCGAGAGCCCGTTCCAGTCGCCGTCCGCCCCGGACACGGCCTCCAGCGGGTAGCCGAAGAAGCTCCAGCTGTCGGCGGCGACGTCGTAGCGCCCGATCCGGACCACTCCGTCGGCGTCGATCGAGGCCTCGCGCTGCAGTGCCGTCCAGACGATCTCACCGGCGGCGCCGTCCTCGACGGTCACTCCCTCGAAGCCCTGCTTGCCCAGTGCGGAGGCGAGCTCCGCGGGCAGGGCGATCCGCTCGGTCACCGCGGCGTCCGCGTCGAGCCGCAGGAGCGCGTTGCCGTCGCCTGTCCCGCCCTCCGTCACGGCCCAGAAGCCGCCGTCGACGCGGGCGGCGATCCCCTCCAGATCCAGAGCGGCGGGCTCGCCGCCCTCGGTCACCGTGAGCGTCGAGTCGAGCAGCGCCGGCGAGACGGAGGTGTCGATCGAGTGGAGGGTGCTCGGCGCGTAGGCGCTGTCGGTCACCGCGTACAGGCGGTCGGGCGCCGCCGGGTCGGTCGAGAGGCCCGAGAGCGCGCCCCAGGGCAGCGGCGATCCGTCGACGTCGGCCGACAGCACGGTCGGGAACGCGGGGGCGGAGGCGCCGAGCGCGTAGAGCTGCACGCTCGCGCGGACGGCGGCCTCGGCGTCGTCGGTCTCGCTCGAGACGACCAGCAGGTCGCGCTCGGGCAGGGCGAGCAGCCCCTCCGGGCCGGGCGTCGACGGCAGCGCCTGCACGAAGCGCGGCGCGGTCGGCTCCGACACGTCGTAGACGGCCACGAAGTTCGCCCGCTCGGCGCCGACGAACACGTAGGGGACGCCGTCGAAGGTGGCCGAGAGCAGGCCCTCGGGCTCGGAGCCCTTCGCGTCGGAGCGCTTGTCCGGGTAGAGCCCGAGGCGCACCGCGAGGTGGTCGAACGAGTTCCCGGCGTCCCACTGCACGGCCCCGGTCGCGGCGTCGAGGATCGACCAGCCGCGCGTGCCGCCCTTCCAGTCGCCCTCGTTCGCGATCGCGACGTGGTCGTCGCCGACCCAGCCGATCGCGTCGGGCTCGCGCGGGACGTCGGTGATCGAGCCGGTCAGCGAGATCGAGTCGTCGTCGAGCGTGTCGATGCCGCTGACGGAGGCGGTGCCCGCGGTGTACGAGGCGGTGACGGAGCGGGTGGCCAGGTCGACGATCGCGACGGCGTTGTTCTCCTGCAGCGTCACGGCGACGGCCGTGTCGGCCGGGTTGATCGAGACGTACTCGGGCTCCGGGTCCGACGGGGTGTCGAGGCCGGCGAGACCGGTGAGGTCGACGTGCTCCGGCACCCAGGCGGAGGGGTCGCCCGCGAGGTCCATCACCACGAGCTCCCCGGCGGGCGCCTGCGGGAGGTCGCCCTCCTCGCCGCCCTCGCGGGCGAGGTCCTCGTCGCGCTGGTTCTCGATCGCGATGACCGCGGTCGAGCCGTCGGTGGTGACGTCGATGGAGTCGGGCTGGCCGCCGAGCTCGATGCTCGCGACGGGCGCGAGGTCGTCGGCGTGCAGCACGCTGACGTGGCCGGAGGGGTTCGCGAAGTCGCCGTCGCTCGTGTCGACCACCGCGAGGACGTACTCGCCGGTCGCGTAGACCGAGGTCGGCTCGCCGCCCACGCCGACGCCGCCGAGCGGCTCGGGGGAGTCGGGGTCCGAGATGTCGAGGACGTCGATGCGCTGCCCGGCGGAGTCCGTCGAGTAGACCAGGCGGCCGTCGGGCGACGCGCTCGAGATCTCGGCGACGGCGGAGTCGGCGGACGGGTCGGCCGCGTTGAGGTAGGCCGGCACCGTGGCGATGCGGGTGAAGAAGGAGTCGCCCGCGGCGGAGGCGGGCAGGGCCGCGGCTCCGAGGGTGCAGCCGGCGAGGGTGACGGTGAGGGCGAGGGCGGCGGTGCGGGTGCGGGTATGACGAGAGGACACGGGTCTCCTGAGCGGCTTCGAAGGAACCCGCCCACGCTGGCCGCCCCCGGTGAACGCGCCGCCGCCCGCAGGTGTCCGCCCGGCGAACGCGCGGTGGCGGAGCCGCGACCGGGCGGGGGTCTCGAGACGCCGGCACGGACGCCTCGAGATCCGCCAGGCGGCGTGGTCAGCGCGCGAGGCCCTCCGCGGCCGAGCCCCAGGAGCCGAGGGCCGCGCGGACGCGCTCGTCGCGCGCGAGCGTCAGCGCCTCCGCGTACCCCTCCTCCAGCACGTCGTCGAGCCGCACCCGCGCGCCCGTCTCGGAGGAGCGGACCGCCGCCTCCACCATCGCGAGGCTCCGCACGTTCGAGTGCACCTCGCCCGAGGGCACCGCCCCCGAGCCCAGCACCCGCACGAACTCCGCGAGCGAGCCCGCGATCTCCTCGGGCACGGGCTCGAGCGTGGCGGTCCGCACCGCCTCCGACTCGCGCGACTGCCACTCCGGAGCGCCGTCGCCGTCCCAGTGCGCGGTGCCGCCGGCCCCGTTCACGCGCCAGTCGCCGTTCCACGAGGTCTCGAGGCCGTCGGCGCACCAGCTGCCGGTGTAGCTGAAGCGCACTCCGCCGGCGAACTCGAACACGGCGCTCGCCGCGGCTCCGTCGGCGTACCAGCTCCAGCCCGGGTTGTACTCCTCGCAGTAGACCGCGACCGGGTCGCTGTCGAGCAGGTACCGCGCCGCGTCGAAGGCGTGGATCGCCATGTCGACCAGGAGCACGTGGTCCATCTCGTCGCGGAAGCCGCCGAAGCGGGGCGCCTTTGCGAAGTGCACGGAGGCGGTGCCCAGCTGCCCGAGCCCGGCGATCTGCTCGCGGAAGGCGGTGATCGCCGCGTAGTAGCGGCGCGACTGGCTGGTCATCAGGAGCCGGCCCGAGGCCTCGGCCGTCGCCGCGAGCACCAGCGCCTCGGCGATGGTCGGCGCGATCGGCTTCTCGGAGAGCACGGGCAGCCCGGCGAACAGCGCCTCCGAGCTGACGGGCAGATGCGCCCGCGGCACGGTCACGTTGACCACGGCGTCGGCGCCGGAGCGCGCGGCGACCTCGGCGACGGAGGTGCCGACCGCGACCGGGCCGACCCCCTCCTCCTCCGCGGCAGCCGTGGCGAGGTCGACGTCGAGGTCGACGAGGCCGACGAGCTCGGCGTCCGGGGAGTCGCGGATGGTGCGGATCCAGGCGCGGCCCATCGCGCCGGCGCCGACCTGGACGAGGCGGACCGTCATCGGACGAGCGCTCCCTCGTAGTCCTGGCCGTTGTGGAAGTCCTCGGTCTCGTAGCGCTGCAGCACCGGGAGGCTGCGCTCGGGGCGCGAGGAGCGCACCCACTCGACGCCGTTCGCGATCACGCGGCGCACCTCGGCCTGGTGGTAGACGGGGTAGTCCTGGTCGCCGGGGGAGAAGAAGAAGATGCGCCCGTGGCCGCGCTTCCAGGTCATGCCGGAGCGGAAGACCTCGCCGCCCGTGAAGGTCGAGAGGAACACGAGCTCGTCGGGCGCCGGCACGTCGAAGAACTCGCCGTACATCTCCTGCCGGGGGATCACGAAGGGGTGCGGGATCCCCTGGGCGATGGGGTGCGTGGGATCGACGGTCCAGACCAGCTCGCGGTCCTGCTCCGAGCGCCAGCGCAGCGTGCAGGTGGTGCCCATGAGCTTGCCGAAGATCTTCGACCAGTGGCCGGAGTGCAGGACGACGAGGCCCATGCCCGAGAGGACGTGGCGCTGGACGCGCTCGACGATCTCGTCGGAGACGTCGCCGTGGGCCATGTGGCCCCACCAGACGAGCACGTCGGTGGCGTCGAGGACGTCCTCGGTGAGGCCGTGCTCGGGCTCGTCGAGCGTGGTGGTGGAGACGGAGGCGCGCTCGCCGAGGTTCTCGCGGATGCCGTCGGCGATCGTGCTGTGCATGCCGTCGGGGTAGATCGCGCGGACCTTCTCCTCGATCTGCTCATGGCGGTTCTCGCCCCAGACGAGGACGCGGACGGGGGAGGAGGGTGTGGTCACGGTGTTCCTTCTTCGACGGTGGAGACGGTGCGGCAGTGGGCGGCCCGACACGGGGTTAACCGCTTTACCGGCCGCGTCTCCTAGGATGCGGGAGACGTCCGCCCCGCGTCAACCACGGCCGGGCGGCGCGAGCGGAGGAGGCGCGGTGGCCACGATGAGGGACGTCGCGCGCCTCGCGGGGGTCTCGATCGCGACGGTCTCGTTCGTGGTCAACGACACCAAGCCCGTCTCGCCCGAGACCCGCGAGCGGGTGCGGGCGGCGATGCGCGAGCTCGGCTTCCGGCCGCACGCCCTGGCCCGCGGTCTCGCGCGGCGCCGCTCCGGGATCGTCGCGGTCGTCTATCCGCTCGTGTCGAGCCGGCCGCTCAACACCGCCACCTCGTTCCTGCTCGGAGCCGCCGAGGCCGCGGCGGAGCAGGACCACTCGATCGTCCTGTGGCCGACGGTCGGCGGCTCCGACCGCCTCGCCGACCTGCGCGCCGACGGCCTGATCGACGGCGTCGTGCTGATGCAGGTCACCAGCGAGGACGAGCGCGTGCCGGTCCTTCGGGACTCCGGCACGCCCTTCGCCCTCATCGGGCGCACCCGCGACCCGTCCGCCCTCGACTGGGTCGACATCGACTTCGAGGGGATGGTCGAGGAGGCGCTCGGCCGGCTCGCCGGCCTGGGGCACGCGCGGGTGGCGCTCGTGCTCGGCCCGGACCGCGACGCCGCGGCCGACTTCGGCCCCTATGCGCGCACCCAGGAGGCGTTCGCGCTCGCCTGCGCGGCCCGCGGCGTCGAGGGCGTGCTGCTGCGCTGCGAGGAGTCGCCCGCCGGTGGCCGCACCCTCGCCCGCTCGTTCGACCCCGCCTCCGCGACCGCCGTGGTGATCGTCAACGGGGGCGCCGCCGTCGGGTTCGCGCACGAGGTGCGGCACCGCGGGCTGCGCGTGCCCGAGGACCTCTCGATCGTCCTGCTCGCCTCCGACCCCGACGTCGCCGACCTGGCCGACCCGGCACTCGACCTGCTCGTCGCGCCCGGCCGCGAGCTCGGCCGCCGCGGAGTGGAGGCGCTGCTCGCCCGCCTCGCCGACCCGGCGGCGCCGCTCCTCCAGGAGCGCATCGGCGGCCCGTGGCGCCCCGGCGGCTCGGTCGCCCCTCCGCGCTGACGGCCGGCGCCCCGGGAAGCCCCGGGAGCGCGCGCTACGGCACGATCGAGTCGATGTAGCCGCCGTCGACGCGCACGGCGGCGCCCGTGGTGGCCGAGGCGAGCGGGGAGGCGAGGTACGCCACCATGTGGGCGATCTCCTCCGGCTCGATGAGGCGCTTCAGCAGCGACTGCGGCCGGTGCAGGCGCATGAACTCGCGCTGCGCCTCCTCCCACGGGAGCTCGCGGTCGACCAGCTCGTAGACGAAGTCCTCGACGCCGCCCGTGTGGGTCGGCCCGGCGAGCACGCTGTTCACCGTCACCCCGGTGCCGGCGGCGGCCTTGGCGAAGCCGCGCGAGACGCCCAGCAGCGCGGTCTTCGACACTCCGTAGTGGATCATCTCGGCGGGCGTGACGACGGCGGAGTCGCTGCCGATGTAGAGGACGCGGCCCCACTCGCGCTCCATCATCCCGGGGAGGTAGGCGCGGGTCAGGCGCACGCCGGTGAGCACGTTGACCTCGAAGTAGCGGCGCCACTCGGCGTCGTCGATGGAGAGCGCATCGGCGGAGCCGAAGATCCCGAGGTTGTTGACGAGCACGTCCACGTCGGCGGCCGCCCGCAGGAGGGAGGCCGTGCCCTTCTCCGTCGACACGTCGGCCGCGACTCCGCGCACCCGCGCCTCCGGCACCGCCGCGCCGACGGCCTCGATCGCCCGGCGGATCGACCGCTCGGAGCGGGCGTTCACGATCACCTCGGCGCCCGCCTCCGCGAGCGTCGTCGCGATGGCCAGCCCGATGCCCTGCCCCGAGCCCGTGACGAGGGCCGTGCGCCCGGTGAGATCCAACCCGATCATGCTGCTCCGCTCCGCGCTGCCGCCCGCCGGCCGCGCTCGGGGTCGAGCATGCCACCGAGCCCTGACATCCGGCCCGCTTCCGGCTGAGGACGCCCGCGGGTCGCCGCGGCATCGCTCGGAACGGCGGAGACCGTTGCCAACCGGACACTCGTGCGTTACGGTCTAATCAATCGGCAATACGTATTACCCGCGGGTAGTAGGCCGATGACCCAGACTGTCGACGAGGACGAGGCGGACGCGTGACCCCGATGCAAGCAGATGTCGCCGTGATCGGCGGCGGCCTCGGAGGAGTGGCGGCGGCGATCGCCCTCGCCCGCAACGGCCTCTCGGTCGTGCTGACCGAGCAGTACACGTGGCTGGGCGGCCAGCTCACCTCGCAGGGCGTCCCGCCGGACGAGCACACCTGGGTCGAGCAGTTCGGCGTCACCGCCGACTACCGGCGCCTCCGCGACGGCATCCGCGGCTACTACCGCCGCAACTACCCCCTCACCGCCGAGGCGATGCGCGACGACCGCCTGAACCCCGGCCGCGGACTCGTGAGCCGGCTCTGCGCTGAGCCCCGAGTGGCCGTCGCCGTGCTCGACGAGATGCTCGCCCCCTACCGCTCGAGCGGAGCGATCCGCGTCGTCACCGGCGTCGTCCCCTTCGCCGTCGACGGCGGCCCGGGCCGGATCGAGCGCGTCCTGCTGCGCGACGCGGTCTCGGGCGAGGAGCTCGCCGTCTCCGGACGGTACGTGGTCGACGCGACCGAGACGGGGGAGCTGCTCCCCCTCGCGGAGGTCGACTACGTCACGGGCTCCGAGTCGCGCGACGAGCACGGCGAGCCCAGCGCTCCCGCCGTCGCCGACCCGATGAACGTGCAGGCCGTCACCTGGTGCTTCGGCTTCGACAGCGCGGACGGCGACCACACCATCGAGCGCCCGGCCGACTACGACTACTGGCACGAGTACGAGGTGCCCTTCTGGGGCGGGAAGCTCCTCTCCTTCACCGCGCCGAACCCGAGGACGCTGCGCCCCGAGACCCGCACGATGCACGTCAACGCCGTGGGCGACACCCGCACCGCGGACCAGCGCGCGCAGGGCGGGGACACCGACCTCTGGATGTTCCGCCGGATCCTCGCGACCGAGACCCTCCGACCGGGCGCGCTCGACAGCGACATCGTGCTCGCGAACTGGCCGATGCTCGACTACCTCGACAGCTCGATCCTCGACGTGCCGGAGCCGGAGAAGCACCTCGCCGGCGCCCGCGCGCTCTCGCTGTCGTACTTCTACTGGCTCCAGACCGAGGCGCCCCGGCCCGACGGCGGCCGCGGCTGGCCCGGGCTCCGGCTCCGCGGCGACGTGATGGGCACCGCCGACGGCCTCGCGCAGGCCCCCTACATCCGCGAGTCCCGCCGGATCCGCGCGCTCACCACGGTGCGCGAGCAGGACGTCTCCGTCGCCGCCCGCGGGACGGGGAGCCCCGCGCGCTTCGACGACTCCGTCGGCGTGGGCATGTACCGGATCGACCTGCACCCGACCACCGGAGGCGACAACTACCTCGACGTGGAGTGCTCGCCGTTCGAGATCCCGCTCGGCGCCCTCGTGCCGCGCACCCCGACGAACCTTCTGCCCGGGGGCAAGAACATCGGGACGACGCACATCACCAACGGCGCGTACCGCCTCCACCCCGTGGAGTGGAACATCGGCGAGGCCGTCGGCGAGCTGGCGGCCCTCGCCCTCGCCGAGGACCTGTCGCCCCACGAGATCGCCGCCGACCCCGCCCTCGTCGCCCGCCTGCAGGCGAGGCTCGAGTCGCGCGGCGTAGAGACCCACTGGCCCGACGTCGTCGGGTACTGACCGGGAACACCGAGAAGACCATTGGAGAAAGAGAGACGATGAGACCAGCGAAGAAGCTGATGGCCTCGCTCGCCGCAGTCGGAGTGATCGCCGCCCTCTCGGGCTGCGGCGCCGCCGGCGGCGGGGACGACTCAGCACCCGTCGCTCTGAGGATGTCCGTCTGGACCTCCGACGAGAAGCAGCTCGCCCTGTTCGACTCGATGGCCGACGAGTACATCGCCGACCACCCCGAGATCGAGTCCGTGACCTTCGAGTCCCTCCCGTTCGCGGACTACAACTCGACCCTGACCACGCAGGCCGCGGGCGGCAACGCCCCCGACCTCGCCTGGGTGGGCGACATCGCGAAGGATCTGATCGACGCCGGAGCACTCGCTCCGCTGACCGAGACCTTCGAGGGGACCGAGGGCTACGAGTACGACGACATCCTGCCCAGCGTGGCGCAGTCGTTCAGCCAGGACGGCGAGCTCTACGCGTACCCGTTCTCCAACTCGCCGTTCGCGCTGTACGTGAACCAGGACCTCATCGCGCAGGCCGGGCAGACCGTCGACCCCGCGACGCTCAGCTGGGAGGACGTCGACCGCATCGGCGCGGCCGTCAACGAGTCGACCGGCAAGGCCGGCTAC
Source organism: Rathayibacter sp. AY1C9 (assembly GCF_002932315.1). Taxonomy (NCBI): domain Bacteria; kingdom Bacillati; phylum Actinomycetota; class Actinomycetes; order Micrococcales; family Microbacteriaceae; genus Rathayibacter; species Rathayibacter sp. AY1C9. Next base: position 9,095 of record NZ_PSVZ01000024.1, read on the forward strand.
ATCATCCGCGACTTCGACTTCTCGGGCTGGCTGAGCCTCGCGAACCTCTGGGCGGGCTGGGGAGCCCAGCCGTGGAGCGACGACGGGACCCAGTGCACGATGGACTCGCCCGAGATGGTGGAGGCGTTCCAGTTCTTCCACGACTCGGTCTACGTCAGCGGCGCGACCCCCGGACCCGGCGTGACGGCGGACTTCTTCGCCGGCGACGCCGCGTTCACGACCGCGCAGGTCTCGCGGGCGAGCCTGCTCGACGGCTCGTTCCCGTTCGAGATCTACCCGCTGCCCGTCGGCCCCGCCGGCGAGTACGGCAACATCGGCCAGGCCGGCATGGCCGCGCTCGCAGGCGGCGACCACGTGGAGGAGGCGACCGGCTTCCTCTCGTTCATGACCAACCCGGAGAACTCCGCCAAGCTCGCGCAGTTCTTCCCGCCGCCCCGCGAGTCGCTGCTGTCCGGTGAGGAGCTGGCGAAGGTCAACACCCGCCTCAGCGCCGAGCAGCTCGACCGCGTCGTGGTCGACGAGCTCGCCGACGTGTCCGCCACCCCTCCGGTGACGAGCCCCGCCGAGATCACCTCGGTCGGCAAGACGGCGCTGGACCGCATGTGGTCGGCCGATGCCGACGTCGCCGAGGTGCTCGGAGGCGTCTGCGACGCCATCGCGCCCGTCCTCCAGGGGAAGTGATCCCGTGACCGCGACCTCGACGGACAGCCGCCGATCCGCTCCCGCCGGCGCCTACTGGAACCTCCGGCGCCGCGACGCGCTCGCCGGCTGGCTCTTCATCGCGCCCCAGCTGCTCGGTGTGATCGTGTTCGTGCTGCTGCCCGTCGGGCTCGCGGTCTGGTTCAGCCTCAACGAGTGGAACGTCTTCACCGGCTCCATGACCTTCGTGGGCGGCGAGAACTACGAGCGGGCGATCAACGACCCGAGCATCGGCGCGGTGCTCGGCACGACCGCGGTCTTCTCCGGGGGAGTGGTCGTCCTGAACCTCGCCCTCGGGCTGGGCCTGGCCGTGCTGCTGAACCGGAGGATCCCGGGCGGCGCCCTGTTCCGCACGCTCTTCTTCTCGCCCGTCGTCATCTCGGTGGTCGCCTGGACCCTCGTCTGGGGCTTCCTCCTCCAGGACAACGGCGCGATCAACGGCCTGCTCTCGCTGGTCGGCCTCGACGGGCCGAACTGGCTCCAGGAGGGACCCACCGCGATGGCGAGCGTCATCGTCACGCAGGTCATCCGCAGCGTCGGCGTCAACATGGTGCTCTTCCTCGCCGCGCTGCAGGGGGTGCCGGGCGACCTCTACGAGGCGGCCCGGCTGGACGGCGCGAGCCCCCGCGCGATCTTCTTCCGGATCACGCTCCCGCTCATCTCGCCCACCCTGCTCCTCACCGCCATCCTCACGATCGTCGGCTCGCTGCAGGCGTTCGCGCAGGTCGCCGTCCTGACCGAGGGCGGGCCGGAGCTGTCGACGACAGTGCTCGTCTACTACGTGTTCCAACAGGCCTTCGAGTTCAGCGACATCGGCTACGGCGCGACGCTCTCGCTGATGCTGCTCCTCTTCGTCCTGATCCTCACGGTCGTGCAGTGGCAGCTGCGCAGGAAATGGGTCTTCTATGAGAACTGACGCCGTCGTCGAGCAGGGGACCCCGCTCACGCCACGCCTCGAAGCCGTCCCGGAGCCGCCCGTCAAGCGCCGCCGCGGCCGCAGCCCGCTCATGACCGCCCTGCTCGTCGTGACGCTGATCCTGCTCGTGCTGCCGTTCGCGGTGCCGACGTTCTGGATGATCGCCTCGTCGTTCAAACCGGTGAACGAGATCTTCTCGAACCCGCCGACCCTGCTGCCGGACTCGCCGAGCCTGGCGGGCTACGCCGAGGCGTTCCGGTTCCAGCCGTTCGCGCTCCAGTACTGGAACAGCCTCTACATCGCGGTCACGGTCACCGTGGTCACGCTGCTGGTGTCGAGCCTGGCCGGCTACGCCTTCGCCCGGATCCCGTTCCCAGGCCGCAACGCGGTGTTCCTCGTCGTCCTGACCGGCCTGCTGGTGCCGACGGAGGTGACGATCATCCCGCTGTTCCAGATCTTCCGGCAGCTCGGCTTCATCGACACCCACGTGCCGCTGCTGCTGGTGCCGATGGTCGGAGCGCCGGCGGTGCTGGGCACGTTCATCATGCGGCAGTACTTCATCGCGATGCCCGGCGAGCTCGAGGAGGCCGCGCGCCTGGACGGCCTCGGCCGCTTCGGGATCTGGCGGCGCATCTTCCTGCCGCTGTCCAAGCCCGCGCTGTCGGCCGTCGCGATCCTGACCTTCCTCGGGTCCTGGAACATGTACCTCGAGCCGACGGTCTACCTGACCTCACCCGAGCTCTTCACCCTGCCCCAGGCGCTCACCCGCTTCACCGACGCCTACGGCGGGGAGATGTGGGACGTGCAGCTCGCCGCGGCGACGATGACGGTCGTGCCGGTGCTGGCCGTGTTCCTCCTCGCTCAGCGGCAGTTCGTGGAAGGGCTCGCGCACTCCGGTCTGAAAGGCTGACCCGGTGTTCACGGATCGCCCCCTCGCCGCCCTCCGCGAGTTCCGTGCGGAGGTCGCGGAGCCCGACGACTTCGACGCCTTCTGGCGGGCCACCCTCGCGCTCGGGCGGGAGGGCGGCCCCGGCGTCAGCGCCGCGCCGGTCGACGCGGGCCTCCCGCTGGTGCGGGTGCGGGACGTGCGGTTCCCCGGCTTCGCGGGCGAGCCGATCGCCGCCTGGCTGGTGACCCCCGCGGTCGACCCGGGCGCCCCGCTCCCCGTGGTGATCGAGTACCCCGGGTACGGCAGCGGACGGGGCCGTCCGATCGAGCACCTCTGGATCGCCGCCGCCGGGTACGCGCACCTGGTCGTCGACGCGCGAGGCCAGGGAGCCGGACGCCTCGCCCGCTCCGGAGCCACCCCCGACCCCCACGGCAGCGGACCCGCGTACCCCGGGGTCACGACCCGCGGCATCGAGTCGCCCGAGACGTACTACTACCGGCGCATGATCGCGGACGCGGCGCTCGCCGTCGACGCCGTGGAGGCGCTCCCCGGGCTGGACCCGGACCGAGTGTCGGTCTTCGGCGGCAGCCAGGGCGGAGCGCTCGCGACCGCCGCGGCGGCGCTGCGCCCCCGGGTGCGCGCCGCGATCGCCCTGGTGCCCTTCCTCTCCGACGTCCTCCGCGCCACGACCGTCACGAACGAGGCGCCCTACGTGGAGATCGCCCGCTACCTGGCGACCCGCCCCGAGGACCTCGACGCCGTCGAGCGGACCCTCTCCTACGTCGACGGCGTCCACTTCTCGCGGCGCCTGGGCTGCCGGGTGCACCGCTCGGTCGGCCTGATGGACCCGATCTGCCCGCCCTCGACGGTCTTCGCCTCCCACAACGTCTCCGGCGGCGAGACGTCGATCGACGTGTGGCCGTACAGCGGGCACGAGGGCGGCGGGGTCGGCGACCGCGAGCGGGCGCTGGAGGTGCTGCGGGAGGTCCTCGGGTGACCGCGCGGGCGTGACCCCGCGTCTCAGGACGCCGGCGCCTCCTCCATCCCGAGCCGCATCGCCAGGTCCATGGCGCGCAGGCGGGCCGGCGAGACGTCGTAGGGCAGGCTCCGGATGATCTCGCCGGCGCTCCGGGCGCGGGAGCCCTGTGCGGGATCGGGGGCCGGCGCGGGGTCCTCGGGCGGGTGCGCCTCGTCCCACGCGTCGAAGATCGCCTCGTCCTCCTCGAGCTGACCGGACTCCTCGACGACGCGCATCAGCCGGGCCTCGAAGGCGTGCCGCTCCCGCGCCACCTGCTCCACCCGGGGGTCGTCCTCGGCGACCGTGTCGTGGAGGGCCTCCTCGGCGGCGTCGACGCGGTCGGCCTCCGCCCGCAGCGCCGGATCGGCGGCGAGGACGACGAAGCGGCCGGCCTGGGACACGGCACCCAGCGGGCCGAACATCCGCTCGGTGACCAGCAGGGTGTCGAGGTCGGCCTGGCGCAGCGAGCCCTCGGGCGCACCCTCGAGGCGGCGCGAGACGATGTCGTCGAGCAGCCCCAGCCGGCCGCCGAGGGTCCGCATGCGCCGGACCGAGGCCCGCTTCCGCTGCAGCTCCTCCTCCTGCGCGGCGAGCGCGTCGTCCAGCCGCGCGAGGACGCCCGCGACCTCGTCCTCGCGGTCGGCGCTGTCCTCGGCGCCGGCCGGGGCTGCGACGGCGAAGGCGTCCCGGATGTCCTCGAGCGCGACCCCGGCGTCGGCCAGGCGGCGGATCCAGAGCAGCCGGATGATGTCGTCGTAGCCGTAGCGCCTGCGGCCGTCTCCGCCCCGCTCGCGCTCGGGGAGCAGGCCGAGCCGGTGGTAGTGGCGGATCGCCCGCGGAGTGACGCCGGCGAACGCGGCGGCGTCGCCGATCTGCACCTGGCGGGGCGGGGCGGGGAACGACTGCATGAGGGACCTCTCCGATCGGGACGGTGTGCATCGAGCAGACCACATGACGCAGGGGCAGGAGCAAGCCGGCCCGGCCTGCTCCCGCCCCGCGTCCCCTCGCGCTCAGCGCGCCAGGCGCACCGTCGCGATCTCGAACGGACGCAGCTCGAGGCGCACGTCGGCCGACTCCGCCTCGACGGAGCTCTCGATGCGGACCTGCTCGGTCGGGCGCTCCATCAGGTCGGTGCGGGTGACCGCCCGGACGGCGAAAGCGGCGCGGAGGGTCGCTGCGGCGCGGCGGCCGAGCGACTCGTAGAGCCGCACGATCACGTCGCCGCTCCCGTCGTCCGCCGCCTTCACGGCCTCGACGATGACCGAGGGGTCGTCGATCGACACCAGGGGAGCGACGGGCGCGGCGCCGGTGAGCCTGCGGACCGGGGTGTTCAGCGCGTAGCCGGCCTCGACGGCGTCGGGCAGCTCGGCGCCGACCACGAGCGAGACGGCGAGGCGGTGGCGGCCCTGGTCGGCGTCCGGGTCGGGGAACAGCGGCGCGCGCAGGAGCGAGAGCCGGACCGTGGTCGTCGGGGTGCCGGCCGCGGCGCGGTCGCGGGTGATGTCGTGCCCGTAGGTGGAGTCGTTGACGACCGCGACGCCGAAGCCCGGCTCGCCGACGTGCACCCAGCGGTGCGCGACGGTCTCGAAGCGGGCGGCGTCCCACGTCGTGTTCACGTGGGTCGGGCGGTGCACGTGGCCGAACTGGATCTCGGACGTCGCCCGGTCCGAGAGCAGGTCGAGCGGGAAGGCGAGCTTGAGCAGCTTGCGGCGCTCGTGCCAGTCGATGTCGAGGTCGAGGTCGACGGCCGCCCGGCCGATCTGCAGCGAGACGGTCTGCACGACCGTGGAGCCGCCGAACGAGCGGGTGATCACGACCGTCGGCACCTCGCGGCCGAGCGGGTCGCTCACGGTGCCGGCGCGGACCGAGTCGACGCCGACGAGGTCCTCCACCGTGCGGCGGTAGTTGTCGTCGAGGTCCCAGGCGTCCCACTTGTTCGGGGTGTCGCGGTGGAGCTGGAGGAGCCCCGCGGCGGCGCCGGCGGGCACGACCTCCCGGCCGCTCGCGAGGTCCACGACCGACTCGAGGAGTCCGGAGGCGCCGATCCGCACCCGGACGAGCCCGTTGTCGAGCACGTGGGCGTCGCCGTCGGAGCGGAGCGTCGGGGCCGAGTGCTCCGCGGCGGGGTCGGCCGCGGCCGCGCCGAGCGCCGGCACGCCCCCGACGGCGAAGGGGGAGGAGTTCACCAGCAGCTCCGCGGAGCCCTCGCCGGCGAGGGCCCGGACGGCCTCGGCGATCATCTCCTCGATCCGCTGCGCGATGCGGGCGTAGTTCTCCTCCGCCTCGCGGTGCACCCAGGCGATGGAGGTGCCGGGCAGGATGTCGTGGAACTGCTGCAGGAGGACCGTCCGCCACATCTCGCGCAGCTCGTCGGCCGGGTACAGGACCCCGGCGCGGACGAGGGCCGTGGTCGCCCACAGCTCGATCTCGCGGAGCAGGTGCTCGCTGCGGCGGTTGCCCTGCTTGGTGCGCGCCTGCGACGTGTAGGTGCCGCGGTGGAACTCGAGGTAGAGCTCGCCCGACCAGGTGGGCGCGTCCGGGTACTCGGCCTGCGCCTCCTCGAAGAAGCGGCGGGGCGTGGACAGCTCGACGGTCGGCGAGCCCTCGAGGCTGCGCGTGCGGCGGGCGGCCGCGATCATCTCGCGGTTGGGGCCTCCTCCGCCGTCGCCGTAGCCGAAGGGCACGAGCGACATGGTGCCGCTGCCCTTCTCGGCGTACTGGCGCTCGGCGCGGGCGAGGTCCTCGCCTGAGAGGTCGGAGTTGTAGAGGTCGACGGGCGGGAAGTGCGTGAACACGCGGGTGCCGTCGATGCCCTCCCACCAGAAGGTGTGGTGGGGCATCGTGTTGGTCTCGTTCCACGAGATCTTCTGCGTGAGGAACCAGCGCCCGCCTGCTCCGGCGATGATCTGCGGCAGTGCGGCGGAGTAGCCGAAGGAGTCCGGGAGCCAGACCTCCTCGGTGTCGATCCCGAACTCGTCGAGGAAGAAGCGCTTGCCCTCGAGCAGCTGGCGCACGAGCGCCTCGCCGCCGGGCATGTTCGTGTCCGACTCGACCCACATCCCGCCGACCGGCACGAAGCGGCCCGCGAGCACGTGGCCGCGGACGCGCTCGAACAGCTCCGGGTGGTCGCGCTTCAGCCACGCGTACTGCTGCGCGGAGGAGGCGGCGAAGACGAAGCCCTCCTCGCGCTCGATCAGATCGCAGACGTTCGAGAAGGTGCGGGCCACCTTGCGGGCGGTCTCACGGGCGGGCCAGAGCCAGGCGGAGTCGATGTGGGCGTGGCCGACGGCGTGAAGGTGGTGCGCGCTGGCCGAGGCGGGGCGCTCGAGGACGGTCCGCAGCGCCTCCCGGCAGGCGGCGGCGGTGCCGGACACGTCGTCCGGATCGAGGACGTCGACGGCGCGGTCGAGGGCGCGGACGATCTCGGCGCGGCGCTGGGAGGACTCGGGCAGCTGCCCGATCAGCCCGACGAGCACGGCCATGTCCTGCTCCAGCTCCCAGACCTCCCGGTCGAGCAGTCCGAGCTCGAGGCGTCGGAGGCGGTAGAGCGGGTCGGACGGCAGGGCGCCGTCGGCGGGGCGGCCGCCGAGCGCCGTGGGGGTGAAGGACCAGTCGCCGGTGATGTTCGGGTTGGCGGCGGCCTCGATGTAGAGCTCGACCGTGCGGTCGCCCGCCTCGCGGCCGGGCAGCCGGTCGAGCGGGACCGACTGGTTGAACGGCTCGACGGCCTTCACGACCGTGCCGGTCGCGGTGAAGACGAGCCCCTCCGCCTCGAAGCCGGACTGGGCGCCGGTGTAGCCGAGGTCGACGACGAGCTCGGGCTCGCAGCCGTCGACGCCGACCCAGGAGGCGGGGATCTCGCCGCGCACGTGGAACCACACGGTGCCCCAGGGGGCGCCCCACGGCTCCCCGATGCGGGCGGGCGCGTAAGACGCGGCCCGCGCCTGGTCGAAGGGGACCGGCTCGCCCGGAGCGGTCCACGACTCGATCCCGAGCGGCTCGACCGCCCGGTGGATCGCCGGCCGGAGGCTCTCGGCGCGGAAGCGGGCGATGCGGGCTTCGATGCGGGTGCTGTCGTCATGCATGCGTTCTGGTGCTCGTTCCGTGTGCGGTGGGGGAGGGCGGCGGCGCGGAGGGCGCCGCCGCCCGGGGTCAGGAGGCGATGACGACGCGGTGCCCGTCGGGGAAGACGGCCACCTTCCGCCAGGTGTCGCCGGAGCGCTCCCAGCCCTCGTTGACCTGCCCGGCCGGAGGGGTCGGGATGGTCTCGGGGGCGCGGGCGACCGTGGTGTAGCCGGCCGCGCGCTCCACCCGGCCGCGGCCGAGCTCGAACGAGGTCAGGCGTCCCTCGTCGACGATCAGCGAGCCCTCGTCCACTCCCGCGGCGCCGCGCTCGATGAACGGGTTCACGAGGCGCGTCTGGGAGGAGTCGCTGCCCAGCACGATCGCCTTCTGCTGCGGGAAGCGGCCGAGGCTGAGCCCGTAGAAGCCGCCGAGGACGGTGAGGTTGCGCACCTCGAAGTCCGCTCCGCCGTTCGTCAGGCCGACGCCGAGGCAGTTCGCGCCCGAGGTCGGGAAGAAGTTCGGGTTCACGATCATGTGGCTCGTGCCGGCCTCGATCAGCACCTCCCAGCCGTCGCGGGAGCCCTCCGAGCGGAAGTTGATCAGGGTCAGGCCGGAGTTGACCGAGCGCCGGTTCTCGTTGCGGATCGACCGGAGGCCGACCGTGCCGCCGATGGCCTGGCAGTCGAGCAGCGTCATGTTCGTCGGCGCGAGGAGGAAGCCGCCGAGGCCGGGGCTGATCGCCTCGACGTTGGTCATCGAGCCGCCGATGGAGGCCTTGCCCGAGTCCTCCACGCCCCAGCCGGCGGGGGCGACGATCTTGATCTTGTTCCAGGAGTTGGCGTACGAGTACTCGTCGTCGACGCCCGAGACGAAGGTGGCGCGCTCGCGGAAGATGCCCGACTTGCCGGTCTTCTGGATCCACAGGTTGCGGAACTCGCAGTTGACCAGCGAGCGCAGCGACATCCCGTGGCCGCCGGAGGGCGTGCCCGTCATCTCGAAGTCGGCGAGGACGACGCCGGTGGCCTTGTTGTTGTTGGCGGGGCCTGCCGCGTCGCCGGTCTGGCCGGAGACGGTGAAGATGTCGCGGGTCGAGCCCTCGATCTGGACGATCCTCGTCTGGCGCATGCCGGCGCCGACGATCTTCGGCCCGGCGTAGCCGTAGGGCGGCCCGTTCTCGGGCTGCACCGGGTAGCCGCGGTAGTCGACCGCGAGGCCCGTCACCCGGATCTCGCCGGCGGGCAGCGACACCTCGCCGCCCGGAGCGGTCATCGCCTTGTCGATGGCCGCCTGCACCGCGCGGGTGTTGTCGGCGCCGGCGCGGTCGTCCCAGCGGAACTCCTTGTCGAGCGGCGAGATCGGCCCCTCGGTGACGCTCAGGCGCTTCTTCTGCCCGGGAGCGTCGGCCGGGGGCGCGGCGGCGGCCGGAGTGGCGGCGCCGACGGCCCCTGCCGCGCCGGCGAGGGCGGCGGCGCCCCCGGCGAGGAAGAGGCGGCGAGAGTTGTCGGGCCTGCGCTGCGGATCGTGCTCGGGCTGCTGATCGGGCTTGTGCTGCCGATCGGGCCTCGGGGAGGCCGTGGTCTGGTTGTCTGGGTCTGCGGGATTCATCATCGTCGACGTTCCGCCCTCTCTCGCCCCGGATGGGCGTACGGCGATCCTTCGTCATCGGTAGCCTGAGGTCAAGACGTAATACCTATTACCAGGATGAAGCGGGGGTGTCCGGGTGCCGCGGATCACGCAGAAGGACATCGCGCGTCTCGCGGGAGTCAGCCAGACGACGGTGTCGTTCGTGCTCAACGACAAGGGCGAGCAGCTCGCCCGGGTCCCGGAGGCGACGCGGGCGCGGATCCTCAAGGCGATCCAGGAGACGGGGTACGTCGCCGACCCCATCGCGCGCCGCCTCAAGCAGGTCGGCACCGGCATGATCGGCGTCTACACCTACGAGAGCCTGTTCCCGCTCGACCGCGAGGACTTCTTCCACCCGTTCCTCGCCGGCATCGAGGAGGAGGCGCAGAACCGCGACATCGACCTCCTCCTGCTGACCAGCGGCCGCGTCGGCGGCCGCCGCGGCGGCCTGAGCGGCGGCACCACCCGGCTGCGCCTGGCCGACTCCTGCATCCTCCTCGGGCAGCACATGCCCCGTGAGGAGCTCGAGTTCCTCAACGCGAGCGGCTTCTCCTTCGTCAGCGTCGGCCGCCGCGACGACGCCGGCGGGCCCGTGCCCTACGTGGCCGCCGACTACGCGTCGATCGTCCGCGAGCTGATCTCCTGCGCACGCGCCCTCGGCCACACCCGCTTCGCCTACGCCGGCCACGGCGAGGGCGTCGAGTCGTACACCGACCGCATGGCCGGCGCGCGGGCCGAGCTCGGCGACGGCTTCCTCCACCTCGTCCCGGGGCCGGAGGCGTCGCCGCGGGAGTGGATCCGCCGGATCGCCGCCGAGGGCGTCACGGTCGTCCTCGCCGAGCAGGAGGAGCAGTTCGTCCTCCTGCAGGAGGCCGCCGAGGCCGAGGGGGTGGCGGTGCCGGGCGACCTGTCGCTGGTGTCGCTCTCCGGATCGGCCGACCGCACCGGCTGGCAGGCCGGCTTCGAGCTGCCCCGGCGCGACATGGGGCGCCGCGCCGTGCAGATCCTGATCGAGGGCGACCCCGCGCGACGGGAGCAGCAGCTCCTCCGCTGCACGCTCGTCGACGGCGCCTCCCTGGCCGCGGCCCCGGCCTGACCGGCCGGCCCTGACCGCTCAGCCCTGAACGGCCGGCCGGGCTCAGCCCGAGTGGTGGCGCCCGATCGGCAGCACCAGCGGCGTCCGCGAGACCGGGTCCTCGATCACGCGCGACTCCATCCCGAACACCGCGCGCACCGTCTCCGGCGTCACCACCTCGGCGGGCGTGCCCGAGGCGTACAGGGCTCCGTCGCGCACGGCGACGAGGTGGTCGGCGTAGCGGGCGGCGAGGTTGAGGTCGTGCAGCACGATCACGATGGTCGTCCCGCGCGAGCGGTTGAGGTCGGTGAGCAGGTCGAGCACCTCGACCTGGTGCGACACGTCGAGGTAGGTCGTCGGCTCGTCCAGGAGGAGCACGTCGGTCCGCTGGGCGAGGGCCATCGCGATCCACACCCGCTGGCGCTGCCCGCCCGAGAGCTCGTCCACGGGGCGGTCGGCGAGCTCGAGCGTGCCGGTGTCGCGCAGCGCCTCCTCGACGATCGCGTCGTCGTCCGATCCGGAGCCGCGGCCGAAGAGGCCCCGATGCGGGTAGCGGCCCCGGGCGACCAGGTCCGAGACGGCGATCCCCTCCGGCGCGATCGGGGTCTGCGGCAGCAGCCCCACCTGCTGCGCGACCTGGCGCGTCGGGAGCCGGTGGATCGCGCGCCCGTCGAGCAGGACACTCCCCGAGCGCGGGGTGATCAGCCGCGCCATCGCGCGCAGGAGCGTCGACTTGCCGCAGGCGTTCGCGCCGACGATCACCGTGATCCGGCCGGGCGGCACGGCGAGCGAGAGCCCGTCGACCACGACGCGCTCGTCGTAGGCGAGGGTGACCGCGTCGGCGGCGAGGGTGGGCGGGGCGTCGGTCACAGGGAGCCTCCGGAGCGGTTGCGGCGGGCGAGGACCCAGAGCAGGAAGGGCGCGCCGAGGGCGCCGGTGACGACGCCGACCGGGAAGCGCGCGCCCGAGAACAGCGCGCCGACGACGTACTGGGCGAGCAGGTCGGCGGCGAGCACCACGACCGCGCCGACCAGGGCGGAGGGAATCAGCAGCGTGCGCGCGCTCGGCAGGATCCGCCGCGCGATCGGCCCCGAGACGAAGGCGACGAACGCGATCGGGCCGGTGGCGGCGGTCGCGACGGCCACGAGGCCGACTCCGACCGCGAGCAGGGCCAGCCGGCTGCGCCGCACGTCGAGCCCGAGCGCGGTCGCCGACTCGTCGCCGAGCTGCAGCACGCCGAGCCGGCCCGAGAGCAGCAGCGCCAGCGGCACCAGCACGAGCATCGTCAGCGCGAGCGGCGGGACGGAGGGCCAGGCGGCCGAGTTGAGGCTGCCGGTCAGCCAGCGCAGCGACTCCTGGACGTCCTCGAAGTCGGCGCGGGTCTGCACGTAGGCGATCACGCTCTGGAACATCGCCGCGACGCCGATGCCGATGAGGATCAGCCGCGCCCCGATCACTCCGCCGCCCTCGGCCAGCCCGGCGATGATCAGGGCCGTCGCGAGCCCGGCCGCGACCGCGATCACCGAGACCGCGCCGCCCGAGAGCCCGAAGAACGCGATCGCGACGACGGCCGCCGCGCTCGCCCCCGACGTGATGCCGATGATGTCGGGGCTGGCGAGGGCGTTGCGCAGCATCGTCTGGAAGATCACGCCGCCCATCCCGAAGCCCACGCCCACCAGGACGGCCGTGATGGTGCGCGGCAGCCGCAGCGTGCCCACGGTGAAGGAGGCGCCCGGCACGGTCTCGCCGAGGATCACGCGGACGACCTCCGGCACCGAGTAGACCGTGCTGCCGACCGTGAGCGAGACGACGACGAGCGCCAGCACGAGCACCGCGAGGACCGCGCAGCCGATGACCGTGCGCCGACGGCGCAGCGTGCGGCCGGCCGCGATGCCGACCGCGGCGGGCGCCTCCGCGGTCCTCACAGCGCCCGCACCTTCGAGCGGCGCACGATCGCGATGAGCACCGGGGCGCCGATCAGCGCGGTCACGATGCCCACCTCGACGTCGCTCGGCCGGGCGACCACGCGGCCGACCACGTCGGCGACGAGCAGCAGCAGGGCGCCGAGCAGAGCGGAGGAGGGCAGCAGCCAGGCGTGCGCGGGGCCGGTGACGCGGCGGGCGAGGTGCGGGACGACCAGGCCGATGAATCCGATCGGTCCGGCGATCGCGGTCGCGGCGCCGCAGAGCAGCACGGCCGCGAGCCCCGCGACCAGGCGGATGCGCCCCACGCGCCGGCCGAGGCCGGTCGCCAGGTCGTCGCCGAGCGCCAGGGCGTCGAGCCCTCGCGCGCTGGAGAGGGCCAGAACCGCGCCGACCGCGAGGAACGGGAGGACCTGCAGGATGCTCGCGGTCTCGGCGCCGCCGACTCCGCCGACCTGCCAGAAGCGGAAGCGGTTCAGCGTGGTCTCCTGGGTGAGCAGGACCGCGCTGATGAGGGAGGTGAGCGCGGCGGCGGTGGCGGCTCCGGCGAGGGCGAGCTTCAGCGGAGTGGCGCCCTCGCGGCCGAGCGAGGCGACCGCGTAGACGAACGCCCCGGCGGCGGCGGCTCCGAGGAACGCGAGCCAGATGAACTGCGGCAGGCTCGTCGCGCCGACCCCGGCGATCCCGAGCACGACCGCGAGCGAGGCGCCGGAGTTGAGGCCGAGGATGCCCGGATCGGCGAGCGGGTTGCGGGTCAGGCCCTGCATCACGGCTCCGGCGAGCCCGAGCGCGGCGCCGACCAGGATCGCGAGGACCGTCCGCGGCACCCGCCCCTGCACCGCTGCGTCGACGATGGACGCCGGATCGGGCGAGGTCAGCGCCGGCCAGATCTCGCCGAGCGGGATCTCGCGGGAGCCGTACACGAGCGAGAGGACCGAGGCGACGGCCAGCGCGACGAGGGCGACCGCCAGCGCGGTCGCCCTCGTCTTCCGGGTGGGTGCGGTGCGGGTCACGACACCTTGTCGGCGGCCGCGGCGAGGCCGGCGGTGTACTCGTCGAGCACCCACGGGATGCTGAGCAGGTTCGGCGACGAGGTGGCCATGGCGGCGGACGAGCCGTCCTCCAGCACGTAGACGGAGCCCCGCTCGACGGCCGGGATCTTGGAGAGCAGCGGGTCGGCCTGCAGTGCGGCGAGGGTCGTGTCGTCGCCGTAGACGACGAGCACGTCGGCGTCGAGCTGGTCGGCGTTCTCGGAGCTGATGGTGCCGCTGAACGCCTCCGAGTCGCCGGAGAGCTCGGCGACGCTCGGGGCGACGTCGAGCCCGAGGTCCTCGACGAACTTCACGCGCGCGTCGTTCGGCGTGTAGTAGGTGAAGGTGCTCGCGTCGGTCGGGTCGTACCAGCCGTACATGAACGTGGTGCCCGCGAGCTGCGGGTAGGACGCGGTGGTCTGCGTGATGTCGCTCTCGATCTCGCCGACCTTCGCGACGGCCTCGTCCTCGAGGCCCAGCGCGGCGCCGTCGAGCTTCGCGGAGTCCTGCCAGGTCGTGCCCCAGGGCAGGCCCGGGTAGGCGACGGTGGGGGCGATCTGGCTGAGGGTGTCGTAGTCCTGCCGGGTGATGCCGGAGTAGGCCGAGAGGATCACGGTCGGGCTGAGGTCCGAGATCGCCTCGAAGGGCACGCCGTCGGTCTCGTCGAACAGGGTCGGGGTCTCGGCGCCGGAGGCGTCGAGCGCCTCCTTCGTCCACACCAGCAGGCCGTCGCCGTCCTCGTCGCCGTAGGAGGCGCGGGTGAAGCCGACCGGGGTCACACCCAGCGCGAGCGCCACGTCCTGGTTGGTCCAGCTCGTCGCGACGACGCGGTCGGCCGACTCGACGGTGGTGCTGCCGAAGGCGTGGTCGACGGTGACGGGGAAGCCCTCGCTGCTCTCGGCGGCGCTGCTCTCGGACGTGCCCTCGGAGCCGGCGTCGGCTCCTCCCGAGCAGGCGGTGAGCAGCAGCGCGGCGAGGCCGAGCGAGGCGACGGCGGTCAGGCGGAGGGGGGTGCGAGTGGCGGGCACGGCGATCCTTCGAAGGGGGTGGTGTGGGTTGCGAAGGTTAACCTAACCTAACCGCCTGGACGGGGCCAGTGGCCGAGGGGATCAGCGGACGGGTCGCGCCTCCGCCGCCGCGTCCATCCGTCGCCCGCGGCCCGTGCCCGCCGCGGAGACGGGCCGCTGCTGACGGATCGATCGCGGGTGCGGCCCAGCGGGAGCATCGTTAGCGTGGAGGTCCGCGCCGATCGCCGGCGCCGAGGGGAGCCCCATGGATCAGACCGTCGAGATCGACGCCCGGGCGGAGGCCCTGCGCGCCGACCCCGAGAGCTTCGCCGCGATGGACGCGCTCTGGCGCAGCGTCTACGCCCTGCCGATGTGGTGCTTCATCGCGCGGGGGCCGGACGACGCGCCCACCCCCTTCGTCGGCGGCCTGGAGTCGGGGCCGATGGTCTTCGCCTTCACCACGGGGGAGCGCGCCCGCGCCGGGGCGCTGCACGCCGGCCTCTCCGACGAGGACGCGTCGCGCGTGCTGAAGGTGCCGATGCCGGCCGCGCTCGAGTGGATCGCGGCGATGGGGTCCTCCGGAGTCGCGGGAGTGGTCTTCGACCTGCCCCGCTTCGGGTACTTCGCGCCTCTCCAGAACCTGCTGCCGATGCGCGACTTCATGGCGGCGAACCCGCCGGCCTGAGCCCCGCCCCGTCGAGACCAGCGGATCCGCCGATACCAGCTGATCCGCAGGTTGTCGCCGCCCCGAACTGGTCACTGGACGACACTCGAGGATGGTGGGCCGGAGGCGCGCCCGTCCTCCGAGGACGAGGCCGGGAGACGCCGATGGGGAAGCTGCACTACGACGGATCGGTCGAGATCGACGTCGAGGACCGGGTGCTCGCCCACCTGCAGATCGTCCTCACCGCGAAGCTGCGCCGGGGGGAGTCGTGCCTGCTCACCTGGCGCGACGAGAACGGGATGAGCGACGGCCGCAGCGCGATCTGGCTGCACCCCTCGCACACGCTCCGCTACACCTACGCCGGCGGCCGCATGCCCCGCATCAACCCCGCCTGGATCTCGGCGCTCACCGATCTCGCGAACTCCGCCGGCGGCCTCCGCTTCGTCCCCGAGCCGCCGGAGCCCGTGCATCCCCCCGGCGGGAGCCCTCGCCGGTGACCGGCGGCCGGCCCCGTGCCCGGCCTCGGGCTCAGCAGCCGGAGTCGGCGGCGTCCGCGTCGAGCGCCGCCGCGGTGCCGAGCGCGATCAGCGACTGATCCGTCGCGACCGCGACCCTCGGGAAGCCGAGCGCTCGCAGCAGCCCGGCGCGCTCGCGGTCGCCCGCGTAGGCCCCGGCGCCCTTGCCCGCGCGCCGGGCCGCCGCGGCGATCCTCGGCAGCGGGTCGTCCGGACCGTCGGCGGCGAGCAGGTCGGACAGGTCCCGTCCGAGGCCGATCGCGAGGTCGAACGGGCCGACGAAGACTCCGCTCACGCCCGGCACCGCGAGGATCCGATCGACGGCGTCGAGGCCGGCCTGCGTCTCGATCATGACCCAGAGCGCGGTGCGCGCCTCGGCGGCCGACGGGGGAGCGGCGCCCCAGAGATCGGACATCGGCCCCCAGCTGCGGCGGCCGAGCGGCGGGTAGTGCGCGGCGCGGACGGCCGCGAGCGCCTCCTCGACCGTCTCGATCATCGGGACGACGACGACGTCCGCTCCGGCGTCGAGCGCCCTGCCGATCAGCGCGTCGGAGAGTCCGGCGACCCGGACGCCGACGGGCGGCCTCCCGCTCACGGCGCCGAGTGCGCGAAGGGAGGCGAGGACCGCGGCGTCGTCGAACGCGCCGTGCTGCGCGTCCAGGCACAGCCACGCGGGCCCGCCGCGAGCGATCTGCGCGACCGTCAGCGGCTCCCCGAGCCGGCACCACACCCCGTCGGCCCGTCCGTCTCCGAGAACCCGTTCCGCATCCACGGGTCCGATCCTCGCGCACGGAGCGCCGCCTAGGCGAGGACCGCCAGCGCCGTCGACAGGATCCCGAGGACGACGCCCGCCCCGAGCAGGATCAGCCCGGTCAGGCGCAGGGCCCGCACCGCGTCGCTCCACCGGTGCAGGCGGATGCGGATGCGGTGCGGATCCTCCTCGCGGTAGTGCACCTCCCGCTGGTCCGACCGCGTCGGCGTCAGCGGGTCCCCGGCGGACAGCGGACGCGACCGGACCTCGCCGGCCCGGGTCACCCAGTGCAGCGCGAGGGGCGGCCCCTCCTCGAGGTAGGCGGTCGTCGTCAGCCAGCGTCCGTCGATCAGCGCCGCGACGAACGCGGCGAGCAGGAACAGCACGCCGAGGGGGAGGGTGACCAGCGAGAGGGCCTCGGAGATCGTCTCCAGCATGCAGCGTCCCTCCGACCGGATCCGGTGCTGAGCGTACCGAGTCGGCGGCCGGCGCGTCCGCAGTGGGACGCGCCCCGCCGCCGAGCCCGCGGGCCTCAGCCCCAGGCGACCTCGAGGTCGACGACGAAGGTCACTCCGAAGCGGTCGCGCAGCATCCCGTAGAGGGGCGACCAGGCCGCCGGGGCCAGGGGCACGACTATCGCCGCCCCCTCCGAGAGGCCGTACCAGAGGCGGTGCAGCTCGTCGGCGTCGGAGCCGCGCAGCGACACGAACACCGGGATCGTGCCCGGGTCGTAAGCCGTGTGCGCGGGGACGTCGTACGCCATGACGCGGAAGCCGGCCTCGGAGACGACCTGGCCCCACATCAGCTGGTCGGCCTCGTCGGGCGCGGTGACAGCGTTCGCGTCCGCGTAGGACATCGCGTCGACCCGGCCTCCCGTGACCGAGGCGTAGAACTCCAGTGCCTCGCGGGCCTGTCCGCGGAAGTTGAGGTGGGTCGTCGTGGTGATGCTCATGGTGCGCTCCTCGCAGTCGTGCCGGGTCGATCACCCGGTGCCCCGACGCTCCCAGGAGAAGAGGACGGTGACGGTCCTCTTCTCGGAATACCCTCGGGACGTGCCCACGACGACCGAGCGGCTCCTCCTGCTCCTCTCCCTCCTGCAGACCCGCCGCGACTGGCCGGGCGGAGTGCTCGCCGAGCGCCTGGGGATCGCGCCGCGCACGGTGCGTCGCGACGTCGACCGACTCCGCACGATGGGCTACCGGATCGACGCGGCGAAGGGCCCCGACGGCGGGTACCGGCTCGAGGCCGGCGCCGAGCTCCCGCCGCTGCTCTTCGACGACGAGCAGGTGCTCGCCCTCACCGCCGCCCTGCGCGCGCCGATCGCGGGGCTCGAGGAGGCGTCGGCCCGTGCGCTGGCGACGGTGCGGCAGGTCCTGCCCGCCCGGCTCCGGCCCCGAGCGGATGCGCTGCGCTTCACGGTCGCGGCGGCGCCGGCTCCCGCGGTCCCCTCGGAGCGGCTGGTCGCGGTCGCGGCGGCCGTCCGGGCCTCGGAGGTGCTCCGCTTCGCGCACGCGGAGGCGGTGCGCCGCGTCGAGCCCCACCACCTGGTCGCGCGTCAGGGCCGCTGGTACCTCATCGGCTTCGACCTCGACCGCGACGACTGGCGGGTGTTCCGCGTCGACCGGCTCGAGCCGCGCTCACCCCGCGGTGCCCGCTTCCGCCGCCGGGCGCTGCCGGTCCGGAGTCCCGCCGAGTTCCTGGAGGCGCGGTTCCGCGGCGGAGCGCCCGGGGAGGGGTGGCCGTGCCGCGGCTCGGTGGTGCTGGAGGCGCCCGCCGCCGAGGTCCTGCCCTACGCGGGCGACGGGGAGGTGGAGGACCTCGGCGACGCGGGCTGCCGACTCGCCCTCGGCGCCTGGTCGTGGGAGGCGCTCGCCGCGTCGTTCGGCCGGTTCGACGCTCCGATGGCCGGGGCCGAGCCGCCCGAGCTGGCCGCCGCGTTCCGCGTGCTCGCGGAGCGGTACGCCGCGGCGGGAGCCTGACAGGACCGCGGCGGCCGTCCGGCGCCGCTACTTCACCGAGTACCGGGCGCTCCCCGTGCTGCCGTCCGCCGTCGTGACCGTCAGCGTCCAGCAGGTGCCCCGCTTCGCGGGCACCGTCCACGCCTTCACGTAGCGGTTCGTCGCGGTGTCGTAGCGGAGGCGTCCGGTCAGGGTGGTCGTCGGCGCTCCGGTGAGGACGGCGCCGGCGGTGCAGGAGGTCTGCTTCTGCGTGACGCTGCGCACGTCGGCGAGGGCGGAGTGGCGGAACGTTCCCGCGGAGGACGTCGAGGTCACCTGGAACGTCATGCCGGTCGCGGCTCCGGCGGCCACGCTCTTCACCGAGGTGCTGAGCCCGCCGACCGTCCACGGGGTCACGGTGTAGGACGCGGTGAGGGTCGAGACGTTGCCCGCCCGGTCGGTCGCGGTCGCCCGGTACACGTGCGGTCCGACGGAGCGGCCGCCGCCCGTGATCACGCAGTCGCCGGTGAGGCCCGAGAGCGCGTCGTCCGCGAGGCAGCGCGCCTCCGGGAGCACGGTGCCGAAGGGGTAGGATCCCTCGGGCCTCGACGTGAACGAGAGCTGCGGCTTCGTGGTGTCGATGGCGATGCCGCTGCGGGTCGTCGTGGCGCGGTTGCCCGCGTTGTCGACGGCGGTGCCGGTGACGCTCTGGCCGGGGCCCTCGCGCAGGATCCGCGCGGGGGTGCAGCTGCGGATCCCGGAGCCGCTGCCGTCGGCGCAGGAGAAGCCGACGGAGACGGGGGAGCGGAACCAGCCCGCGGCGTTCGGAGCCGTCGGCGCGGTCGTCGCGGCGATGGTGGGGACGCCGGTGTCGACGATCCGGTAGGTCGCGGCGGCGGTCGTGGTCAGTCCTCCGGGGTCGGTCCAGGTGCAGGTCGCCGTGCGGGTGCCGAGGCCGTTCACGAGCGTGCCGGTGACGACGGCCTCCTCGCTGAACGTTCCGCTCTCCGCATCCGTGATCGCGCAGGCGGCCCTCGGCTCCGAGCCCTTCTCGTAGGAGGCGCCGTCGGTGGCGTAGGCGACCGTCACGACGGGCGGGGTGTTCGCGGGGACCACGGTGACCGTGTGCGGCACGCCGGCCGTGGTGCCGTACGCGTTCCGCGCGCTCACCGTGAAGGTGGAGTCGCCTGCGGTGGTCGGCCTGCCCGAGACGACGCCCTCCGGCGAGAGGGTCACCCCCGCGGGAAGGGCGCCGGACGAGACCTCGAAGGTCGCGGCCGGGCCGGACGCCGTGAAGGTCGCGGAGTAGCGGGTCCCGGCCTTGACGAGCGTCTCGGCGGTGTCGGCGGTGAGGGTCGGCAGCGGGCCGATCGCGAAGGCGTGGTTGAAGCCGACCGCGATGCCGGTGGCGCCGGTGATCCCGGCCGGGACGTCCAGCTCCGTGTCGCCGTCGGGGTGAAGGGAGACGACGGTGCCGTCGGACGTCAGCAGGACGCTGAAGCCGATGCCGGCGGCGATCGCGGTGATGCCGCCGAGATCGGCGGGGACCCGCGGCAAGCCGGAGTCGGCGGGGTCGCCCCAGGTGACGACGGTGCCGTCCCGCTTCAGGGCGAGGCTGTGGGAGTAGCTGACCGAGACGGCGACGACGTCGCGGAGGCCTGCCGGGGCGGTGTACGCGCCCCTGTCGTCGCCGCCCCACGCCACGACCGTCCCGTCGGCGCGCAGCGCGAGGCTGTTCCAGCCGCCCGCGGCGATCGCGACCACTCCGGAGAGACCCGCCGGCACGTCGGTCGCTCCGAACTGATCGGAGCCCCAGGCCGCCACGGTCCCGTCGCCCCGCAGAGCGAGGGTGTGGTGGCTGCCCGCGGCGACGGCGGTCACGCCGCCGAGTCCGGCCGGGACGTCGGTCTGGCCCTGACGGTCGTCGCCCCACGCGACGACCGTCCCCTCCATCGTGAGGGCGATGCTGTGGAGGTACCCGGTCGAGATTGCCGTCACCTCGCGGAGCCCGGCCGGCACGTCCCGCTCGCCCTCCAGATCCGCTCCCCAGGCCTCGACGGTGCCGTCGGTGTGGAGCGCGAGGGTGTGGCTGTAGCTGCTCGCGACGTCCGTGAGGTCGGACATGCCCGCCGGCACGTCCCACTCCCCGTTGAGGTAGCGCCCCCAGGCGGCGACGCCGTTGGCGAGGTGGTCGTTCCCGACCGGCACCGGGTCCGGCTCGGCGGAGGCGAGGGGAGCCGCGGTGCCGGCGAGCAGGGCGACGGTCGCGGTCAGAGCGAGCAGAATGCGGCGCAGACCCGCGGCGGTGCGGGCGGGGCGCGGAGAAGCGGGGTCGGTCACGGGCTCACGCTAGGGGCCGGCTCTCCTCCGCGGCGGGGGCGGGGGCGCCCTGTAGCGGACATGTCCTCTAGAGGGCGGAGCGCCGCTCCTCCAGGGCGGAGCCCGCGCCCTCCAGGGCGGAGCCTGGCCCCTCGGGGCCCGCGGCGGAAGGGCTTGCCCGGATCCGCGGCGGGCGATTGGCTGGAGGGCAGGAGAGAGAGGTGTCACCATGACGCAGACCTTCCCCGCCTGGTTGCGGGATCAGCAGAAGAGGGACGACGAGGTCGGCCGCTTCGCGCAGGCCTTCGGCGGTCGCGACGACCTGCCCGAGCACGGCGGCCGCGCGATCTACGACGGCTACTTCGCCAGCGAGCCCGAGTCGGCGCAGGCCGATCTGGACCGCGCCTGGATGGAGTTCGAGGCGCACCCCGAGCCGTCCGCCACGTCCGACGAGCCGGAGGGACTCCGATGAGCGACCAGACCCCGAGCCCCGTCGAGGACCCGGACGACCAGTCCGACAAGCCGTCGCAGGCCGAGGGCGAGGACGAGCGCGACACCCCGCACGAGGTCCTGCCCGCCGAGGGCAAGCCCTCGAAGGCCGAGGGCTGAGCCGACGCACTGAGCCGACGCACTCCCCGGAGGGGCGCATCCTGCAGAGGGTGCGCCCCTCCGTCGCGTCAGCGCCCGGTGACCGCCAGCAGCTCGTGCGCCGCGGCGCTGTCCGGGTAGCGGGAGAGCGCGCGCTCCAGATCGCGCCGAGCCGGAGCCGTGCGCCCGTCCGAGAGGAGCGTGCTCGCGCGCTCGAGCAGCGCCTCCGCCCGCAGCTCCACGGGCCGCGCACTGGTGACGGTCGGGCGCACCACCCGGTCGAACGCCTCGAGGGCGCCCTCGATCACGCCGAGCTCGCGAAGAGCGACGCCGCGGCGGGTGAGCACCGCGGCGGAGGCGGCGTCCACGTTCTCGACGGGCGCCGAGAACTCGGCCACGTCGCTCCAGCGGCGGCGGGCGGAGTAGAGGGAGGCGAGCGTCGACGCCGCGAGGGTCGACAGCTCCAGGGTCTCGACCGCCACGACAGCCGCGGTCGGATCCATCGGTGCTGCCAGCTCGGCGTAGAGCAGGCGCAGCGCCGGGGCGTCGAGCGGCACATCCACGTCGAGGCCGCCGCTCAGCGGCAGGCGGACGGTCAGCGCGATCCCGTAGCGGCGGAGGAAGGAGTCGGCCGACGGGTCGTAGCGGATGCGCACCAGCCAGCCGGTGAGCCGCAGAGCGCGATCGTCGTCCGCGGAATGCAGGGCGTCGCGGACGAGCTCGACGACGGCCGCGAGGCGCGAGCCCTCGGGGGAGCCGGTGGTCGCCTCGTGCAGGTCCTCCGCCGGCGCCCCGGCGCGCACGAGCCGGAGCAGGGGCGCCTCCCACGCCGGAGCGAGGGCGGAGGGGCGCACGAGACCCGGCCCGCCGGGCATGCGGAGCCAGCCGGACAGCCGGGAGCGGTGGTCCTCGGGGGAGAGCGGGTCCCCGGCCGCTCGGAGCCGGGGGCGTGTGAGGGCGCGGAGCTCACCGCTCCGTCGGAAGCCGACTGCCACGGCCGATCCCCCTCCGCGTGCGGCGGCGGCTGAGGACCGTCGATCCGCCGAGTCTACGGCGTCGCCCCCCGCCGTCACCCCCGAACGGGGAGCGACGCGCTGGCGGCGATCCCCCGCCTCCCGTCGTCGCCCCCCGGCGCTGTCAGGCGCCGATCGAGCCCGCCGTGCGCAGCGGCATCACGTCGGGCTTCTCGGCGGTGCTCGCGATCGTCACGACCGCCTTCTCCTCGTTCGAGCGGAGCACGGCGTCCATGATCTCGAGCACGTGCAGGGCCACGCGGCCGGAGGCGCGGTGCGGGCGGTCCTCCGCGATCGCCTCCGCGAGGTCGGCCAGTCCCACTCCGCGACCGGTGTCGATCACGCCGGCGGAGTCGGGGACGACCCGCCAGTCCTCGTCGCGGACGGCGACCTCGACCGGGTCCGAGAACATGTTCGGATCCGGGACCGAGATGGTGCCCTCGGTGCCGTAGACCTCGAACTTCGGGGCCCGGCTGCGCCAGACCTCGAAGCTCACGGTGACGGTCGTGGCGACTCCGCTCGCGTGCTCGAGCAGCGCGGTGATGTGCGTGTCGATCGTCACCTCGATCGGCGTGCCCGCCTTCGGCCCGGTCTCGATCGTGCGCGGGCGGTCGGAGCGGGTGGCCAGACCCGTGACGCGGACGACCGGCCCGAAGAAGTGCACGAGCGCCGTCAGGTAGTACGGGCCCATGTCCAGCAGCGGGCCGCCGCCGGGCTGGTAGTAGAACTCGGGCGCCGGGTGCCAGCGCTCGTGGCCGGGAGCGGCCCAGTGCACCTGCGCGGCGATCGGGGTGCCGATCGCGCCGGAGTCGAGGGTGAGGCGCGCGGTCTGCACGCCGGTCCCGAGCACCGTGTCCGGGGCGCTCGCGAAGCGCAGGCCCAGCTCGTCCGCGAGGTCGAGCATCGGCGCGGCCTCGGCCGGGTTCAGCCCGAGCGGCTTCTCGGCGAAGACGTGCTTGCCCGCCTTCAGGGCGCGGGTGCCGATCTCGACGTGCGCCGCCGGGATCGTGAGGTTCAGCACCGCGTCGATCTCCGGGTCGTCGATCAGCGCGTCGACGGTGAGGGCGCGGACGCCCTGCTCGTCGGCGACCTGCTGCGCCCGCTCCTGGTTCAGGTCGGCGACCGCGACGAGGCGGAGGCCGGGGAAGGTCGGGAGGTTCGCGAGGTACTGCTCGCTGATCTTCCCGACGCCGATGATGCCGACTCTCAGCGGGACGCCCACAGCATTCCCCTCTCGATGATCGTGCGGACGTTGTCGTCCTGGAGGATCTCGACGCGGTGGCCCGGCGTCGAGACGAAGATGCGGCCCTCGCCCCAGAGGCGGGTCCAGATCGCGGGGGAGGTGATGGGGCGCTTCCACGGGTCCCACGGGCGGACGGCCTGCGTGGTCGTGGCGAGCACGTCGTTGTAGTCGTCGTGCAGCACCCAGTACTGCTCCGTGACCAGCTCGAAGTCGGTGATGCCCTGCGTGATCGGGTGGTCGGCGGCGAGGGCCGTCATCTCGATCGTGTGCGGCATGTAGTTGTCCGACTGCTCGCCGGTGCGCTCGTCCGGGTGCTTGCCGGGGTGCGAGGCGAACTGGCCGCCGATCAGCTGCAGGTAGTCGGAGTTGTCGCGGTAGGAGTCGGCGATCCCGCCGTGCCAGCCGGCGAGGCCTGTGCCGCGCTCGACCGCCGCGCGGAGGCCCAGGAACTCCTCCCACTGGATGGAGGTCATCGTGTTCGACTGCACGATCAGGTCGACGGTCCGCATGTACGCCTCGTCGGCGTACACGGCGGTCGACTCCTCGACGCGCACCTCGTAGCCGTTGTCGCGGAGGAACGGCAGGAACAGCTCGGTCGCCTCGACCGGTTGGTGGCCGTCCCAGCCCCCTCGGACGACGAGGGCCGTCTTGCCGGGAGTGGTCGGGGAGTGGTCGGTCATCGTCGTCCTCACGTGCGGGCGGATCGCTCCGCGGTTCGTCATCGAACAGGACTTGCGCAACTTCTGCGCGGGAGCCCCGGCGTCCGACCATCATGCACCGCGATTCCCGGCGGGAGCAAGCCGTCCTGCCGCAGGGCTAGTTGCGAAAGTCGGCATCCGCTACGGTGAGCACATGCCCGACCACGACGACGTCTCCGGAGCGACCACCCGCCCGACCATGGCGCTCATCGCCGAGCGCGCCGGGACCAGCGTCCCCACCGTCTCGAAGGTGCTCAACGGCGGCACCGACGTCTCGGAGGCGACCCGTCTGCGCGTGATGGAGGCGGCGCACGCGCTCGGCTACCGCCGCCGACCGCGTCTGCGCCCGCCGGTCGAGGATCCGCACTCCGCCCAGATCGTCGACGTCGTCGTCGGCCACATCGGCGGCACCTGGATCGGACCGGTCCTCGAGGGGATCGAGGCCGAGGCGTCCGCCGCCGGGGTCGACCTGGTGCTCACCCGCGCCCGCGACGACGGCGCCTGGATCAGCCGCCTCCTCCGCCGCCCCTCGCTCGGCGCCATCGTGGTGCTGGTCAACGTCTCGGCCGCGCAGCTGCACCTGTTGACCACCGCCGAGCTGCCCGTCGTCGTCGTCGACCCCAGCACGCGGCCGCCGGCCGACGTCGCGAGCGTCGGCGCGACCAACTGGGACGGGGGCCGCATGGCCGCCGAGCACCTCCTCGACGCCGGCCACACCCGCTTCGGCGTCCTCGGCGGCACCCGCACCCAGCTCTACAGCAGCGCCCGGATCGACGGCTTCACCACCGCGCTCCGCGCCGCCGGGGTCGAGGATCCGCGCGTCGCCTACTGCGACTGGGACCGCGAGCTGGCCCGCGAGGCCGCCGGGCTGATGCTCGCCGAGCCGGACGCGCCGACCGCCTTCTTCGCCTGCTCCGACGTGATGGCGCTCGGCGTCTACGAGGCCGCCGACGACGCTGGCCTCCGCATCCCGCGAGACCTCAGCGTCATCGGCTTCGACGACGTCGAGGAGTCGGCCTGGGCGACCCCGCCGATGACCACGATCCAGCAGCCCATCGGCGAGATGGGCGCCATCGCCTTCCGGATGCTGCACCAGGCGCACCGGTCGGCGACCCCGCTCGCCTCGGGAGCCTCGGCCACCCGCATGGAGCTGGAGACGCGGCTGATCCGCCGCGCCTCCGTCGCGCCCGTGCGCGTCTAGCGCCGCCCGCTCGCCCTCCCACCCCGCCCCCCTCGGGATCGATGCGTCACGAACGGCCCCTCTCCCGCGCCCGTGACGACCGTTCGTGACGCATCGACCCCGGTGGGCGCCGCGGAGGGCAGCGACCCGGGTCGCACCGCCTATGCTGCCCGGATGCGCAGCGCGACCGGGGGGATGGTGGTCGCGTCGTTCGTCTCGCGGATCCTCGGGTTCGTCCGGCTGGCGCTCCTGATCGTGGCGGTCGGCGGCACGAGCGCGTCGGTCGGCGGGCAGGTGTTCGAGGTCGCGAACTCCGCGCCCACCTACCTGTACGGGCTCATCGCGGGCGGGGTGCTCGGCGCGGTGCTCGTGCCGAAGATGGTCCGGGCGCGGGCCGACGGACCGGAGGGCGTGCGGACCCTCGAGCGGCTGCTCACCGTCTGCCTCGGCGGAGCGGCGCTCCTCACGGCCGCCTGCACGCTCGCGGCGCCGCTGATCGTCGGGCTCTACGCCGGGGGCTGGTCGGCCGACTGGGCTCTGCTCGCCACCCAGATGGCCTACTGGTGCCTGCCGCAGATCTTCTTCTACATCGTCTTCGCCGTCTTCTCGCAGCTGCTCAACTCCGCCGAGAAGTACGGGCCGGGCGCGTGGGCGCCCGCCTGCGCGAACGTGATCTCGGTGCTCGGGATCGCGGTGTTCCTCCTGATCCACCCCGAGGCGGCGTCGACACCCGCCGACGAGTGGACGCCGGAGATGGTGGCGCTCCTGTGCGGCACTGCCACTGCGGCGATCGTGGTGCAGGGGGTGATCGCGGTCGCGTTCTCGCGGTCCGTCGGCGTCCGCCTGCGGCCGCGCTTCGGCGTCGCCGGGCTCGGCGGAGTGTCGCGGGACGCGGTCTGGGTGTTCCTCGGCGCCCTCGTCGCAGAGGTGTCGTACATCGTCGTCTCGAACGCGGCGACGGCGGCCGGCCAGGCCATGAACCGCGCCGGCGTCGACGGGCCGAGCCTCAACTCCTTCTCGAGCGCGCAGCTGCTGCTCCTGCTGCCGCACGGCATCCTGGTCGTCTCCGTCGCCACGGCGATGTTCACGCCGCTCAGCCGGGACCTGCACCGCGGCGATCGGGCGGCCGCGGCGGTGAACCTCCGACGGACCGAGGACGCGGTGCTCGCCGTCACTCTGCTCGCGACGCTCCTGTTCGTCGCGGCGGCGCCACTGCTCACGCAGCTCGTCTTCGGCACACCGGTGATCGGCGGAGTCCTGCAGCTGCTCGCCCTGAGCCTGGTCGGCTTCAGCCAGACCTACGTCCTCAACCGGGCGATGTTCGCGCTGGGTCGGGCCCGCGACTCGCTGGCGACCCAGGTCGTCTCGGCCGTCGGCGTCGCGGCGGGGGCGCTCGTCGGCGGGCTCCTCCTGCCTGCCGAACTCGTCGTGCCGGCGATCGCGGGCGGCACCGCCCTCGGGACCACGGCCGCGTGGGCCCTCGCCCACCGGCTGGTCCGGCGCCGGATCGGCGTCGTGCCGCAGCCGACCCGGGACTGCCGCGCCGCTCTCGTCGCGGCGCTGGTCGCAGCCTGCGCGTCGGTGCCGCTCGGCCTGCTGCTCGCCGTGCCCGCCGACCGCCTCGCGGCCGGCGCCGTGCTGCTGCCGGTCGGACTCGCGATCACCGCCCTGTTCGTCGTCGTGCACCGGGTCGTCGGCGGGCGCTGGCTCTGGTCGCTGGTGCTCGCGCCGCTCTGAGGGGCTGCGCGTGCGGTCCCGCAGCCCCGACCCTCAGTGCCCCGCGCCGAGGTTCCCGGCGAGGCGGCCGTGCATCCGGGTGGAGGCGTCGTTCATGCCCTCGATCACGGCGCGGGTGCCGTGGCGCTCGTACTTGGTCGTGACGGCGTCCAGCGCGGCGACGGTCGAGGCGTCCCAGATGTGGGAGCCGGAGAGGTCGATCACGACGTGCGCGGGGTCCTCTGCGTAGGAGAACTGCGTGGTCAGGTCGTTGCTGGAGGCGAAGAACAGCTCGCCGGTGACCGTGTAGTGGGCCGTCGATCCGTCGGCCGAGAGGGTGCGCTCGACGGTCGCGAAGTGGGCGACCCGGCGGGCGAAGACGACCATGGCGGCGAGGACGCCGACGACGACTCCGATCGCCAGGTTGTGGGTGAGGACGACCACGACGACCGTGGCGATCATGACGACCGTCTCGCCCACGGGCATCCGCTTCAGGGTCGACGGGCGGATGCTGTGCCAGTCGAACGTCGCCACCGAGACCATCACCATCACCGCGACCAGCGCGGCCATCGGGATGATCGCGACGAGGTCGCCGAGCGCGACGACGAGGATCAGGAGGAACACGCCGGCGAGGAAGGTCGAGATGCGGGTGCGGGCGCCGGACGCCTTCACGTTGATCATCGTCTGGCCGATCATCGCGCAGCCGCCCATGCCGCCGAACAGGCCGGAGAGCACGTTCGCGGCGCCCTGCCCGAGCGACTCCCGGGTCTTGCGGGAGGGGGTGTCGGTGATGTCGTCGACGAGCTTCGCAGTCATCAGCGACTCGAGGAGTCCGACGAGCGCCATCGCGACGGCGTACGGCGCGATGGTCGTGAAGGTCTCCCAGGTCAGCGGTACGTTCGGCAGGAACAGCTCGGGGAGGCTGCGGGGCAGCTCGCCCTGATCGCCCACGGTGGGGACGGCGACCGCCGTGACGACGACCGCCGCGGTGATGAGGACGATGGCGACGAGAGGCGCCGGAACGGCCTTCGTCAGGCGCGGCATCACCACCATGATCACGATGCCGACGGCGACCAGCGGGTAGACCAGCCAGGGCACGCCGATCAGGTTGGGGATCTGCGCCGAGAAGATCAGGATCGCCAGCGCGTTCACGAATCCGACCATCACGCTGCGGGGGATGAAGCGCATGAGCTTCGCCACTCCGAGCAGCCCGAGCACGATCTGGAGCACGCCCGCGAGGATCACCGTCGCGATGAAGTAGTCCATTCCGTAGTCGCGGGCGACGGGGGCGATCACCAGGGCGACGGCGCCGGTGGCGGCGGTGATCATCGCGGGGCGGCCGCCGAGGAACGCGATCGACACGGCCATCACGAACGACGAGAAGAGGCCGACCCGCGGATCCACGCCCGCGATGATCGAGAACGAGATCGCCTCGGGGATGAGCGCGAGCGCGACCACGAGGCCGGCGAGGACCTCGCGGGTCAGGATGCGGGGGGTGCGCAGCGCCGTCATCACGGTGGGCTCGGCGTGCGGGCGGGCAGGGGTCTTCGAAGCGAGGGCCATCGCGGCGGCTCCAGGGAGTGGGAGGGGTGCTCGACGAGGAGCGCGGAGGGCTGCGGCATCGGGTCGGCGGAAGCGGGCGGGGATGCCAAGCTTGCAGAGGCGTGTCAGCAGCACGGGCAACCCTACCCTCACGTAAGGGTAGATCTGAAGGGGTGAGCAGGATCGGCACCATGCACATCGGCGAGCTCGCCGAGCGGACCGGCCTCTCGCTCCGGACCCTGCGCCACTACGACGAGATCGGCCTCGTGAAGGCGTCCGGCCGCACCGAGGGCGGCTTCCGCCTCTACACGTCCACCGACTACGACCGCCTGATCCTCATCCGCCGCATGAAGCCGCTCGGCTTCTCGCTGGAGGAGATGGCCGCGCTGCTCCGCGTGATCGACACCCTCGAGGCCGAGGGCGACGACGCCCCGGCCGAGGTCCGCGCGCAGCTCGACGGCTTCGTCGCGCAGGCCCGCGAGCGCCGCGAGGCGCTGAGCGCCCAGCTCGCGATGGCCGACGAGTTCGTCGAGCTGCTCACCAGCCGCTGAGCCCGGCCGCCTGCGCGATCGATGCGTCGCGAACGGCTCCCACGCGGCTCCGATGACGACCCTTCGCGACGCATCGGATCCTCGGGAGCGCGGGAGAGCCGCTCAGGTCGCGCTCGCGTCGGGGAGCTGCTCCGGGCAGTCGCCGCCCGGCTCGGTGGCGAGCTCGAAGTGCCAGATCTCGTTCGCGTAGATCTGGCAGAGCCCGTAGTCGGTGCCGTGCTGCGCGAGCCGGCTGTCCGCGTCCGTGTAGCCGATGTCGACCGCGCCGCCGGTGAGGTGAGCGGAGGAGGTGACGGATGCGACGCGGCGGCCGCGGTCCGACGGCGGCCGTCAGCCGCGCGGGCCGCGGGCCAGCAGGGCGTGCAGCAGCGGCAGCGCCGACGCGATCATCAGCACGGTCCCGAAGCCGCTGTCGTCCGGGCGCACGACGGCGCCGGCGATCAGCAGTCCCGCGAACAGCACGGCCGAGATCACGCGGCGGACGGTGCCCTCGAGCCGGTTCAGCCGGCGCTCGATGGTGGGGACGGTGACCGCGAGCTCGCCGTCGTCGAGGGTCGTGACGAGCTGGTCGAGTCGGCGCGGCAGGCGCCAGATCAGGCCGAGCGTGTCGACGGCCTGCTTGCCGACGTCCTGCACGACGGAGCCGCGCTCCTCGCGGATCAGCTGCTGCGCGTAGGGCTCGACCGAGTCCCACAGGTTGAAGGCCGGGTCGAGCGCGCTGCAGACGCCCGAGGTCAGCGACATCGCGCGGATGACGAGCAGGAAGTTCTCGGGGAGCTGGAACGGCAGCGCGCGCACGACGTCGCCGAACTGCACGGCGAAGTCGCGGAACTCGCGCGGATCCACCTCCCGCAGCTCGGCGAAGCCCATGCCGCCGAAGCGGGCGAAGAGCTGCGTGAGCGCCCGCTCCAGCTCGCGGGAGTCGGCCGAGGGGAGGAGGACGCCGACCGCGCGGGCCGCGTCGACGAGCCCCTTGCCGTCGCGGGAGGCGGCGGCGATCAGCATCCGGCGCAGGCCCGCACGGGTGCTCGGCGGCACCTCGCCCATCATCCCGAAGTCGATGAAGGTGAGGCGCCAGGGCAGCTCGCCCCCGGGGGTCGGCGTGACGAAGACGTTGCCGGGGTGCGGATCCGCGTGGAAGTAGCCGTTGGTGAAGAGCTGGTCGAACATCACGGCCGCGAAGACCGGAGCGACCTCCCGCGGATCGATCCCGGCGGCCAGCAGCGCGGCGTGGTCGGTGATCTTGATCGCGGTGACGTCCTCGAGCGTGAGGACCTTGCGGGTCGAGCGCTCCCAGACCACGTCCGGGACGGCCACCCGGGCGTCGCCCGCGAAGTCGGCGGCGAAGCGGACGGAGTTGGCCGCCTCCTGCAGGTAGTCGATCTCCTCGAGGCTGGTGACCGCGAACTCCTCGACGAGCGCCGGGGCGTCGACGCGGTCCGAGACGAGGCGCACGTGGCTGAGCCAGCCGCCGACGCGGCGCAGAGCCGCGAGGTCGACCTCGACGATCTGGTCGATCCCCGGCCGCTGCACCTTCATGATGGCGGCGGAGTAGCCGGTGTCCTCGGCGTCGGCGGGGGCGAGCCGGGCGCGGTGGGCTTGCCCGAGAGAGGCGGCGGCGACGGGCGACTCGTCGACTCCGGCGTACGCGCGCTCGAGCGGCAGCCCGAGCTCGGACTCGGCCAGCGCCCGGATCCGCGGGAACGGGACGGGCGGGACCTCGTCCTGCAGCCCCTCCAGCTCCCGGGTGATCTCGGGCGGCAGCACGTCCAGGCGCGACGACATGAACTGGCCGACCTTGATCATCAGGCCGCCGAGGTCGACCGCGAGCACGTGGAAGCTGCGGGCGAAGCGGCGCATCCGGCCGGGCCGGGTGCGGAGCGCGACGCGCGTGAGCCCCACCCGCGGCAGGAGCAGGTCGAAGAACCAGGTGACCGCGAGATGCCACGCGGCGAAGCGGAGGATCCGGCGGTAGCGCCGCCGGTCCTCCCGCTCTCGGTGGCCCGGGGCGGCAGGACCCGGGCTGACCGAGGCCACCCGGGTCAGTCCTGCGCGAGGATCGCGTACAGGCGGCGGCGCACGTCCTCGAGTTCGGCGACGGCCTTGCGGATCTGCTCGGGGGTGCCCGAGCGTCCGACCTGGGCCGCGGCCTGGGCGAGCTCGAGGCCCGCCTTGGGCAGGGCGCCGAAGTCGACGTGGTCGGAGTCGTTCCACGGGGTCGAGGTGCCGTGCTCGGCGACCGTCGCGCGGCCGGCGTCGGTCAGCGTGTAGGTCTTGCGGCCGTTCTGCTCGTCGGCCGTGATGAGGCCCTCGTCCGCGAGGAGCTGGAGGGTCGGGTAGACCGAGCCGGGGCTCGGCTTCCAGTCGCCTCCGCTGCGCTCCTCGATCTCGCGGATGATCTGGTAGCCGTGCATGGGCTGCTCGGCGAGGAGCGCGAGCACCGCGGTGCGCACGTCCCCGCGGCCGACCCGGGAGCCGACGCGCTTCTCCATGCGGGAGCGGGCCTGCTCCATCGCGCGCCAGATGCTCTCGATGGGCGTGCCGGTGCCGAACGCGCCGGTCGATGACGATCCGTTCATGATGACCTCCTGTTTCTCCGAACGATACTCAGCGATATGGGTGGCGACTGTGAACGACTGCCGCGTCGGCTCAGAGCTTCGCGAGCTTCGCCCGGGCGACGAGGAACAGCCCGTACATGACCAGTCCCGCGCTGACGAGGGTCAGGGCGATCGTGCCGTACGGAGGGACGTCGAGGAAGCGGATGGCCCCGTCGAGCCCGGTCGCCTGGCGGGCGTCGCCGGTCAGCGCCGCGACCACGAAGATCCCGCCGGCCAGGCCCAGAGCGAGCCCCTTCGTGATGTAGCCGGTCGCGCCGAGGATCAGCACTGCCGTCCCCGTCGGGCCCTCGGGGATGCGGACGAGCTTGCGGAAGCCGCGCCGGATCCCGATCGCGACGAAGCCGATCCCGCTGCCCAGCACGATCCCGCCGACGATCACGAGGATCACGACGCCGACCGTGCTCGTCAGCAGCTCGGTGTTGATGCGGCGGATCGTGGCCGAGGAGCTCGTCGAGCCGCCGAGCGCGAAGACGAGCGTGGTGCCCGCGAGCGTGAGCGAGGCGAAGCCTTTGCCCGACTCGACGATCCGGCGGCCCAGGCGGGCGGGGAGCCCCGGCGCGGAGGAGCGCCCGCCGAGGGAGAGCTGCCAGAGGCCGAGCGCGACCAGCCCGACCAGCGCAGCCCAGACCACCACGAGCCCGACGGGGGAGTCGGCCATGCGCCCGATCGCTCCGGACGCGTCCGCCTCCCGCGAGGTCTCGTCGCTGACCGCGACGCGCAGGGCGAGGCCGCCGATCAGGAGGTGGATCAGTCCGTTGACGGCGAAGCCCGTGCGGGCGAGGCGCCGGAAGCGCCGGGTCCGGACTCCGGCGCGCGGCGACGGCACGCTCGCAGTGGACATCGCGCAACCCTCTCATCCCCGGCGGCCCCGGCGCCTCCTGACCCGCCGACGCGCGCGTGGCAACCCTCTCCCCGGCCGGGGTGCCCGAGTCGTGGGATGGAGGTGCGGCGCGGTTCGCACCGCAGCAGGACGAGAGAAGGAACCCCATGCGTGCACGCCGACGTCGCGCGGGCGGTCGCCGAGGGCCGAGGCGGGGCGGACGTCCCGGACCGGTCCCGGGCAGGGGAGGGCGGCGACGATGACCGGAGCGACGCTCCTCGTCCGCCGCCCGTCGAGCCCGGCCTCGCGGGTGCTGGTGCTCTACGCGACGGCGGTCGAGCTGGAGCTGCTGGTGGCCGCGCTGCTCGGACTCGCCGAGGCGACGCCGTGCCTCGACGTGCGGGTGGCGGCGAGGTCGCGGGCGGCGGTCCTGCTGGCGACCGTCGATCCGGAGGCGGTGCTGCCGCTGGCCGAGGCGCGGCGGGTCCGCGTCGGGCTCCGCCGCGAGCGCGAGGAGCTGGAGCGCGGCGGGGTCGGGTGCCGGCACGTCGTCGAGGCGCGGGTCGGCGGTCGGTGAGGGGATGCCGGGATGTCGGCTGATCGGCGTCTCCGCGGTGCTGAACGGGGGGTGCCCTGATCCGTGTGCGAGCGGGCGGCTGACCTCAGACTGGGGAGGCCGCTCTCCGCAGCGACTCCGCGCCTCCCTCCCGATCCGACAGGACCCGGCATGCCGCTCAGCTCCGACCGCCCCGCCGTCGCCGATCCGCGGCGCCGCTCCTTGGTGCAGGCCGCGTGGGCCGCTCCGGTCGTGATCGCCGTCGTCGGCGCTCCCGCCGCGATGGCGTCGACCTCGGCGGCTCCCACCCTCTACGTCTTCTTCACGGGCGTGGGCGATTCGGGCGACGTCTTCCTGGAGCTCCTCGCCGGCGACGGGACGCCGCTCCAGCAGCAGTTCGAGTTCCAGGGCGTTCCCCGCGGCACGGACGCCTGGGTCACGGCTTTCCGACCGAGCACCGACGCGTCGGGGATCTTCCGGGCCCGGATCCCCGCCACGCTCACCGCGGCCTACTCCGCCCTCCGTATCGTCGTGCGGGTTCCCGGATTCGCCGAGCCGCTGATCAGCCAGGTGCAGAGGCTGCCCTTCGAGGCCTGAGCGCGGGCATGTGTACGGCTCGAGGCCCGTCCGACAGCGCCGCCGCTCACTTCTCCCGTCGGCGGCGACGCTGTTGCCGGACCACGACCGCCGTGAAGAAGGCGGCGGAGAGGACGAGCAGCGCCGCGACTCCGACGAGCAGGAGTCGGGCGGCCACGAGGAACTCCTCCATCGGAGCCTCCGACAGCAGCATCTGGATCGCCGCGACCGCATGCACCAGTGCGATCCCGCAGAGGATCCGCCGGGTGTTCGCGATCCACCGCCACCCGTCGAGGTCCGGATGCGGCCGCTCGACCTCGGCCTGCTCCGCCTCGAAGTCCGCGATGAGCTCCCCGAGATCCCCGAGGTCCAGCGGCGACTCCGGCGGAAGCGCCAGCAGTCTCCGCAGGCGCTCCTCCGTGCTCGCTCCGGTCCGCTCCATCACTGCGACGAAGAGCCGGCGCTCGCGAGCAGTCGTCCACCCGGGCACGAGGACGCCCCAGCGGCCGGCCTGATCGTCGTAGCCCTCGTCGCGATAGGTCTGCGCGAGCAGCTGCCGCGCCTCGAGGGCGAGCGGATCCGCGTCGATCCGCGAGCGCAGCTCGCTCCGCCGCGCTCTGAGCCGACGCCGCTCGTCGGCTTCCGCTCGATCCATCCGGTCAGTATGGCGCCCCGCGATCGCTCCCGGCCGATCCGTCGAGCTCACCGACCAGAAGACGCGGCTCGGAGGAGGGATGTGGCGGTCGGACGCCCCTCCGAGCGCCCGTCGAGACCCACCTGCCGGGCGTCTAGAGGGCCGCAGGCCTCGTGATGAAAGTTGTCTCCAGGTAGGGCAGCTCGGCGCGGGCGAAGACCGCAGTGAGGACGCGGTCCTCGAACGCGACGCCGAGGCCGACCACGAGGGCGTCGGTGTCCACGCGCATCCCGTCGCGTGCCACGCCGTCCACCAGGACCGGGACGCCGTGCTCGACGGCCGACTCGGTCACGGGCCTGAGCAGGTCTCCCGGCAGGCCGCCGCGCACCCGCTCGTTCCGGAACTGATTGATCAGCACGTGCTCGAGGTGTTGCACCAGCGCCTGCTCGGGAGTAGC
Organism: Rathayibacter sp. AY1C9; assembly: GCF_002932315.1. NCBI lineage: Bacteria > Bacillati > Actinomycetota > Actinomycetes > Micrococcales > Microbacteriaceae > Rathayibacter > Rathayibacter sp. AY1C9. The sequence goes on from NZ_PSVZ01000024.1 coordinate 43,718, forward strand.
CCAGGGCCCGTCGGAGTCGAGGGGCACCGTGGTCCTCACGGCTTCCCAGAGCATCGGGTGCCTCATCTGCTCGCGGACCTTCATCAGGCTGTCGGGGAGCGGCCGACGCGGCGGCCCGTCGAGCTCGGCCCGCAGGTCGTCGTCGAGGTCGGCCAGGTTCACCGGATCGCTGCGGTCGTCCGGATTCCGCCACAGAGCGTAGGAGAGGGATGCGGACTCGAGGTGGGTCCGCCCCTCCGACGTGGTACTCACGGTCGAGACGCCGAGCTCTTCGATCGACGGCTGAGGCGTCAGCGCGAAGAGGGGCCCGCCGAAGCGTGCCGTCACCTCGTCGGGCGTCGGAAGCTCGAACTCCTCGGACGGTCCAGGATCCACCACGAACATGCGCCTCAGCCTGCCCGCGGCCCACGCCGCGTGCAACGGCTGCGCGCGATCCGACGCGCGGCCGTCGCGACCGGTCCGGGGGAGCGTCCCAGCCCGCCCTCCTCGAGGGAACAGCACCGCCCCGTCAGCAGCAGCCGCAGGCCTCGGAGTCCTCGCTCGTGAGCGCGGAGATCGGCGTCGTGCAGGACTCGCCGCGCCAGGCCTCCAGGCTCTCGCGGACGGCGACCGCGGCGATCACGAGGCCGGCGACGGGGTCGGCCCACGTCCATCCGAGCGTGCTGTTCAGCAGCAGGCCCACCAGGACGGCGGCGGAGAGGTACGAGCAGAGGAGCGTCTGCTTCGAGTCCGCGACGGCCGAGACCGAGCCGAGCTCGCGGCCGGTCCGGCGCTCGAGCAGGGAGAACGCGGGCATCACCAGCAGGCTGACGGCGGCCAGCACGATGCCGACGGGCGAGTGCTGGGCCTCCGAGAATCCGAGCAGCGCCCGGATCGAGTCGACGGCGACGAACGCGGCCAGGCCGAGGAACGAGACGGCGATCACCCGCAGGGCGGTGCGCTCGCGCGCCTCCGGATCGCGGCCCGAGAACTGCCAGGCGACGGCCGCGGCGGAGAGCACCTCCACCACGGAGTCGAGGCCGAAGGCGACGAGCGCGGTGGACGACGCGACCGTCCCGGCGGCGAGGGCCACGATCGCCTCCACCACGTTGTAGGCGATGGTCGCGCCGACGATCCAGCGGATCCGCCTCTGCAGCACGCGGCGGCGGGCGGGGAGGAGCGGAGCGCGCAGGGCGGTCATGCGCAGCGGCAGTCGTCGCCGGAGCAGCAGTCCGGATCGACGACGAGGGCCAGGCGGAGCAGGTGGTCGAGCGCCCCGGCGATCCGGGTCTCGGCCAGCCGGTACCAGGTGTACCGGCCGTCCTTCACGGCCTCCACCAGCCCGCATCCGCGGAGGCAGGCGAGCTGGTTCGACATCACCTGCCGCGAGACCCCGAGCGCGTCCGCGAGGTCGGAGGGGACGGCCGGAGCCTCGCGCAGCGCGAGCAGGATCCGGGACCGCGTCTCGTCGGCCAGGGCGGATCCGAGGCGCGCGAGGGCAGCGGAGTGGGTGAGGGTCGCGGTGGCGGGCACGGGAGCAACGGTACACGCGATGCTGTATCGAGCGCGAGGGCGGTCGTCTCTCCTCGAACGGGTGAGCTCCCCTCCTGCTCCCCCCGTCGGGTGGGCGGACGGGCCGCACTGCCGCGGATCCCCGGGGCCGGCCTCCACGGCGCGCCCCGAGCGGCCCGCGCGCCGTGCCAGGATCCCCTTGATCACGGCGCCCGTCCGCCGCTCCGCCGCTCGGTCTCCTGGAAGGGCCACGGACCCGCCTTGCTCGATGCCACGACCCTCCGCGTCGCCTTCGGGGTCACCGCCCTCACCCTCTTCCTGCTGTTCGCGCTGGTCACCTACCGGTCGACGCGCTCGTCCTTCAGCTTCTGGTGGTGCACGGCGCTCGCGCTGTTCATGGGCGGCTCGCTCGCCTACCTCCGCGACGGCACGGCCGACCAGGTGTGGGCGAATCCGCTCGGCAACGGGCTCATCGTGGCCGGCGCCGCCGCGGTCTGGGCGGCGAGCCGCTCCCTCCGCGGCAGGCCGACGCCGTGGTGGCTGGTGGTCGCTCCGACCGTGGTGGTGACGGGCGTGTCCAGCCTCGACTCGCCCGCCGTCAACGACTGGTCGGGAGGGCCGCTCTACCTCGCCTCGATGGCGCTCCTCATCGGCCTGTCGACCCGCGAGATCGCGCTGCTCGGCGCCGGACGCTCGCGCACGCGCTGGCCGCTGCTGCTCAGCTCCGGCGCCCTCTCCCTCTACTACGCGCTCCGGTTCGCCGTGTTCCTGGCCGCGGGGCTGCGCAGCGAGCTGTTCGCGACCTGGTTCGGGACCCCGACCACCACGCTGATCACGCTGGTGCTGCTGGTCGTGGTGTCGTTCAGCATGGCGTCGCTCAGCGGCGAGCAGGTCGCGCAGATGCTCACCGCCGGCGCCGCCCGCTCGCGGCAGGAGCTCGCCGACGGCGAGAGGGTGCAGCGGCGGCTCGAGCCCCGCTCGGTCCCGGACCTCCCGGGCTACGACGTCGCCGGCGCCTGCGTGCCCAGCGGGACGGTGAGCGGCGACTTCTTCGACTGGCGCTGCACGCCCGACGGGCTCGCCGTCACCGTCGCCGACGTCATGGGCAAGGGGGTCGGCGCCGCGATGATCGCGGCCACGGTCCGCGCCGCCCTGCGCGTCACTCCTCCCGCCCTCGGCCCCGCGGCGACGATGGCGCTCATCGACCGGGTCGTCGAGCCGGATCTGTCGGCGAACGACGCGTTCGTCACGCTCCTCCACCTGCGGCTCAGCGCCTCGACCGGCGACATCGCGCTCGTCGACGCCGGGCACGGACTCGGGATCGTCTGCCGCGCCGACGGCTCGCGCGAGCGCATCCCCTCCGCCCATCTGCCGCTCGGCCTCCTCGGCACGCAGGAGTGGGAGCCGACCGGCCTCCGGCTCCACCCCGGCGACCTGCTGCTGATCTGCAGCGACGGCGTGCTGGACCTCTTCGACGGCTCCCTCGCCGCCCTCGACCGGGTGGCCGACGCGGCCGTCGCCGCCCCTGCGACCGCCGCCGCTGCGGTCGCCGGCGTCACCCGCCTGGCGGCCGAGGGGCTGCTGGCCGACGACGTGACCGTGGTCGCGATCCGGCGGACCTCGGGGAGCTGACCCGGCCTCAGCCCCGCCCCGCCTGCAGCCGGAGCCCGGCCAGCAGCAGGTCGAGGCCGGAGCGGAACACGTCGAGGTCGTCGTGCGTCGCCATGACGTCGGCCGCGTGGTGGCCGAAGGGGAACTCCTCCGGATCGAGGGCGCGCCAGCGGTCGGCCAGGTGCTCGAGGAACTCGCCCCTCTCCATCCCGCTCTCGAGGAACTCGCGGGGCGGCGGCTGCGCCAGGTCGGCCGCGACTCCGACGACGTAGCTGACGATGGACGACACGGCGTGGAACCGCTGCCGGGGCGTCAGGTCGAGAGCCATGAGCTGCTGCCCGAGGCGCTCGTACATCGCCATCGAGTTGGGCTGCACCCCGGTCGTGCGGAGCATGTAGAGGCCGAACCAGGGTCGGCGGACGCACTCGTCGAAGAGGGCCAGTGCGACGGCGCGGACGTTGTCGATCGGGTCCGGCCCGTGGGTGAGCGGCTCGCTGTCGGCGAGGACCCGACCCATGACCTCGTCGGTCGCCCGCTCCAGCAGCTCGTCGCGGCTGCCGACGTACCAGTAGATGCTCGCCACACCGCCGCCGAGTCGGGCCGCGAGCGCGCGGAACGTGAGGGCCGACTCCCCGGACTCGTCGAGGATCGCGATCGCCTCGGCCAGCACGGTGTCGAGCGAGTGCGACGCTCGGCGGCGGCCCCGGGCGGGGGAGGGCGCGGCAGCGGTCTCCGTCGGGCGATCTGCAGGCATGGCTTGCATCTTACCGAACGGCGTTCCATACTATCGAACGCCGTACGAGAGTCGAACGGCGTTCGATAGGAAGGCGCCTCGATGTCCGCTCCGACGACCACCTCCGCCGAGTCCCGCGCTCACACCTCCCTCCGCTCCGCGGCACTCCCGCTCGCCGCTCTCTGCCTCGCGTTCTTCGTCGAGATGGTCGACAACACGCTGCTCTCGATCGCCCTCCCGACGATCGGACGCTCACTCGACGGGTCGACCGCCGGACTGCAGTGGGTGACCGGTGCCTACTCCCTGACCTTCGGCGGGCTGCTGCTGACAGCCGGGTCCGCCGCCGACCGGTTCGGCCGCCGCCGCGTGCTCCTCACCGGCCTCGCCGCGTTCGGGCTGATCAGCCTCGCCGTCGTCCTCGTCACCGACATCGGCCAGCTGATCGCCCTCCGCGCGGCGCTCGGCTGCGCCGCGGCCGCCATGGCGCCCGTCACGATGTCGCTGGTGTTCCGGCTCTTCGACGACGAGAGGCTCCGCATGCGGTCGATCACGATCGTGATGATCGTCGGGATGTCCGGCATGGTCCTCGGCCCCCTCCTCGGCGGCTCGATCCTCAGCACCGTCAGCTGGCAGTGGCTGCTCGTCGTCAACGCCCCGATCGCGCTGCTGGTCTGGATCGGCGTGCGCCTCGGAGTCCCCGCGGACCAGCGCGCCGACCTCACCTCCGGTCGGCTCGACCTGCCGGGGACCGCCCTCACCGTCGCGGCGGTGGGGCTCGGCTGCTACACGCTCACCAGCGGAGTCGAGAACGGCTGGCTGTCGCTCCTCACGATCGCCTGCGCCGCGGGGACCGTCGCGGCCGTCGCGGGATTCGTCGTCCGCGAGCGCCGCGCCGTCTCGCCCATGATCGACCTCGCGATCTTCCGCGCCGGCCCCGCGCGGGGAGCGGCGCTCACGCAGCTCGGCGCCTCGGTCGCCTTCGCGAGCGTCCTGTTCGGCCTGATCCTGCACTTCCAGTACGCCTACGGCTGGAGTCCGGTGCGCGCCGGCCTCGCGAACCTGCCCGTCATCGTCACGATGCTCGCCGCCACTCCGATCACCGAGCGCCTCGCCGCGAAGCTGGGGCACCGCGCGGCCTGCCTGATCGGCACCGGGCTCCTGGTCGGCGCGCTGCTCGGGATGTCCTGGGCGGTGGACCGGGGCTACCTCGCGATCGCCGTGATGATGGTCGTGATGACGGTGGGCCTGCGGACGATCATGACCATCTGCGCCGTCGCCCTCGTCGAGGCGATGCCCGCGAACCGCACGTCGATCGGTGCGGCGCTCAACGACACGGCCCAGGAGATCGGCACCAGCATCGGCACGGCCGTCGTCGGCACGCTGATCGCCGCACTGGTGGCGACCACCCTCCCGGCGGGCGCGTGGAGCGCGGACCTCGTCCGGAGCTTCTTCGCGGGTGAGCGGGTCGCCTTCCTGGTCGTGGCGGTCCTCGTCGGCGTGATCGCGACGATCGGCTCGCTGTCACTCAGCGACTCCCGCTCCACCGAGGAGCCGGCGGCGGCCTAGTTCATCGGGTCGCGCCGGGCGTCCTCGAGGTCGGCGATGTCCGTGTACTCGAGGAAGTCCAGCGGCGGGATGTCCGTCATCTCCTCGCTCCAGGAGGGGCGCGCCGGCTGCATGCGGCGCGTCTCGAGCTCGATGTGGGCGATGACCTCCGCGTCGTCCGGCTCCTCCACCTCGCTGCTGTCGATCGGCAGCGACCAGAGCTGGCTCGCCGGCCCGATCAGCAGGTGGGCGTAGGCGCGGCCGCCGCCCTCGGTCAGGACCGGCACCGAGACGACGTCCGACTTGTTGACGTCCGCGAGGGCCCGGGCGTACCGGAGGACCGCCTTGCAGGTCAGGTCGCCGACGAGGAGGTGGCCGCTGGAGTAGTGCAGTTTCCGCATGCGACCAGCCTCCGCGCGCCGCCCGCGGGACCTCAAGAGGGTTGCCGCGGGGAGGCGGCTCCCCTAATGGGCCGGGAGGTCCCGCCCGATCGGGATCACCGCTCGGGGCGCCCGGCGCTCTCGCGGAGCTCGCGGCCGTCGGCGACGTCCTCGGCGTGCTTCTCCGCCTTCTTCTCGCTCTGCCGGGTGTCGCGGGGCGGGAGCTGGATGTGCTCCTCCGCCGGGATGCCCGCCTGCAGCTGGCGGCCTCGCTCGAGCTCGGCGTCGAACTCGGCCCCGAAGAGCAGGGCGAGGTTCGTGATCCAGAGCCAGAGGAGGAAGACGATCACGCCGCCGAGCGCGCCGTAGGTCTTGTTGTAGTTGCTGAAGTTGGCGACGTAGAACGCGAAGCCGGCCGAGGCCAGCGCCCACACCACGAGCGCGAGGAGCGAGCCCATGCTGGTCCAGCGGAACTTCGGCTGCCGCACGTTCGGCGACCAGTGGTAGAGGACCGCGACGATCACGACCATGATCGCGATCAGAATCGGCCACTTGGCGATGCTCCACACGGTCAGGGCGACCTCGCCGAGGCCGACGGCGTCGCCGATGGTCTGCGCGACGGGTCCGCTGAGCACGAGGATCAGCCCGGCGATCACGAGCAGGAGGACCGTCACGAGGGTGACGGCGAGCATCGTGGGGCGCAGCTTCCAGATCGGGCGGCCCTCGTCGATCTCGTAGACGCGGTTCATGCCGCGCCCGAAGGCGCCGACGTAGCCGGAGGCGGACCAGAGGGCGCCGAGGACACCGGTGACGAAGGCCAGACCGGCGGCGGGGCTGGAGGTGAGCTCCTGGATCGGGCCGCGGACCGTGTCGAGGACGTCGGCCGACACGAATCCGCCGGCGATCTCGAGCACGGTGTCGGTCGTGGTCTCGGCCTGGCCGAAGAGGCCGAGGATGGAGACGATCGCGAGCAGCCCGGGGAACAGCGCGAGGACGGCGTAGTAGGTCAGCCCCGCCGCGATGTCCGTGCACTGGTCGGCGCCGAACTCGCGGAGCGTCTTCTTGAGGACGTAGCCCCAGGAGCGCTTGGTGACCTCGGTCGGTCCGTCGGGCTTGCGGGAGTCGTCGGGGTCGGGCGCGGTGCGGTCGCGCTCGGTGCTGGTCTGGGCCACGGTCGTCCTCCATCTCGAGCGTCTGCGGATCGTCGGGGACGGAAGGACCGCCTGCGATCGCTCCGAGCCCCGACGACGCCGTGCTCGCCACCGACCGTAGGAGCGCCGGACGCTCAGGGCAGGACGGTTGACAGCCGCCCGTCGAGTCCGGTGGGGGAGGTGTCCCGCGGTGGAGCCCGCGCTCAGAGCTGCGCGAGCAGCCTCTCGCACGCCTGCTCGCAGCGGCGGCAGGCCTCGGCGCAGATCCGGCAGTGCTCGTGCATCCCGGCGTGCTGCTCGCAGTCGTCGGCGCAGGCGCGGCAGGCCAGGAGGCAGGCCTCGACGAGGGCGCGGACGGCCGCGGATCCGACGACGCCGCGGCGGGAGAGCACGGCGCCGGTCGCGGCGCACACGTCGGCGCAGGCGAGGTCTCTGCGCATGCAGTGGACCAGCTCGTTGATCGACTCCTCGCCGAGGCACGCGTCGGCGCAGGCGGTGCAGGTGAGTGCGCAGGCGCCGCACGCGTCGATGCACTCGGCCAGGACCTCCGGATCGACGCCGCGCAGCTCCTCGGGGTGGCTCCGGATCATGTCGCTCGTGCTGCTCATGGCGCGTCCTCTCGTCGTGACCCCGGCGGGTCGATCGGTCCGGGCGACGCTACGGGCCCGCCCGCCGCCGGGCGAGGGCCTGGCCAGGCACCGCGGCCGGTGATAGCCGGGCCGTCAGCCCCTCACGACGAAGGCGTCGTGGATCAGGTTGCCCCCGGTCGCCGCCGGATTCCGTGTGCTGCCGCGGGTGATCGTGACGGTGTGGGTGCCGGCGGGCAGGGTCCCGCTGGTCCAGACGGTCTGGGCGGAGCGGGTGGTGGCGCTGTAGCGGTCGACCGAGGCCACGAGGACGCCGTCGAGGCGGACCTCGTCGATCCCGGACGTGCTGGACCGGCGGCTCACCCACGAGACTCCGGTGCCGGTGAAGCGGAGGGTCGCCGAGGCGCCCCCCGTCGACGAGAAGGAGACGCCGCCGCCGCTGTCCGCGGAGGAGGAGGTCGTGGACCAGGTGCCCGTGACGGCGACGGCCGGCGAGCCGTTCTGGTGGGTGCCGGCCCCGACGGCGGCGAGCGGAGTCGCGGTGGCGGTCGGCGTGGAGGTCGAGGTCGGCGTGGCGGTCGCGGTCGGCGTGGGCGTGGCCGTCGGCGCCGGAGTGGCGGCCCTCTTCGCGAGCACGATGGACGCCGTCGCTCCCTTCAGCCCGCTCGGCCGGAACGTGATCGTCGTCGCGGTGCTCGTCCTGCTCGTCACGCTCAGGGCGGCGCTCGAGGACACCGTGCCCGCGGTCGGCCGCGCGAGCGTCACGGTGAGCGCGCTCGTCGAGACCTGCGTCGGGTCGACGGTCGAGACGGTCACCGTGTCCGCGTCCTCCCGGATCGAGACCAGTCCGGCGCCGGTGATGCTCGCGACCCGGGTGCCTCCGACGAGGACGGGGCTCGTGGTCCCGGCCTTCCACGACACGGCGCTCACGGTGCCGGTCGAGCGGTCGCGGGCGGCGCTCAGCTGGGGTGTGTTGCTGAGCACGGTCACGTCCGGGTCCGCCGCGTACGCGGCGGTCGCCGCCTCGGAGGCGCCGGGGAGGACCGTGTACGCGTAGGAGGCGCCGGTCGGGTTCGTGCCGTGGCTCGTCGTGAGGGAGTAGTAGTGGCCGGTCACCGGCGCCGTCGGACCGGCGGCGCTCACGGCGCTCCAGGCTCCGGTGCGGGTCCGTCCCTGCGCGGTCAGGGCGATCGGCGACGGGAAGACGTAGCCCACCGACTCCGCGGAGCCGGTGATCGAGGCCCAGCGGGCGGTGCTCGTGGCGGTCGCCTCCGCACCGCGGAGGACGCCGTCGACGCGGAGCCTCGCGTCGGGAGCGACGTCGCGGCGGTCGTCGATCACCGTCTCCGCGCGCCGGCGCACCCCGTCCCAGCCGGTCCCGGACATGTCGGTCGCCGTGATCCCGGAGCCGAGCGCGAGGATCTCGTCGTCGAAGGTGAACCAGGCCTTCTTCGCGACCAGGCTCACCGACGCCGCGTCGAAGTCGAGCGCCGCGATCCCCGTCCGCCGCGACGGGCTCTCGAGGCTCCCGGTGAAGGTCGTCGTCGGGCGGGACGACGCGCCCTCGCCCGCGCTCCGGACGATCGTGTCCTCGGTGGTGCCGGGCATCCGGTACGGGTTCGCCGTGGCCCAGTAGCCGTCGTCGTACTGGCGCCCGCTGCCCAGGTGGAGCGACGTCGCTCCGTCGCCGGTGTACCAGCCGCTGCGGTTCTCGCCGTTGAGCGACTCGTAGCGGGCGATCCGCGTGCTCGACAGGCCGACGGCGAAGCCCGAGGTCGCCGTGGTCCGCGTGAAGCGGTCCATCCCGGCGAAGGCCCGGACGCCCGAGCCGATCGGGGTCGCGGTCAGGCCCGTGTCGGCGAGGACGAGCCGCGCGCGCACGACGTCGCTGACGGATCCGGCCGTCTCGATGCTCACGGGGCTGCCGGAGTTGCAGGCCAGCCAGCTCTTCGCCAGCGCGTTCGTCCGTGTCCTGGCCGAGGGAGGGGCGCTGTCGGCGAGGCGCAGCACCGCCGCCTGCAGCTGGACGCCGACGTCGCCGTCCTCCGACTCCGCCCGCGCCGTCTCGCGGCCGCGGACCGTCGACATCACGGCGCCGCACCAGGTGACGGGGGCGAAGGAGGAGGCGAGCCGGTCGTACACGCCGAGCCCCTCCGGGCTCGTGATCTCCCAGCGGGAGCCGTCGAGCAGCGCGTAGAGGTCGTCGAGGGTGTCGAGCATCGAGAGCCCGTACCCGCCGCTGTAGGCGAAGACGCTGTGCTGCACGAAGGAGCCGTCGGCGTGGAAGCCGTCGCCGGACGCCACCGTCCGCAGCGCCGGGTCGATGCCGGCGGCCGCCTCCGCGATCTTCGCCGGCTGCTTCAGCAGCACCGCCCGCCCGGCGATGACCGCCGCCGTCCAGACGCGGTTGGCGCCGGTCCGGGTGACGGTGTCGGCGAAGCGCGTCGAGGCCGACAGGTAGGCCTGCACCTGCGCCGCCGAGAGGTCGGGGTAGAGGAGGGCGGTGATGCTGTTCAGCTCGAGCGGGATGCCGATCTGCTGCTCCCACCAGCGGGAGGTGCCGGTGGTGGAGCGGTTGTAGCGGTTCGCCGAGAGCCAGTCGGCGGTCGTGACGACGTCGCGGAGGAGCGCCGGGTCGCCGCTGAGGGCGGTGCCGGGGGTCTTCAGCGCGGTCGCGAGGACGGTGACCCGCTTGTAGGCGGCCCACACCTCCACCGCCGAGGTGCCCGTGACCAGGTCGGGCCAGGGCTCGCCGCCGTCGGTCTCGAGCGTCGACCAGTAGCCCTCGGCCTCGGCGACGAGGCGGCCCTTCGCCGCGGCGAGGCCGCCGACGCTCCCGCTTCCCGGGATCGTGCCCGTCAGATCGGCGACGAGGGCGAGGCGCATCGCGTCGTACTCGTCGCCCGCCGAGTCGACGGCGGACGCTGTCGGCGCGGCGGCGAGCGGGAGGATCAGGGCGGTCACCAGCAGGAGCGCCGCAGCGAGCGGGCTCCCGCGCCGGGGCGCGTCGGATCGAGAGGGTCGGTTCGTCTCCGCGCGCGATCGGCGGAGGGGACGCGGCTGGGTGGGCACGGGCGCTCCTGAGGCGACGCCCACGAGCCTGCGGGCTTCGGGTGCTCGCGGGTCGCCGGGGGAGCGTCGGGTGAAGAGTAGGGGTCCGCTCCGTCCGGCGGCAAGAGGCGGAGGCGAGGACGGCCGGGATCGGCCACCGCCGACGCTCCCGACCGCGCGATCTGCGACAGCCGTACCCCGTGAGGGGTACAGAGGCGCCTAAGGTCCCCCACCCGTCAAGCGGGGCGATACGGTCGGAGGTGCGTGTGCGCTCCGGGGAGTCCCGGCGCGGCGCGCAGGGGGAAGGGGGCACGGATGATCGAGGCCGAGCAGGATCCGCGGCTGGTGGCGCTCGAGGCGCTCGAGATGATGGGGTCGGCTCCGGAGGAGCGCTTCGACCGGATCACGCGGATGGCCGAGGAGCTCTTCCGCGTGCCCGTGGCCGAGATCCACTTCCTCGACGACACCACGCTGTTCACGAAGTCCCCGCAGCGTCCGGACGCCGTGCTCGCGTACCCGCGCGCCGGCACCTTCTGCGACGCGACGCTCGAGAAGCGCACCACCTTCGTCGTGCCGGACCTCGGTGCCGACGAGGCGTGGGCCGGGCACGAGCACGTCGCGGGGTACCCGCACGTCCGCTTCTACGCCGGGCGGCCGCTGTCGGTCGAGGGCGACCTGCAGCTGGGCACCCTCTGCCTCATCGACTTCGTGCCCCGGAGCCTCACCCCGGACGAGCGGCAGCTGCTCGAGGAGTTCGGCGAGTGGGTCGAGCGGGAGCTGCGCGACACGGCGGAGCGCGACCGCGCCGCCGACATGCAGACGCAGATGGCTCCCTCCTCCCTCCACCACCCCGCCGGCTACGAGCTCTCGGGGCTCTCGCTGCCGCGGTGGACGATCACCGGCGACTTCTACAGCTGGCGCGGCGACGACGAGACGGTCGACCTGACCCTCGTGGACGTGATGGGCAAGGGGACGGCGGCGGCGATCGTGGCCGCGTCGATCCGCTCCGCGTTCCGGGCGCGCCTGGGCGGCGACCCCGACGCGGTCGTCAGCGCGGTGAGCGCCCAGCTGCACGACGACTTCACGGCCACCGAGACCTTCGCGACCCTCTTCCACGGGCGCCTCGACACCGCGTCCGGCCGGATCGACTTCGTCGACGCGGGCCACGGGCTCACCGTCCTCCTCCGCGCCGACGGCTCGTTCCAGCGGCTCGCGGCACTGGGCCTCCCACTGGGCATCGCGGAGGACGGCGGCTGGATCACCCAGACCGTGGAGCTCGCGGTCGGCGACTCGCTCCTGGCCTTCACCGACGGCGTCCTCGACCTCTACGACGGGACGCTGCAGTCCCTGGCGCGCGCGGTCGACCTCGCCCGCGACTCCGCCGACACCGCCGCGTTCCTGCAGGCGCTGAAGGCGCTCGCCGCCTCCGGCTCCGCGTCCGACGACATCACCGCCCTCGTGCTGACCCGCACGGGCGCCGACCGCTCCGCCGAGAAGGACCCCGCATGACGTTCACGACCGAGACGACCGCCCCCGACATCGCCGTGCTGCGGGGGGAGGGGCGGCTCAACGCGGCCTCGGCTCCGGAGCTGCGCTCGGCCGTCCGCCGGGCGATCGACGAGGGCAGCCCCCGCATCGTCGTCGAGCTCAGCGCGGTGACGTTCATGGACTCCTCCGGCCTCGGCGCCCTGGTCGGCGCTCTCAAGACCGCGCGGCAGGCGGGCGGCGACCTGCGGATCGCGGCGCCCAGCGAGCAGGTCGTGATGGTGCTGCAGCTGTCCAATCTGGACCGGGTGCTCACCCTCTTCGACACGGCCGGCGACGCGTACCGTGACTGAGCGCAGCGTCGGGTTCCGCACGCCCCCGGACGACACCGAGGTCGTCCACGAGATGCTCGCCGGGCTCTGGGGCGAGCGGCCGGACCTGCCGGCCCGCGACCGCATGGCCGTCGAGACGGCGCTGGTCGAGCTGGTCGACAACGTCATCCAGCACGCGACGTCGACGACGACGATCGTCTGCCGCATCGTCGTGCGCGTCGAGGGAGACGCGATCCACGCGGAGCTGGTCGACACGGCCGATCCGCCGGACATCGGCACGGGGCCGCGGGAGATGCCGGACGTCTTCGCGGAGTCGGGCCGCGGGCTCGCTCTCATCCAGGCTCTGACGACCACGTTCGAGCACGAGCGCTCGGAGGGGCGCAACGTCTGGACCCTGACCCGGGCGCTGGACTCCTAGCGACTGGCGCGGATCAGCGGATCGTGTGCGCGGTGATGACCGCGGCGGCACGCGCCAGGTCGTCCGCCATGCCGTTCAGCCCGGGGGAGGCCTTCAGCACCTCCGCGCTGACCTCGTCGTAGCGCTCGTCCACCTGCGCGAGCAGCTGCTCCCCGGAGGCGGTGAGGCGCAGGAGGACGCTGCGGCGGTCCTGCGGGTTGGCGAGCCGGTCGACGTGGCCGGCGGTCGCCAGCCGGTCGAGGAGCGCGGTCACGGCGCCCGTCGAGAGGGAGAGCTCGAGGCCCAGCCACTTCGGCGTGAGGTCGGGCGACTCGCCGAGGACCTCGAGCGCGGTGAGCTCCGAGATGCCCACGCCCACGCCCGCGGCGATGCTCGCGCGGAGGTGCCGCTGCGCGTTCTCGAGCAGGCGGAGCGACTGCCGCAGCTGCACGGCGGGCGCGTCCTGGTCGACGTCGCGCGGGGTCGGTCTCTCGGTGGTCATTCGTCCTTCTCGGGGTAGGGCTGGGGTCATCGTACGGGTCGCCCTCGGGGGTCCCGGCCTGTCACCCGGACAGGGGGTGAAAGAACGATTGCAATGTATCTTTGCCATCAAGTAACTTAGCGGTCAATCGAGTTCGGCGGAACACCAGCCGGACCCTCCCCCTTCAGCATCAGCCCGCCCCACCCGATCAGGAGTCCTGCCATGTCGACCCACACCGCCAAGTCCAAGCGCGTCCGCTTCGCTCCCCTCGCCATCGCGACGAGCATCGCCGCCGCCGCTCTCCTCTCCGTCTCGATGTCCGGCACCCTGTCCGGCTTCGTCGCGAGCATCTCCAACACCGGCAACACCGCCGCCTCCGGCTCGCTCGTCATGGAGGAGAAGTCGACCGGCGCCAGCCCCATCACCTGCCTCAGCACCGACGGCGGCTCGATCAGCACCAACACCGCGACCTGCGCGACCATCAACAAGTTCGGCGGATCGACCACGATGGTCCCCGGCCAGACCGTCACCACCGCGATCACGCTGAAGAACACCGGCACCGTCGCCGCCAACACCTTCACGCTGACCCCCGGCGCCACCTGCTCGCAGAGCAACAACGTCGCGGCCGGCGCCTCCGGCTCCGCCACCGACTTCTGCGGCAAGCTCAACGTCGTGATCACCTCCGGCGGGACCACCGTCTTCACGGGCACCGCCGCGACCCTCGCCGGCTCGGCCGTCAAGACCCTCAACACCGCCCCGGTCACCCCCGGCACCTCCACCCCCTTCTCCATCGCCGTGACCCTCGACTCGTCGGCCACCAACGCCTACCAGGGCCTGTCCGCCTCGCTCCCGCTCACCTGGACCTTCGCGAGCTGATCCCCTCTCCACCCGGCCCGGAGCGCCCCCGCGCGACGGGCCGGGGGGGGAGGGGATCAGCTCGCGAAGGTCCAGGTGAGCGGGAGCGAGGCGGACAGGCCC
>NZ_PSVZ01000025.1:0-42584 GCF_002932315.1 Rathayibacter sp. AY1C9
CCATGACCACCACCACGACCCCCGCCCCCGACGTCGACGAGTGGGGACACACCGCCGAGCTGCGCGCCGCGCAAGACGCCGTGAACGCTGCCGCCCAGACTGGCGAGATCCGCGCCCTGCACGCCGCGGTGCGCGTGCTCTTCACCGCTGCCGCCCGGCACGCCTGGCCGACCGCCACGGCTCTCGTGTTCAAGCGCGAGAGCGTCGGCACGTTTTCCGGATACTGGGCGCTCTGCCGCGTCACCGACGCGGGGCATCGGGTCCTCCGCGAGTGGGAGGACGAGCCCGACGAGATGAGCGACGAGAGCGACGAGGAGCGCGTCGCGCTCGACCTCATCACGAATAGCCACGAGACGCAGGACTACGCCGACACCTTCGGCCCGCTCCGCGAGGGCGTGGCGGTCGGATACCACCTCTACATGCTCTGAGCACGCGCCTGCGGGTCGACCCGAAACGGGCCGGCCCGCACGAGGGGGAGACCCCCCTCGACCCCCCCGATCACACGCGTGGACCGGCCATTCGCGCTCGAGCGGTGGTCAGCGGCGGGGCCGCGGTTTGCGCGTCTTTCCCGCGCGAATGTTCCGGTTCTCGATGACGCCGACGACGGCCAGGCCGATCGCCACCGCAACGAGGAGCACCCAGCCGAGGACGTTGAACCACTGCCCGGTGAATGCCGCATACGTCTGCCCCCCGGCGATGCTCGCGAACATCAGCGACAACCCGAACCAGACCATGCCGTTGCTGATCAGCGCCGCACGCGCCAGGGGATTCCGGGGAGTGGCCATGGCGTCACTGTGACACCGGCGACTGGGACTGCCCCCAAAGCGGGCAGCGTTCTACGCTGACGAGGCGGCGTCGAGCGGGACCGCACGTCCCGGCTCCGCTGCCGCGGACCCCGCCATTCGCCCCGGTTGGCCGAGGGACCGCCAGTAGCCCCCGGCGCGCACTCCGTTTCGCGGCCCGCCGGGGGCTACCCGCGGCGCCGCTCCACCGAGCGTCAACGGTGACGCCGCCCTAGTGGGCGTCGTCGTACGCCTTCTGAACCTCAGCAGAGATGCGGCCGCGATCCGACACGTTGTGCCCGTTCTTCGCCGCCCACTCCCGGACCGCCTTCAACCGCTCCGGGTCGCTCTTCGCCCGAGCGGGAGCCGAGGAGCCGGCGTTACCGTCTCGACGCACACGACGGCCGGCGTCCACGTACTTCTCGAACACGGAGCGCAGCTCGGCCGTGTTCTTCGCCGATAGATCGATTTCATAGTTCGCGCCGTCAATCGAGAAGGTGACGGTTCCACCGTCACCCTCAATTGCAGAGCCGTCCAGGTCATCGATCAGAGAGAGCTTCTGTGCCATCGGGTATCTCCAAGCAGAGGGAATCAGTGATCGCTCTGTTTCTACCAGCCAGCCGCTTACAGGCGGCGCACCATGAGCGAGTGTCTGGCGTCCGCGCTCACCCCGCCGAGAGGCCCCGGTCAGGGGTAGTAGATCGACCACTCCGTCTCCGGGAGCTCGCGCACGTCATCGATGACCCGCACCCGCCAGCCGGCGTCCGTGCGGTCCTCGATTTCGCCGCGCACGATCTCGGGCGTCCACCCGTCACGAGTGCTCACGTACCGCACGAAGCGCATGTGCTGGCCCGGCATCGGGTTGGTCGGACCGCCTCTAGACATGGCCTCATTCTCGGCAACCCAGGTTTCGGAAAGCTGCGTCGCGGGTGCTGCTCTCGGCCGCGCCATGCACGCGGCCGAGAGCAGGGCGGCACCGGAGCCCCTTGCACCGGTATGGCCGTCGCGGCGTCAACGAAGTCCCCACTTCTCGACCGCACCGCACCATTAGACACGACGTGCCAACACGACGACGCCCAGGGGAGCGGGTCGAGCAGGTGGGGTCCGTTGTCGCGGACGCTGTTCACATCTCGAGAAACCTCGTAGTGCTCGAGGTCGAACGCGACCGCGCTCGACTTCTACTCGAGCAGCTCCTTCAAAGCGTCGACGTCCAGGTGCCCACCGAGCCAGTCGTCGTACCCGTCCGGCGTGGTGCACGCCGGCATCCGGTTTTGGACCTCACCCGGCGCCAAATGCGAGTCGCGGGTGACGATCGCCGTCGACAGCCGCAGCACTACAAGAGTTCGCCAGCGAGGTGGACAACCAAGCCAAGAACGAGGAGGAGAGCGCACGCTACAACGGTCAGCCGATCGGTCCGCGGTCGCGACCCCCGCGGGCAGGCCGAGCGTGCTCGCGCGATCGTCGCTGACATTGATCGCCAGCTCGACGCGAACACCGCCGCCGGCCGACGGTCTAGGTAGCGGGTCGTCTCGCGTCCGATAGGGGCGTTACTTGGTCAACTTAAAACTCCGCGGACGGCAACGCGGTCCAGATGATCACTCGACTGGCAGCGAGTTGCCAATGAGGCATTTACCCGTCGAGATGGGTTGGAACAGCGCCCCGACATATTTATTGTCGCCGTCTTCCCCGGAAGCTTTGTGACGATACTGACCGACGAAGCAGGAACCATTAGACTTAACCGCGATAAAAATCGCGTCAGCTGTTTCGCCCGCGGTCGTCGTTTCGACAGTCGTCTCCATTTGCGTCTGGTCGAACCCGCTGTTGATCAGAGCCTGTGCTAAGTCCGTCCCGTTCGGATCGCCGACTGACGCGACCGTTCGCTCGTTGACCGAGTTGAAGACGGCCAGATTTTGATCGGTGCTCTGACTGGGATCGTAAGCAGTCGCAGTCGCCTCGGGAGCTGCCGATGACAAGGCCGGGGCGGATGCCGATGCCGAGTCGGACGTGACGTCTCTGGGTGTGCAGCCAGAGAGGATCGCAATCGTCGCTGCAATTGTGGCGATGGTGCAGAGTGTCGTTCTTCGGGAATCCACACTCTGATCCTGCCATGCGGAAGGCCCGGGCCGATCGCCGAGGCGAGCGACCCGGCCTGATCCTGTCATGCGGAAGGCCCGAGCCGATCGCCGAGGCGAGCGACCCGGGCCTTCCGCATGGCCTAACCCTTCGATGCGTCCACGAGGTAGCCGTACCCCGGAACGTAGGGGCAGTTCTTGAGAATCGTCCACCCGTCCGCACGATAGGCCTGAACCTCGGCACGGCAGGCGGAGTATGTAGGGAAGTACCCTCCGCTGTACTGCACGGCGCTGGCCGGCGTCGCCGTCGCGAAGAGAGCGGCGCCGGCCAGAAGACCGGCCGCCGCTGCCATGGTCATCTTTCGAGTTGTGACGAGTCGCATGGTTTGTCCCCCCAAGGCTGTGATAGGTATCTCCTATGAGCCCTGATGTAGACAATATCCCAAAATCATCAAACGCGACGCGAACGGCCGGTCACAAATTGATAACGTAGCTGTCTTTTATTCTTTCCGAGCGGCCGCATAGTCGAGGCCGCTTCTGGCAAGAAGCGACCCCAACCCATTGCAACAAATTTTCTTGATTGGAACTAATCTGTTGCAGTGGCCTCTAGCATCGCGACATCATCATCGTCCATCGGCCCCAACGGGCCACGCATTGCAGTCTCTTCTCGAGCGCAACAACAGATCGGAACCGTCTCGTATGGGAATGGTTGATTGAGTGTCTAGCTGCGGAACGGCAAAGAAGGGGGGAGGGGAAGCGCGAGCGCTTCCCCTCCCCCCTTCTTTGCCGTCTTGCCAGACGTCTAGGCGCAGCTTCCCTGCTTCACGATCGCGTGGGCGCCCGCGTCATCGATCTTGTGCCACCGGCTGGATGCCTGTCCGACGCGGCTTTCGGTGCTGCGGAAGTAGTACCCGGCTCCGGTGTAGAAGGTGCCGCAGTAACCCGCGGGGATGAGCACCGCATCCCAGTCGTACGGAGCGCCGGCCTCCACATTGGGTGCGATCGTCTTCTGCACCGCACCCGCGGCGACCTGCCCGTTGGTCGTGTAGTCGGTGGAGACTCGGAAGGAGATGGACCCCTTGTTCACGATCCGGCCGCACAGCGGCTTCGTGCAGGTTCCGCCCACCGCTGCGGCCGACATGCCCTCGTCGTATTCGATCCACTCGGGTGCGCCCTCTTGAAGGTACGCGGCCGGAACTTCGGTCGTGAATCCCTCGTCGGTGGTGAGGTAGCCGACCGCGGATGAGCCCTCAGGCGCCGGAGCCGGAGCGGCCTGGGCCCCGGCCGGTGCCACGGTCGCGAGGAGTGCGAGCACTACACCGGCGATCGCAGCGCGTCCCATGAACCGCTTGCTGCGTGTCGTTTCGGCGTGACGAGCGAGTGAAATTGACATCTGGAAGTCCCCCAACTTTGAGTCTCGACGGCGGCATTGCCGTCTGAGACATCAGAGTGGAGGGCAAGGACGCTCAGAGGAAGCTTGCCTGAAAAAGTTCACCGACAGTTCACGGCCTGAACGTAAGGTGGGGCCATGACGCGACTCAGGAGCTACTCACGGGCCGTCGGAACGCTCCTCATTTCGGCGGGAGTCGTCGGCGCTGCCGCCTTCTTGCTGCACTGGGGGCAGTGCTTCGGTGGCCTGACGGACGGCTGCTACGCCGCCACCCAGTCCGACTTCCCTTGGGTCGCGATGTCCGTTCTCTGGGTGATCACCTTCCCTCTCGCCATCGTCGGCGCGTTCCTCTTCTCCCCGAAGCAGCCCATCACGCTGATCGGGGTAGTGCTCCTCATGCTGATCAATCCGCTGACCGACCATGGACTCTTCTTTGTCCCCTGGGACGTGGCCGACACCCTGCCGTTCACAGGTTTGACGATCGCCTTTGCGGCGATCGCTGCGGGAGCACTTCAGATCGTCAGCTCGCAGAGAGTTGAGCAACCGCTGCTTCGCGGAAGCTCGCCAGAACAGCACCAGGGTCACCCGTCATACGGCGAAGGTACCCCCGCCTGAAGGTCTCGCCTACCGGTCCGTCGTCGTTCGCGGCGATGATTGCGGGTAGCTGTACTCGGCTGCGATCTGAGTCTTCAGCGCATCAAGGTCCCAAACCGCTGCCCACGATGTGCCAGCCAGCAGCTCCACAAGTTCAGCGTGCTTCTCCAGCGCGTCGGCCAGCTTGCGGTAGGCGGATTCGATCTTCTTCGACATGCCTCCATCTTCCCGTGCTGACGTTGCGCAGCTCAACGCGCGACCGTCCGATGAGGGATGGGTAGACGGGACGGTGCTCGACTCAGCTCTCGGTGGTCGGCTTCGAAGCGGCTGAGCCCGACGAAAGGCCGAGCACTTTCAGCGGTCCATCGCCGAGGGCACCGAGGGCGTCTGCAACATCATTGGTGAGCAGGGAGTCGATCAGTTCCGGGGCCAGTGGGAGATCCCCGGAATCGATCTGCTCGAGGACGCGGGCGCGGACACGCTCGCGGAAGATGATGCCGTTTTCGTACTCGCGGACTGCCGCTCGGTTGAGCTGTTGACGGTCAGGCCAGTCACGGAGTAGGCGGAGCAGCGCGTAGACGACGGTTCCGCCGGCGAGGATCACCAGTTCGAGCGGGTTCTCGTACCGGAGGCTCTGGACGGTGATCTGAGCGTTTGCGTCCGCTTCGCGGCCAGCGATGCGCTCGAACTCGTCGATCGGCTGAGGAAGGTCTACGGGTTCCAGGGCCGCGAAGAAGAGCGAGCCATCGCTCCAGGCAAGGTCACCAGCGCGGCCGAGTCCGCGCCGTCGCGAACGCATTCGCGCAGCGATGAGCGCGCCTCGATCTGTTCGGCGCTGCAGGGCGCTCGCGAACTCGAGGACACGCCTCACATCATCGACCGCCGCCCCAAGCGCGGCGATGGACGCGTTCGGGCCGAGATTCAGGGTCAAGGTGATCGTCTCTGCCATGGGATGAACGTAGCGGGGCTGGTCGAGTGCTGCTGTCGTTCGACTAGGGGCGAGAGCTACCAGCGGCGGGACGTCATGCTGAGTTCGTCAGCCTCTTCCTCTGTGAGGACTCCGACGAGCTCGGCGATCTTGACGATGATGCTCTCCATCGGCTCCTCCGCCGTGCTGAACCCGCCTCGCGACGCGAGAGTCGGCGTCACCTGGTCCAGCTCTTCGAACGTCACGCCGTGCATCACTGGCACCAGAAGGCTCCGCCGGAGGAGGGCGCTGAGTTCGTTGCTCGCGATGCTCCGATCGGTGCGCAGCTTCTCGAGCATCGCGGGCGTGACCAGTACGATGCCCATCCGAGAACTGACCAGACCACGATCGATCGCGACGCGCATGTCTGTACCAGGCCGGAGGCTGACCTCGCTGAACCAGACCGTCACGTCGTTCGCGAGCAGCTGCTCGTAGACGTCTTGTGCGTCGGCCTGACGATCCGGCCACGCGTGGCAGAGGAACACATCGTTCTGCTGAACCGTGCGCACGACTGTTGCCTGACGAACGGGCTCCAGGTCGCGGACCTGCTGCGGCGTGTACGAGACGGTCGACGTCCTCGGCTGCCACGACGGACGAGCACTGCGCCCGCCGCCGCCAGACACGCTCCCGCTCCGGCGCACGGGCGCCGGAGCCGCAGGAGGCGTGTGCGGCCGGTAGGGCCGCGGCTGCTCGTAGTAGCTGTAGCCGCCGCCGCGACCGTGAACTGGGCAATCGGCGCCGCCGCCGCGAATGTGGCCCCGTACGGGCGCTGTGCACTGAGACATGTCGCAGATGGTAGCTCCGACCTCCGACATGCTCAGAGCGGTGTGGGAATGGTGTAGCAGGCGCCAAGGGAACGTCCACGCCTGATCGGGAGGTCAGCGCTGGTTCTGCCGCGCGAAGGCGAGCGCGCTGAGTGGAACGCAGGCGGCCTGATCGGCTGCCGGGTGATACCAACGCCCACAACCGAGTGCGATGATTCCAACGACACTTTAAGCTATAGGCGAAGGAGCCTCATGATTAAAGCACTTTCATCAACCGCAATGTTTTGGATTGGCATCGGCGGCATATCGTTAGGTTTATTTTTCGGATTGATAGTGCCGATCTGGATCGCTCCCTATCAAGCTGACGGGTCCCCTACAATCAGCCAAATTCTTTCAACGGTCCCAGTTCTTACTCGCATAGCTGAGGGAATTGGGTACTCTTTCATTGCGGGAGCTTTTGTAGTACGTCATTTCGAAAATTGGCAAGCTACAGATGCTCGTCGATCCGTTCACTTCGTCGGACGCGCAGCCCGGAAAGATGAAGATTAAGGATTATGCGCCGTGCTAGCAGTATTCCGCTTAGCGCCAAAAGATTCTGCACAAAATGACTTGATGTCGGAATCATACTTCGTCAGTGCGGCTGTGAGAAGTAGGTCATCCTGTATGGCGGCTTCCGCCCCGTCGCGAGTGGCCTTAGATGCCACAGACGAAACGAGGTCATGTAGACCCGGGTAGCTGGCGTAATATTGCTGGAGGTCGACAGTGTCGCCAGTGTGTAGATACTGTGTTGTGACGCCGTAACTGATAGAAGAACACAAGGCCAAATTTGCTTCAGCGGAGGTTGGCTTTGTACCGGCCGGCGCAAATGTCTGAGGCCCGCGAGGGTTAAATTCACCGAAGAGAGTTTCGAGCGTCGTTGCGGGACCTGTCGCAAACCAGTAATCGCCGTAGACTAATTGGTTATCCTCAGTAATGAGGGCAGACCAATCGTCAATAAGCTTGAGGGTGGCGTCCGGTTCATCATAAATTCTTAGAACAACGCCAGTCCCGGATTCGGGTAGGCAGTACAACCCCGCTGCCGATCCCCAATAGTCAGGGTCTCCGCCCATCAAGTGAGGGTTCGAACATGCGTTATTGCTGGCAATTTCGCCAATGTCGCTCGTCGTCAGGCTCTTAGTTGTACTTGAAGATTCGGCGCATCCGACTAGGGCGCACGCCACAACGAGGCTGCTGACCGAAGCGGCCAGCAGCCTCGTCGCGATGGAGTGAGTCACTTCCAGCGGACGTACCCGATTGTTCCCGGGGCGCTCGAATACCCACGGATCTTGGCCACGGTCGCGCGGTTCCCGATGAGGGCGTTTGCTGAGCCGGAGCCACCGCAACCGGCCGTGTACCACACCGGCGTCGAGACGCTCGGCGTTACCGAGTATCCACGGCCCTGCACACAAGAGGGGCCGCTGTTGAAGGCGAACTTGTCCTGTGTCCAGGAATAGCTCCACCGAGCAGTTGAGTCATAGCCGATGATGCCGCATCCGTCAGTGGATTCCACCCATCCCGACACGTTGACGAATGAGGCGTTTCGGTAGCTGCACGCTGCGGCGACCTGAGCGGACTCGTTTCCGGCCGTACCGGAAGTTCGAGCCTCACTTGGAGCGTCATCTCCGATGACCTCGACGGTTTCACCCTTCGAGCCGAAGACGATGACTGAATCGGAGCTGAGAACTGCATCATCCGCGATGACGATATCGGGATGCTCTTCGAGATATTGCGAAACAGAGTCTGTGTTTCCTGTGCTTATCGTTTCGGCCGCGTTGACCGGCGATGACGTTGCGATGAGCGCCGCGGCTAGACATGTAGCTGCGGTCATCGCGAATCGAGTGCGCATTCGTTCCCCATTGAACATATGGACTACTACAACCTTAGTGATCTAGAATAGATTCACTCGTCGGCGAGGTTCGCCCCCAACCCCGTAGGAGCAGGAGACCATGATTGAGGCCAGCGCGTCAAGTCTTTTTTCGGTGTCGTCAGTGCTCAACGTCGTTCAGATTGGGTTTTGGGTCTTGTTTGCTATCGGTGTCGCCGTACGCGCTGTACGAATTTTGGTCCTCAAGAGAGGTGACCGACTGCGGAACGTCGCGCGACCGTTCGCCGACGCCGGTGCGGTCCAGTCGAGTGCGTTCGGTTGGGCTCCTGGCGAGCAACTGCGTGCGGATGGAATCTCAGCGCCTGCAGAGAGTGATCGAGACGTGGATCGAGGGCGGTCGGGTAACTCGTCGGTCTGAAAGTACGGACGGGTGATCTGGCCACCGGAGCGTAGTCTGCCCAGGGGCTCCTGCCTGACGGCAAGCGCGGGTCTTCGAGCATGGTCTGGTTAGCCACGCCGCGCTTCACGGCCTCGGTTGCAGCGCCCGTGCTCCGGTTTCTCGCCGGCAGATGACCCGTCTGGTGGGGAGACCGTAGCTGGACCCGTCCTGTAGGGGAGGGGGCGGACCGGCCATTAGCGATCCCGTCCGGTTGGGCCCATGAGCACTGACGTCTGGCGGTGTCCCATTAGGGGGTCGTTGACCGGTCGCGCGCAAGTCGGCTGTGGGGCCGCGCAGTGGCGCTGGGGGTGTCGTCTCGTTTGACCCGGCCGTTAGCAGTTCCGCTGAGGGGGCGTGAAACGAGGCGCGGGGCCCAGGTTGTCTACTCCGGGTCGGGTGGTTGTGGGGCTGTGTCGTTGAGGCGGCGATAGTAGGCGACGTCGAGTGCGCTGAGGTGGGTGAGGAGGCGTCCGGCGCGGTCGTGCATGGTCATGGAGCCGTCGTGGAGGCTCGCGATGGCGCCGATGCGGTGCAGCATCAGTACCGTGGCGAGGCGTTCGGCGTAGTGCAGTTCCAGGAAGTACACCAGCGGCGGGTTGCCGGTGCGTCCCGGGGTGAAGAGGGCGGTGGGCTGGTGTCGGGTGACGCCGGTGTCGCGGTTGAGTTCTCGGAAGATGTATCGGTCGCGCAGCCACGGCCCGCCGAGGATTGCCGCAACGATGACGACGGCGCCGAGGATGACGAACGGGTTGAGGAGAACGGCGAGGTCGTTGCCGGTCATCATCCGAGCATGTCCCGGGTGCGGTCGCGGTCCTCGGCCGCTTCGGTGTCCGCGGCGAGCTGCGCGACTCGCGCTTCGATGTAGACGGTGCGCATCGTGGCGTCATGGTCGAGTTGCAGGACTCGCAGGAGGCGATGCAGTTGTACGGTGCCGGCCGAGGTTTTACCGGTCAGGATGCGTCGGACGGTGCGCGGTCGGAGCCGTGCGAACACGGCTACCTTCTGTGCGCTCCAGCCCTGCGCCTGCATGGCTGTGGTCAGTACCTCGCCGAGCGCGGTGTCAAAGTGCTGGGGCGTCAACCCAATGAAGTCCACCCGGCCAGGGTAGCCAGCACCGCGCCAGCCTAGGCGGAGGGCGTTTCACTGGTACGCAAGTAGGCGTAGACGGTCTCTCGGCTGATGCCGTATTCCTTCGCCAGCGTCGTCTTCGGCACGCCAGCGGCAGCACGTTCGTGTAGCTCGGCGATCTGGGTCGGGGAGAGCGACCGGCGGCGCCCGCGGTAGGCGCCGCGTTGCTTGGCGAGGGCGATGCCCTCGCGTTGACGCTCCCGGATGAGTTCGCGTTCGAACTCTGCGAACGCGCCCATCATGTTCAGCAGCAGGTTCGCCATCGCACTGTCCTCACCGGTGAAGGTGAGCTGCTCCTTCACGAACTCGACCCGGACCCGCTTGTCCGTCAGTCTGCGCACGAGCCGGCGAAGATCTTCGAGGTTTCTTGCGAGCCGATCCATCGAGTGCACGAGCACCGTGTCTCCGTCGCGGACGAACCCGATCATCTCTTCGAGCTGCGGACGGTTCACGTCCTTGCCGGAGGCCTTGTCCTCGAAGACTCGATCCAGCGTCACGCCGTCGAGCTGGCGCACCGTGCTCTGATCCAACGTGCTCACCCGCACGTACCCGACCCTCTGACCCGACATGCCGCCTCCGACCGCTACTTGTCCAGTTGAAGTCTAAGAGCCGCAGGTGCAAGTGTCAGACAAGGCCCGACATGGCCCTATTCGGACGCGCTTCGGCGATGGTGCCTGACGTCCGGTTGGGGTGTACCTCAGGTTGGCGGGCAGGGTGGCGGCGCCGCCGGGACTGGGCATCGCCACCCATGCGGGATACGACTACTAGCTCCGTCGCTGGTTGAAGGTGAGCGGCACGAGCACCAGGCCTCGCGGCAGGACTGCTACGAACGGTCCCAAGTCGCGTCGACGTCGCGGCCACGATCTTGCACGATGTCGTTGATAGCGAACCCCAAAACGAGCCACCCCTGCGAGCTGTCGTCGGTCAGGTCGCCCGAGTACTTCCGCAGGAGGTCAGCGACGTTCGCCCACGAGGAGAGGTAGTCGGCCACGTCCTCCTCAGCAGTGGCGAGCGACGCGATGAGGGACGGATCGGCGCCCACCCTCTCGGCGGTGTCCCGCAGCAGCGAGAAGAGTCGGCGCTCCTCCATCGCACCGAGCACTTCGTCTGGAGTCACTGCCGCGGCAGGGTTGGCTGCTAGTTGCAGGGTGAGAAGGTTGAGGAGCGAGTACTGGCCAAGAGTCGTCATGGGTTGACCGTAGCGAGCCCGAGCAGCGACACGCCGTGATCTGTGAGCTGCCCATCAGCCCCGCGAGGAGCTGGCCGTACGTGCCGCGGAGCTGCGCTCTCGGGGCTGAGCACGCACCGAGTGTTCAGGCGTGACGTCACTGTCCGCCGGTCGGCGGTGTATCGAGTGGCTGCGCGGTCGCGGGAGTCGGGGGATAGGTTGTCGGGTCGTTCGCTGCGGCCGTAATGGCCGCCCATTTCTTCGGCAGTGAAGAGGTTGGGATACCGAAGCCGGGCATGTCCCAGAGTTTGCGTGTGCGGTCGGTGGGGCCGGTGTTGGGCCAGAATCGTAGACGCCATATGTCTCCTGGTGTGGTGGAGCCTGGCCAGCCGTAGTTGACGAAGCCGCGTCCGCTGATTTCGACCCAGTAGCTTCCTTTCGCCAGCTCGAAAGTTGTACCGGTCATCGTGGGACTGTCGAGTCGCACGGTTGGTGCGGTGAGGGTGATCGTTTCGACGGATATCTGTTCCCAGTCGTCGGTGTCGGACTGGGGTCGAGTGGCCCACCGCTCGATGGCGATCGCCGTCTGGAAGTTGTTCTGGTGCGGGGATGTGACGAGCACGGTTTGGCCGTCGCCGGCCGAGGGCGGTGTGGTCAGTGCATCTTCCAGGAGCGCGAGTTCGTCGGAGTCAGGCATGCCACTGGTGATGGTGAATTGTCCGTAGTCCATCGCGAGGGTGACGGTGGATGTTGACAGCGGTTGCGCGGCGCTCATGCGACAGAGACTACTTCCGCATACGGCGGCCGTCATGCGTCGGCATGCCGACCGAGGCCGGCTCCCCGCTGCGCCGTTCGCCGGGGTGCTAGTGGTGCCCCAGGGTGAGGCCTTCCCTCCGATAAGCAGAGCGTCGGCCGGAGGGAGGAGGGTGTCAGGAGTGCCCCTCTGGGGCATCCCCGAAGGGGACGCGGAGCGCTCTTGACGCCCTCGTCACGAAGGCCAGAGTGGAGCGGTCGGAGGGACGGCCGGACGTGACGTGCGTTGTCACGCTGCGGCGCTCGAACCGTCGTGCTCGTCCTCGTCATCGGTGGACGTTTCGTAGCGACTGTCACTGCTGTAGTACCACTTGCGGTAGTCACGGCGTCGCCCGGCGAGGTAGAAGTAGACGGGCGCTGCGATCACGAACACGGCTACTGCAAAGAGCGTCAGGATTCTGACGGCGTATGGGTGTGGCGGAAAGATCGTGAAGGTAGAGAAGACGGTCCACGCGAGGACTGTGAGGATGACGGCGGCGCTGCTGAGGGCGAGGAGTCGAACGGGCGTCCAGGCCAGATCATCGATGCGGTGTTGCTTGCGGTAGGTGGCGTCGATCTGTCGTCGTTGTTCATCTCGGAGAACCGGTCCGAAGTCATCGGTGTAGGCGCGCATGTTACGCACGTCGGCCCACACTCTTTCGCGTCGCTCGGGGTCGTAGGAGGAGGCGACTATTGCGTCGATAAGCCAGGCGGGTCGACGGTCGCCGCGATACCCGGCGCTGCTGTTCGCTGCGCGGTCGGCGGTGTCCGGGTGGAGGTCGAGCTGCGGATCGTGCATGCGGTCGACGAACACCGCGTCTTGACGTCGACGGTTTGCAGTTCCGGTGAAGGGGATGCCCTCGCGGAAGCGAGGTGGGTAGTAGAGGTTCAGCTCCTCTAGGAGGACCAGCGCTTCGGGCGCGATCCTCTCCCGAAAGGATGCGGCGTGGCGGGGCAGGGTCACTCCTGCGGCTCGTGGTGGGAGTCCCCGGAGGATCCCGTGTTCGGCTGCTCTGTCTGGGGAGATTCCTGGCGCGGTGTCGTCGCTCGCGGTCGGGACTTGCGGACGCGAGCGGGGCCGGGTGCGCGGGCTCCTGTGGCGCGGAGGTCTTTGTCGCTCCATCCCGAAGCGAGGGCGGCGTCCCATGCTTTCGAGTGAGCGTCGCGTGCGTCTCGGGCGGCGGCATCAGCGGTATCGACGTCGTTGATCGCGGCGACGAGAGTCCGCACGGCAGCTACACGATCCTCGACGGATCTCTCGAGGAGGGCTCGGGCTGATGTGGCGGCGGATTCGGGATCGATCGTCTTCTCAGGCATACCGTCAGATTAACGGGCGCCGCCGTCGTCTGCCAGTCCTCGATCCTGCTTCGCGGATCGGGACCCGGCCTACCGCTTCGCGGTCCGGTTCGTGAAGTTTCAGAGTCAGCAAGCAATAGACATGGGTGCCCCATGTCGCACGCGTCCCTTCCGCTGCGTGGAGGACCGGGGCATACTGGTCGTATGGTCCCCGCCGGTTGGCGGGTTCGCTGCGCTGGGCCTTGAAGGGATGGTGGTTCTCGTGTCCGAGTCGGAGGAGAAGCGGCCGATCTTCGGGCGTAAGCGCCGTCCGAACGTGCCGGAGGGCCGGCGGGAGAAGCGATACGTGGTGAAGGTCACGGCCGAGGAGGATGCACAGTTGCGTGCCCGGGCGGAGGTCCGAGATGTGACGGTGGCGCGGCTGTTGTTCGAGTCCGCGATGGACGCGAAGGTGGTAACTGCGAAGGAGCGGAAAGAGGCTGTCGCGATGCTGTTCAAGTTGCAGCGCGAGATGGCCAACGCGTCGAACAACGTCAACCAGATTGCCCGGTTCGCGAACGCGGAGGGCCGCTACGTTGCGGAGGCCGTGGAGGTCACGGCGGAGTACCGGCGGGTGGCGGGTCTGGTGTCCGAGGCGCTGTCGGTGGTGAACCGCACGTGATCGCGAAGGTGACCCGTGGCGCGCAGATGAGTGGGCTGATGTCGTACCTCGCGGGACGCGGGTTTGCGAACGAGCACACGGAGCCGCACCTGGTCGCGGGGGATGCGGCGATCATGGCGCTGTACGGGTACGACGAGTTGGACCGCGCGACCGCTCTGGCGATCGCTGAGAGCATCGATGAGCCGCGCAAGCATTTCGAGGTCGACGTGCTGCGCCAGGTGTCCAAGCGTGACCCGGAGACGGGCGAGGTGGTGAAGGTTCGCGAGGAGGCGAACGTGTGGCATTGCTCCCTGTCTCTTGCGGCGGAGGAGGGTCAGCTCACCGACGAGAAGTGGGGGCAGATCGCGCAGGATTTCGTGGACCGGATGGGTTTCACGGAGGCCAGCGGGAAGGCCGCGTGCCGGTGGGTCGCGGTGCGTCACGGCGTGTCCTCGAACGGCAACGATCACATCCACCTGGCGGTGTCTCTGGTGCGTGAGGACGGAACCAAAGCGTCGACGCATAACGACTTCCACCGGGCCATGAAGGTGGTTCGTGAGCTGGAACACGAGCACAAGCTGGCGCCGATGATCGCGGCGCAGCAGCCGGAGTTGTTGCAGCGCGAAGAGCGCCGGCCGGCGCGCGAGGCGGCGCGGCGGCGCGGTGCGGTCGAGGTCGATGCGAAGCGGTTGGAGAGGGCGGTGCGGGCCGCGGCTACAGCGTCGGTGGATGAGGGTGAGTTCGTGCGCCGGATGAAGCGAGAAGGTGTGCTCATCCGTCCCCGCTTCGCCGCCGGGCGAGACGATGTGGTGACCGGTTACTCGGTGGCGCTGCGCCCCGCGAAGGGTGAGCAGCCGGTGTGGCACGGCGGCCTCCGGCTCGCCCGTGACCTGTCGCTCCCCGAGCTTCGGAAGGGCTGGCCGGACCGCCCGGAATCCGCGACCGAAGCGGTCGCAGAGTGGCGCGCGTCGAGCAAGAACCCGTGGCAGTACCGGCCGGTAAATCCGGGCCGGGAAGAGGCCGAGATGAACCCGCAGTTCTTCGACCTGTACGCACGCGATATGACGCGGCTGCACGAGTACATCAAGACGATTCCGCCGGAAGATCACGCGGCGTGGGCGCACGTCGCCCGCGAGACGGCCGGCGCCTACGCGGCATGGTCAAAGCGGTTGGAGACGACGCCCGGGCCGCTCGCGGATGCTGCGCGCACGCTCGCCCGGTCGGCGCAGTTGCGGCCGTCCGAGAGCCGGCCGCGTCCGGTGGCGATGCCGTCGATGAGCAACACCACAGCGCTGATCCTCGCGCAGGTGTCCAAGGGGAAGAACGCGACCGCGGAGGCGCTGCTGTTCCGGCAGCTCGCGACGACGACGAACTCGATTCGCCGTGCCGCGCAGGCCGCCGGCGACGCGCGACGCGCAGCGGAGTTGTCCGCGGCGCTGCGTGAGCGGTTGACGAAGGTTCGTGACGCTTACACGGCGCAGGAGCACACGAACGTGTTGGCCTCGTTGTCGCCGGAGCAGCGTGCGACCGCGGAGCGCGCCGCGCTGGCCGCGGGCCGCTCCGGTGTCGGGTCGCCGGTGCCGACGACGTTGCCGCCGCGCACGAGCGGGCCGGTGGTCGTGCCGACCACGACGACAGGTCCGGGATTGTCGAACACTCCCGCGCAGCAGCGCGACGAGTTGGAGAGGTAGGGGAAGGGGCTCTCATGGCCGAGGAACACGACGAGGTAATGAACGACACCGGGCAGGCGCTCCGGGTGGCGATCGCGGTCGCCGCGCAGATGGCGGACAAGTTCGCCCGCGCCCGCGAGGAAATGGCCCGCGAAGCGCAGCGGCGCAGCGAGCAAGAGCAGCGCGGGTTGCAGCTCCGGTTCGAGGGGGAGCGGGACGTCGCCGCGAACCGGCTCGCACTGGTCGAGCGTCCCGAGTTCTGGGACCGCGCGAACGTCGACCAGATCGCGCGCATGCACGAGACGGCTCAGCAGTGGAAGGACTTCGACCCGCGCGCCGAGGCCGCGTCGGAGACGATCGCTCGAGAAGTGCAGGAGCGGTACGGCGTCGACGTGAACAGTCCCGGAGCCGCCCCGGAAGACGTTCGTGCGGCTCTGGCGCGTGCGGAGCTGAACCGGGAGCAGGCGGCGTCGGAGAACCTGTCCACGAGCGAGCGGGGCTCCGCTGCGGTGGAGTTCGTGGACGCGGTTGACGCAGTGCGCGAAGCAAACCGGCTGGATGATCGAGCAGACAACTCGCTCGCCCGCGCCGACGATGCACCCACCGTCACCGATGCTCCGACGCCTGATCAGTTCCGCATCGATCAGGCGGCGGCGTTGGAGTTGCAGGCGCGCGAGTACGACGTGACCGCCGAGCAGGGCGGCACCAGCGCTCACACGCCCGACGAGCTGCGAGAGCTGGCTACCGATGCCCGCTCCCAGGCGCAGCTCTACCGCGACGAAGCCCCCACCCCGACCGCAGAGCCGGCTATGGCCGCGCCGGCCGCTAGGAGCGCCGCTGAGACGTCCGCCGCGTCCGATCAGGGACGCGCGAGCGCTGAGCGCAACCACGGCGCCGCAGCGTACGACAGCGCCGAGCACCGCACCGCAATGGCCGCTGAACTCAAAGCCCACGGCATCCCGCAAGAGGCCATCGACGTGCGCATGCGCGCGACGATCGCACAGGGCAAGCCCGTGTCCGAAGCGGTTCCCGCGACGCCCGGAGCGCACAAGGTGAACGTCCCGCAGACCACTCCGAGTCGCACGGCAAACCGCTCCCGGCAGACACCGGAGCAGAGTTTCTAGGAGCTGTACGCAGCCCGACACGTCAGAAGGAAAGGTCTTCTAATACTTCGCCGGTCTGATGAACGAAACCCGCGTGGTCCCAGCTGATGAGGTTGCTACCATTCGGGCTGATACTACTAACACCGATATGCCGCAAGGCATCTTGAAGCGCACGCCCAAATATCTTGCTATTAGCGATTGGAAACAGTTTATCTAAAATGAATGTTTATTCAGTAGATGAAAGAGATTCTTCGACGGAAATGACAGCAAGTGGTTACCGGATTATGATTGTAAATCCGGGGCGGCGCATCAGCGCCTTCAATCTCGATGGAGGATCGGCTTCAGAGGCTTTAGAGTGGGCAAAGAAAAATGCGTCAGACGGCGGATTTTCGGTTGCGGCTCGCTTTGATGAGGATGGGGGCGGCGTCACGTTGATCTGGTTGACGCCGCCCCCGGAAGTTGTTATGGAGCGGATCGGCTAAGAGCAGACTGCCGTCTGAGTCGTCGGCTTGCAAAAAACAGGAGACGATATGTCGGATCCAGTTTTCTGACCTGTGGGGGTAATGATCTCGATGGTCGATGAACCCTGATAGTGGCCCGTCAAGGTGGAGCCGGCTTTATCGGCTGCAGGCGTGTAGAAGACGTTTCCGGAGCCATTCACCTTGACGGTGCGCGGTTCGTCGTTCGATTTTACCTGCTGCCAGTTCACACCGTTGCTGGTGTCTCCGTTGTAGGAAGCGCTGTCCCACATCAGGCCACTTCTCACTCTGACTGAGGCCGTAGGGGGGTAGGAGCCGGTGCCGGTGCACTTCACGTTGGTCTTGTAGATCACATAGATTTGGCCCTTCTTGCGGGCGCCTTCGGAGATGTGCGGGTTCTGCGCGTCGACCGTGCAGGTGATGGTGAAGGACGCAGCGCGCAGTGACGTTTGCCCCGAGGATGAGGGCGTCGCTTGAGCAGGTGTCGCGGCCGGGTCGGAAAAGATCAGAGAATCACCGATCTTCGTGTCATGTAGTACTTCGGGCGAGAGCGTGCTAGTGGTGGCGCTTGTCTCGGCTTGCGCAGGCCCTGATGCGATCAGGCTTGTCGCCAGGAAGAGGGCCACTCCGAGTAGTGAAGCGGCTTTACGTCGTGCGTGCATGGAAATCCCCTAATTTCGAGTGCTCACAGTCATGAGTTCCTCGCACTGTAGGCACATCTGCATCCTGGATCAAATCCTCATTCGGGGGTCAAATCTCGACGGGATACCATGTCTCGCCGTGGCGATTTTGGTGAGTGTCCATAGGCAATTCTGCTTGTTCGAGCACGCCACATGCACCATGGCGGCGCCCTACTTCTATTGAACTGCTTTTAGTTCACTATTCTTGTAAATCCCATGTGCCGCATCCATTGGAGCTGAAGGAATAGGCGTCACTTACTACGACCACTTCCAGGCGAAGCGCTGAAGACACGAAGTTGTTGTCAATGATATTTCCGGCGCTGTCGAGGAGCTCCCAATAGCAGTTGCTAATGCTTCCCTCGCTCACATAAGTCCCTGGAAGCACAGGTTCCCCCACCCGGTACGTGCCGTCTCCGACTCGCCTTCCTTCGGCTCGCAAGCGAGCATCATCAGCCGCCGCCGAGGCTGCGTCTCTCTCGGCCTGCTCTTCGCCGGCAACAATCTGCGCGTACGGAGCAGCTCCTGGATTATTGGGGCAAAGTTTCACTGCAATAAGCCGATTAGCGTACTCGCTTTTGCTCAAAGCGGCCGGATCAGTCGATCCGAGTGTCGAAGAGGTGCAGTATTTGTAGTAATCCTTTAAAAGCTTGTCGTATGCCGCATTATCGAAGTCATATGTGAAGATGCTCTTTTGTGCCTCGGACGGCGCTACGCCGCTCACGCGAATAGTCTCACAGTATGAAAACTCTGTCCCAGCGGCCCAAACCTCCTCAAGCGAATTGAAGATCGTCGACGCACCCGAGCACTTGAACTGATAGATAAAGCCGCCGACCATCGACTCGGTCAGCACATGCGTCGGCGTCGGCGTTGGTGTTGGTGTCGGAGTCAGAGTCGCAGACCGAGTAGGACTCGCGGTCGCGGAAGCAGAGCTTGCAATGGGATCCTCGGCGGTAGCGCAGCCAGACAAGAACAGCGCCACTGCCACTCCTACCGCTGAGGCCAGTACTCGGAAATGACGGGCTGCTTCCATGCCTCGGAGCCTAGCGCCGAGCGCGACCAGCAGGAGAAGACGACGCGTAGGGCGCACCCTCACTCCGGTTCAAGTTGTCCAGCTCGTCGGTTGTGCGGAGAGAACAGCGGTAAGCCGGTGGCGGTAGGCGGCGAAGCAGCGTCCACAGCCCCGATAGGCGGCTGCACATACGAGAGGGAGGGCAGCGCATCATGCGCTGCCCTCCCTCTCATTTTGCCCCGGGTCAGTCGGGTTGTCGGTCCGGCGGGAACAGGTGATCCGGCGGCCGGCTGTACGGCAGTGCTTCGCCAGGCTCGTTCTCGTCCGTGGACCCGGCGAACGGCCCATCGTGAGACAGCAGCACGGCCATGTGCGGGCCAGCGTGGTTCAGCCACCAGGCGCTCAACGGCAGACCGGGTTCCCGGCGTGCGTCCTCCCAACTCAGCCACAACGTCTCCAACCGCTGCACGGCCTCGTCACTGTTCCACCACTCGGCTTTCCACCGTCCGGTAGCGGGACCTTTCGCGGACACGCGGCGGCGGTAGGAGAACCGCCAGTACTTCCGCAGCCACTCATCCACCGATCCGTACACCCGCTCCGCCCCCGGCTCCTCTGCCGGTGCCGACACGTCGCTCGTCGTCGGCACCGGAGCGGCGACGGTCGGCGCCGGTTCAGTGGGTGCCGGGTCCGGTTCGGTGGTCGAGGGCGTCTCGCCTCCGGCGAACGGGTCTTCCTCATCGAACGGGTCAGGCAGGGGCATCAGCGCGGTCCTTCGCCGTGTCCGCGTCCTTCGTCCGCAGAAGGTCCCGCAGCGCTGCGCCCTCCGCGGCCGGAGCGCCCGCCGCCGCCGCGGTTGCCGGAGCGACGTTCTCGCTGTCGGCCGCGGCCGACGTGTCCTCGCCCGCGGCCGTGACCGTCGAGTCCTCGACCACGGCGGTTGCGGTGTCCTCCACGGTGGGCTCGGTTGCCGTGGGGCCGGCCGCCGCAGCCGGGGCGGTTTCCTCGACCACGGCAGGCTGCTTGGAGGGGTCGTGCGCGGCGATAGAGGCCTTGATCGCGGCAACTTGCTTCTTCGGTCCCCTGAACCACGGGATCGTGCGCAGCATCGCCGCGCGCGCGCCGGAAGAGAGCATGACCGCGTAGCCGCGAGGCAGGTTCGCCAGCTCGTCCACTTCCAGGATTGGCTCACGCTTCAACGACGTCGACGTGGACCGCACGCCCTTGTTGAAGCTCTCCGTGGACGCCTCCCGGTCATAGGTGCCGACCAGCTCAGAGAGGTTCTTCAAGAAGTCGTTCTCCCGGACACCGCCGGCATAGATGAACACGTTCGACGCGCTGCGCAGCTTCTCCATGCCTTCCTTCCCGAACACGGCCACGCCCTGCGAGTAGGACTGGAACACCGACATGATCGGAATGCCCCGGGACCCGAAGTGCGAGTACAGGTCGGGCAGGTCCGGCCACCGGCACACGTTCGCGGCCTCGTCCAGGATCGCGACCAACGGAGTCTGCATCCGCCCGCCCGCGGACACGTCCGCGAGGTCCGTCGCCGCTTCCAGCGTCGCCGCGGTGAGCGCGGTGACCAGGGGGCCGGCGGTGCCAGCTCCTTCCTTGGAGAGGCTGTAGAGGGTGTTCCGGCCACGCACGAAATCGGCGGCCTTGAATTCCGGTCGCGTCTCATTTTCTCGAGGATTGATCCAGTCGGACACGAACGTGTTCTGCAAGCTCGACGCCATCTCCTGCGCGGTGACGAAGTAGCCGCTGCGCGGCTTGGGGTCCGACTGCAACAGGCCCAGCAGCCCGTCCGCCTGCAACGGGTAGCCGCCCTTGCGGAGAATGCGCACCGTCTCCTCGTTGGTGGGCTCCGTGGTCCACGTGTACACGTCCCGGATTGGCCGGCCCGAGACGGCCGCGGCGAGCAGGAAGCTCGCCAGCAGCAGCTTCCCGTTGGCCTCGAAGTGCGCGTTGTCGCCACCGGACGAGCCGGCCTTGCGGCTGCCGGCCGCGAAGTAGCCGGCGAGCTTCGCCGCCCGAGTGTCATCCGTCACGTAGGTGAGCGGATTCCACCACCAGGTCGGTTCCTCCCGCGCGACGCGCTGAGGATCGAACACCCACACCTGACCGAACGCGGCCCGCACGTCGCGAGTCGCATCGAGCACGTCGCGCTTGTTCGAGGTGGTCACCATCGCGCCAGGAGCTGCCATCACCGCGGGGATGACGAAGCTGGTCGACTTCCCCACGCGAGGACCCGCGATGAGGGTGGTCATGTCCTCGAACGACGCGAACACCTGCTTCCTGTTCGCCGGAGCGATCGTCCCCAATGGGATGCCGGGGCTGTTCTTCACGCCCAACCGTCGAGATTTCGCGGTCGCCTCCTTCACCCGCAGGTGCTCCAGGTCGCCCTCCGTGGCCATGTGACTAGCGGCACGGTTGGCGACAGCTCGCGCCCGGCGCTCCTTCCGGCCCGACAGGCGTGCCCACAGGAACAGCGTCCCGAACAGGGCCACCACGGCGCCCACCACTGCGCAGATCAGTATTGCGGTGGGCGGCCACACCACCGTTCCGTCAAACAGGCCCACGATGACGCCCAGCGGCTCCAACGTCCCGATATCGGGATTCACGCCGTCCTTCTCGGACCCGTACCGGACGGCAACGAAGAGAGCGATCGCTCCCACGAACACCACCGCCACCGGGTATGTCCACCACGGGGTGCCGGATCGCCCCGGCTCGCGCTTGCGATTGTTCGACGGGCTCATGGCGTGACTCCTTCGGTCGGTGCTGTAGTGAGAGGGGCGCGAGCGGGGATCGCGTGCTCCACGGCCGCGGTGAACGCGAACGAGGCGGCGGTGGCCACGAGGACCGCGACGGCCAGGAGCCCGGCGATCGCGCCGACCTGACCGAGCGGCCCCCGCAGGAGAGCGGCGATGGTGCGGGGCATGGTCACGACGTCACCAGCTCCGCCAGCGGAACGGGCGCAGGCAGAAACCGGCGCGGCTCGCAGCATTCATAGATCGGCCCGTCATAGCGGGGCGTCGTGTCGGCGGGTGCCGCCTGCCAGCTAGTACCCCAGGTGAGGACGGCCTGGCCGTTGTCGGCGTACTCGCACGGAAGGTCCGTCATGTGGTCCCTGTGCGGGCGCATCGTCGTCATCGAGCAGCCCCAGAGGTAACCGTCGTAGACGACCGTTGAGGGACAGGTCATCCGGTGATCACCATCCAGGCGGCGAAAGCCATCCAGCCTGACGCGGCGGCCAGCAGCAGCGCGGATGCCCCGTGCAGCAGATGCTCCCTCGTGACCTCTTCGCGGAGGTTGATCACGTCAAGGATCACATTCCCGGCCGAGCCCACGAACATGCATGTCCCCCCGATCGCCGCGGGGATCGCGAAAGACTCAGTGAGGATGTTCACGGCAGAATCTCCACGACCACCGGATCGGTCGCCAGAGGCTCGTTCGCCCGTCCCGCGCGGGAGGTGGTGTGCCAGAGCTTGTTGGTGTCGTTGACGTCCAGCTCGGCGGCGGTGAGCTGCACCCGGATCGGGATGCCGGGCCGGCCGCCCACCTTGATCAGGAACCGGCCCCGGCCGGGAGGCTCCGACTCGTGTCCGGATACCGGGTCCCACGCGGGCGGGTCCTGCCAGGACGTGAGCATGTTCTGTTCCGCGTTCGACAGAGGGACGGCGGAGGTCAGGAGCGGCATCTCCGCACCGGGCAGGCCTCCGCAGATGACCATGCCGGAGCGCTCCACGAACCCGCGGGCTTTCATCTGGTCCTCCTGCGAGGCCAGGGCGAGGAGGTCGCTCATGGTGTGGCTGATCATCGCCAGGCCGACACCGCGGGCACGGTTGAGGCGGGTGAGCGCGTCGACGCGATCGACCATGCCGCGGCCTGCGCGCAGCGCCCGCCACAGCTCGTCCAGGATGACGAAGTAGTGCCGGCGCGGCTCCAACCCCGCCTCTGCGAGAGCGGACGCGACGTTGACGGTTCCGAACCCGGCGGACCAGCACGCCAGGAGGATGCTGGCCTGCAGATCGCCCTCAGAGTCATCGATCGAGGACACGTCGTAGACCACGGGCCGGTCCCGCCGCATCGGGGTAGTGGTCTGGCGGGAGAAGATCTCCCCCAGCCGGCCACCGGTCGTCAGACCGATCAGCGAGGCTTCGAGATTCTCCGTGATCGCCTTGTACCGGTTGAGGTCGTTGCGGTCGAGCGCGACCTGACGAATCTCCTCCGGCGCCGCCTGGATCACGGCCAGGAGGTCCGCGAGGACGGGGATGCCCTCGTGCGTCTCGTCCAGGTACTTCAGCGCCCGGTCGATGATCGTTTCTTCGCGGTCCGAGGGCGGCTCGGAGCGGAGGATCGTCAGTAGCGCTGCGATCATCGTGTGCCGGCGGCCGTGCGCGTCCGCGAGCACCTGAGATGCGAGGCGCTGCGACTTCACCGCGTGCTTGCGCTCCTCCTTCGAGTCCTCCCCGCGGGCGTCGAGCTCCGCCGCGCGCGCGAGCGCCCGGTCAGCGTCCTCGCGGAGACGCTGCGCCGCCGTCGTCGCCTCTCCCGGATCGAGGATGTTCAGATACCCCCGGCCGCGGCCGAGGGTAATGACCTGCCCATCCATCGCGCGAATCAGGTCCACGTAGTCAGGCTTCAAATCCCCCAGGACCAGCGGCAGAGTCCCGTAGCCGGCGAGGCCGGTCGCCATGCGGCGGGTCAGCGAAGATTTCCCCAGGCCCGGCTTGCCGAGGACGAACATCGAGGGGTTGGAGATGAGCTGCGCCCGCTGAAACCACGAAATCGGGTCACACAGCACCGACGCGCCGGTGGCGAGGTTCTTCCCGAGCGGGACGCCGATCATGGGTGTTCCGGTGCCGACCGAGAACGGGTACAGCCCGCACACCTGCACGGTGGTCGCGCGGAACTCATCGGCGGGCTGGACCGACACGGCCTGCCCTCCCCCGCGGCCGAGCCATCCCGTCGACGTCGGCCGCAGCGGGCGCTTAGGCGTCGGCTCCTTCTCGATCTTCTGCTTCCCGCCCTGGTGCGGAATCGCCCGCTTCTTCCGCGACCGCTTCGAGGGCTTCTCGCGCGCCAGCGGTGACGCGGCCGCACGTGCGGCCGCGGCCTCTTCCTGCACCCGTCGCGCGCGGCGAGACCCGGCGCGGCTGTCCGTCGACGCCGCCGCGGCCTGCGCCGTCGACGGGGCACCGACCGCGCCCGTGGGCACGGCCGTGTCGATCGCGTCGACGTCCACAGCCTCCGCGTCCTGGTCGACGTCAACGGCGCCGGTGGGCAGCTCGTCCCCGTCGACAGCAGCGGGGACGTCGACGGGGTCGGGCTCGTCGCGGTGGCGGGAGAAGAGCTTGGTGGTGATGCTCACTGGGAACCTCCGGCAGTGATCGAGGCGGGAAAAAGGGGCTTAACCGGGGACGGCACCGGACACTCGTCCAGTGCCGTCCCGGATGCGGTGGCGATCGTCACAGGGCTTCCCGGACCTCGTTCGGGATGCGCAGATGCCGCGGCAGAACGAGCCCCAGCGGCAGCGCCGCGGCGAACGCGGAGTCCTGCGACCCGAACGCCGGCCGCATCCGC
Organism: Rathayibacter sp. AY1C9; assembly: GCF_002932315.1. Lineage (NCBI taxonomy): Bacteria > Bacillati > Actinomycetota > Actinomycetes > Micrococcales > Microbacteriaceae > Rathayibacter > Rathayibacter sp. AY1C9. The sequence continues at coordinate 24,418 of NZ_PSVZ01000025.1, forward strand.
AGCCGGGCGGCCGAGGTCAGCGAGTCGACTGCCGCGCGAGCCTCCGGCTCCTGTGTGCGCTGCATGGTCGTGGCCGTGACGATGAGGCCGAAGTTCATCAGTCCGGCTCCGGCGGCTTCTTCCGCGGCCGTGGCCTGCGCAGAGCGCGTCGAGAGGGTGGAGCGCGCCGTGGGCTTGGTGGACGCGGAGGAGTTGAACTGCGCCGCGTTGAGGTCCGCTTCCACCAGCGCCGCGGCGCGGGCGGGGTCGATGGGGCGGTAGAGCAGTGTGACGCGCTTGCGAGCAATATCCCGGTGCGGTGCCAGCAGACGAGCGAGGATGCCCGCCTGAACCACGCCACGCGGGGGCGCCGTCATCGTCCACGACGTCGACACCGCACCGTCGTGCCGGTACGAGTCCCAGTGCGCCTCTGCGGCGGCAGGGCCGACATCCGTCCACGACAGATCGGCCGTCTCCCCTTCCGCGCGCGCCTGATCGATCAGCACGGCCGCGTCGGGATCGTAGGCGGTGCGAATGACCTCGCAGATTTCCTGCGCGCCGAGCGGGCGGGCTGCGCCGGCCCCGGTGGCGGCGAGGGAAGACGTCAAACCGGGGATGCGGGCGGAGAGGTCGGAGGCGACTTCCTGTGCGTTGCGGCGCTTCCCATTAATCCGAGCATTCGCGGTAAAGGTGAGCGCGATGTACGCGCGGATCGTTGCGGAGCCCACCGGGTAGGTCTCCACGACCTCCGAGAGCATCGCTCGAGCAAATAGCGGGGCGTCCGGGTCCATCGACCCCTCGACCTCACCGCGCAGGCGCGTACCCGTGTCGGGCGCCGTCTCGACCGTGACCGACGCGGCCTCGATGCCCGGTTCGTCTCCGAGGTTCGCGAGCCAGATGCCGTACTCCGCGACCTGGTTGTTGATCTGCTCCTGATCCACCAGCGCGGCGCCGTCCGGCTCGGTCGCGAGCACGATCGTGAAGTGGCGCGTGGCGGGCGTGCTGATCAGCGCGAACCGGCGGCCGTGGGAGTCCTCGTGCTCCGTGAGCTGCGACGCCGCCGCGAGCCCGGGGAGCTGGAACGTTCCCCACTTCGCGCGGCCGATGGGTCCGGAGCGGTAGATGTTCGCTCCCTTGCTCTTGGTGCGCCACCAGTTCACGCGGACCACCGTCCTTCCCAGGGCTGACTGCCCGTGCTTGTCCTTGACCGAGACGCTCAGGAGGATGCCGCCGAAGATCCCGGCGACGACTAGAGCCGGCCCCAGGCCGGAGAACATGGACGCGATGATCGAGGACACGATGCCCACGAACATCACGAGGGTGGCGAGCTGCCCCAGCCCGCCGAGACCGGCGGTCTGCGGCTTTCGCCAGTTGCCGTAGGTGCGGGCCTTCACCGGATCGGTGGCAGTTGCGTTGCTCATGGGTTAGCTCCCGTTCTCGTTGCTACCGGTCGCCTCTTCGGTGCCCGCCTTGACCGCCTGCGCGGCATGCTTCGCGCCCTCCGCCGCCTTCGTCGCGACGGCAATCCCGGCGCCGATCGGACCGGCGGCAGCCGCCGCCCCGCCCGCTGCTGCGCCTGCCCCGGCGCCGCTCGACGCTCCGGCTCCTGCACCACTGGTCGCGGCACTTCCCGCACCCGCACCCGCGCCGCTACCCGCCGTTGCCGCCGACCCGGAAGGGTCAGCGCCCGGGGATGACGCGGGAGAGCCCGGTGACGATGTGCTGCCGGTCGGTCCGTCCGTAGACGAGCTGTTGCCGCCACCGCCACCGCCTCCCCCGCCGCCGTTGTTGCTGGCACGGATCGCGCCCGTCGCGACGTCACCCGCGGCCGAAAGGGCCGCAGCTCCCAGCAGCAGGCCCGCGGCACCGCCCCCGCCGACCGACGCAACGGCCGGCACGAGGAAGCGCATCAGCGCGGGCAGGGCCACGAGCGCGATCAGCATCAGGGCCAGGCCCGTCACGATCTGGAAGAGCCCCGTGCCGTCTGACTTGAACAGGTCGGTGCCGGTCATCCGGAAGGCGATCGCGTACACGATCGCCGCGGCGGGCTTGTAGAGGATGAAGGCGAGGGTCCAGGCCATCGCCTTCTTGAACCACTGCCGACCGATCTCGGTGTTCGTGAACGAGGCGGCGAGCGGGAAGATCCCGGCCAGGACGACGAGCATCGCGCCACGGAACACCATCAGCGCGATCTGCACGTAGGTCATGAACACCGCGAGCATCCCCAGCAAGAACAGGCCGATCAGACCGATTCCGGAGGTCGCGGTGAGTGCGATCATCGCGAAGACGTTGGTGCCGAAGCAGTTGCTCTCGCCCTGCTGCGACACGTCGCAGTCGGTCGAGTTGTTGAGAATCCAGATCGAGAACTCATCCCCCGCTTGCGTCGCCAGGCGGATGACGACCAGGCCCGCGCCGGCCACAGCGATCAGCGTGATGACGGACCCAGCCAGCTCGCGCAGCGGCAGAGCGCGCTGCGTCCACACCATGCGGCCCGCCGCGACGAGGATCGCGAGGATCGCGAGGCCCCCGGTGTACCACTGCAACTGCCCCTGCACCCAGCCGACGACCGAGGAGGACTCGTTCAGGTGCATCGCCAGCGGCAGGAACCCGGTCACGAGCGCCGACGCCGAGGACAGCAGCAGTACGGCCAGGAGGATGACGCCGATGCGGCCCATGTGAGCTTCGCCGTCGCCGTGCCGGCGACGGCTCGCCATCATCACGCCAGCGACGATCAGGGACATGACGGCCAGGCCCGCGGAGACCCACGTCACGTAGCCGAGGATCGTCTCGAACGCCTCCGGTAGCGGCGGTGTGCCGCCGCCGTTGACGCCGCCGCCCTGGTCCACGACCGTGACCGGGGAGGGCACGTTCATCCAGACGGTGCCGAGCGAGGCGATGGCCTTGCCGTAGCCCTCCAGTATGTTGTTGACGAACTGCTGCAGGGCGTCGTTCGACGCCTTCGAGACGACGTTGCCGATAGCTGCGCCGGTCCAGCAGAAGACGTCCGCGGGGCTGCAAGGCTCGCCAGTAGGTGCGGGGGTCACGAGACGCCACTCCACGTCACATAACCGCCCAGGCTTTGCAGGGCGACAGGGCGAAAGGTGGGATCGCCTTCATCGGTGAGGACGATCTTCCAGTCGCCTTCTACCCACTTCAACGCGTAGGCGAAGCTGAGGAGAGAGCCGTTGCTTACCTGGAAAGCAGTGTCGACTGTCGCATCTGTACCCGAATAGGACAGCAGCTTGAACCCGGCGATCTGCGCGCTCAAACCCGTGTTGCTCTGGGTTGTGTCTTTGGCCAATGCTGCGTCTCGCCCGGCACCTGGCACCGTGAGCTGTGCGGTCACCAACGAGGACAGGCGGGCGTCAGTTCCCATTGCCCAGACGTTGGCAATCGCGAACAGGGCTCCCTCAGGCGTGTGGGCGTAACAGGAGCGCACCCCATCGGTGCCGGTAATTCCGGGACCGACGACCGCTGACTCAGGAGCGGCCATCGTGCCGACGATGGTCCACTCAGTTGTCGGGGCGGCGGTAAGCGTTCCGGTCTCCTCGTAGCCGGGGAGCCCACAAACGCTTTCGGCCTCCGCCGAGAGGGTGGAGCTGGGGTTGGGGGTGGAGACGCCGGGGTCGGCGGTAGTGGTTCCGCCTCCCCCGGCGTCCAGGGACGTCACGCCGAGCACGATGCCTGAGAGGGCGAGTACTCCGACGACGGTTGCTCCGATGATGAAGCCCTTCGTGGTGAACGGGTTGCGCGGTTCGGAGTCGTTCATGACGTCCCTTGCCTTCCTGTTGGTGGTGTCGTGGTGGTTTCCCGGGACGCTACGCGCCCATCAGGAAGCCGACGACGGTGAAGGCGGCGGAGATGATGATCACGCCGATGAGCAGGCGGCCGAGCCAGCCGCCGATTTCGCCGCCTTCGCCGCGGCGGGCGGAGACGGTCATGGTGACGCCGAGGATGATCAGGCCGACGACGGCGACGCCGAGGCCGACCCACTTGGCCCAGCCCATGACCGTGGTGAAGGCCTCGAACCCGGGCGGCATGCCGCCGGGACCCGGGTCCGGCACGACCGCGCCGAGCGCGCCCGCGGTGGTGAGGATGTCGGTGGTTGCTGCGAGCAGGGCAGACATGGTGTGCTCCGTTTTCTGTGTTGGGTGGTGCGGGGTGATCGGCGCCGCGGGTGCGACGTCGAAAGGGTCCGGTTATCCGGTGGTGAGCGGGCCGTCGGCGTAGGCGACGTCGAAGTGCAGGTGGTTCGGGGTGTCACCGAACTGGGTGATGTGCTGATACGTGGTCGAGCGGCACTGGATCTGGCCGGCTCGAGAGCCCTGGGGCACCTGAGGGTCGAGGACGTCGAGGAGCTGGAGGGCGTTGGGGTCGCAGCCGGTTGTGGCGGTGCCGGCGAAGCTGTAAAAATCCACGGCGTTCCCGCCGCCGTTCATCCAGTGGGAGGAACCGGTGCCTGCGCCGAGCAGGCTCCCGGTGCACTGGCGGTTGAGGTCGGAGACGCCGATCTTCCCGAACGTGTTCAGGGCGATCGTGATGATCTGGAGAATGCGGACATCGATCGCGCAGTTCTCCTTGGGGGTGCCCGCAGCCATGTCGCGGATCTGCTGCGCGTAGCGGTCCTCGAGAAGGGTCAGGTTGCCAGCGTCCATGGCCACGACGAGGTTCGCTGCGAGAGCCTGCGCATCGCCGGACACGGCGACGCATCCACCGACCGGCGCCGGTGAGGCGGGCGCGGTGCCGATCGGCGTCGACGGGGCACTCACCGGTGCCACCGTCGTCGTCGCGGTCGTGCTGCTGCCGAGGCCGATGAGGTAGGTCATGATCGCCACGGCGTCGGCGCGGTACTTCGTGTAGTGGTTCGGGTCGGCGTTGCGCTGCACCCTGTTGATCGCGATGGACGGCTCCATCGCCTGCCAGCCCTCGACAGCCACGAGGCGGTCGTAGAAGAAGCCCGCCGAGGTCGTCGGGTCCATGCGCTGCTCGACGGTGCCCCAGCTCGACTGCTGCTGGAACAGGCCGATCGAGTCAGCGACCGAACCGTCCGGGTTGATCGCTCCGTCCCCGTAGTTGATGTTCACCAGGGAGGACTCCCCGATCGCCGTCTGCACGCCGAGCGTCTGCCCATCGGCGCCGAGGCCCTTCGCGGCGCCCGCGTTGACGATCAGCGCAGCGTTCACGAGCTGGTCGTGCCCGTAGGCCCCGACCTTCGCGTCCGCGGGGATCGCGGACACGTTCACCGGTCCGCCGCCAGGCAGGCATGCTGCGGCCGCATCCTCAGCGGCGCCGAAGAACAGCAGCCACAACAGCAGTGCAATCGCGAGAAGCGGTGCCAGGACCGCCGCGAGAACCCCCATTCCCCCCTTCGCCACCGGGCTACTCCGACGCCAAGGGGGTGATCTGCTCGACAGCCCACGGACCGGTCTCGACGGTGCGGTGGACGTACACGGAGTACTCCCCCGCATCCGTGGGAACCCGGATCCGCATCGTGAAGGCGCCGTCCCCGTCCCGGACCGACGCGGCACCAATGACGGTCGTGCAGGGCACGTTGGCAGGGTCGACCGTTTCGTAGGCGACCGCCGCTTGCTGGCTGAGGAACGGGTACAGCTCAGCGATCCACGTGTCGTAATCCAGGGAGGGCCGGCAGAACGCCGTGACAGCGGCCGTGGCGGTCGCAAGAGTGTCGGCCTCGACACTCGGAGCCGGAGCCGGCTCGGCGTCGACCGGCGCCGCCTCGGTCGCTGATGCGGCCGGCGCCGGCGAACCCTCGGCGGCATCAGAACTGGTCGAGACGGCCGGCGTCTGAGCTTGCGAGTTCTCAGCAGTCGGAGGGGCAGCGGGTGGTGAGCAGGCCGAGAGGAGTCCTGCGATCGAAACGGACACCCCAAGCAGCCATGCGCGTGCGCACCGCTCGCTTACGGTCCGCTGGTGAACTGCACTCAAGTTGTGCCCCCTGCGAGATGAGCAGGAGCGACAGCCACCCCCACACCTCGAAGATATCACTTTTTGGGGTCATGATTGCATGAGTTGACATCCGGAACTCAGCCGGTGCAGTCTTACTTGCGCATCGATACCCGAAGATGTCTCGGCGGGGACCCCATACGCCATGATGTTGTGATGACCTCCGAGCCCGGCACCCCCGATGTGCCTGCCTTGCCACCGGAGGTTCTGTTGACTCAAGCCGTTCTGGCGAAGAAAAACGGCGAAGTCATCCGCGCATTGTGGGGCGAAACCGGAATGTACTTCGGAGATTTAAAACGTTCCGTCGATATGACCGACGCATCGCTCTCGCGCTGTCTCTCAACGCTCGAAAGTGCCGGTATCGTCCGCGTGAGTACTCATCTTCCACCCGGTGGACGTCGCGGGGTATCGGTCATGTACTCGATAGACACCGAGCGATTCGATGAAGTACTCGACGGCTTCACATCGTGGATCAAAAGCAGTCACACGCCCTAGCACATTTATTCCGCTTCAAGCTCCGCAAGGATGCGTTCCATTGCCGCCTCTGCTTCGGGTGAAATCTCCCCGATAGAGCGCATTTCTCTTCGGACTCGATTTCTCCGAAGGTCGAGGACGGCCGGCATAGCCTCTTGAAGCTGCGGCGGCACATTTTCTTCGGCCCGATAGAAAAAGGTGGAGGGGACGTCAAACAGATCGCCCAGCGCCTCGAACACGCTAATGTCCTTTGCGAGGACGTGAGAGCCGGACAGCATGTAGTGCCATTTGGTGCGAGAGAGGTCGACCCCCGCGGCCTTGACGTGTTCCTCCACCACGGCCCAGGACGGCTGACGCCCGTGCATGGTTTCGTACCGGTCGGTTGCGAGTCGCAGACGCTGCGCCAGCTCCTCCTTCGAGACGGTGATCCCACCGGGGCTCGTTGGGGTGCCCGCTCCTGACTCGGAATCAGTCATGAGGTACTCCCTGTCGTTCGTGCACGTAGGCGCGGGCTTCTTCTAACACTCTGTACTGGTCGCCAGAGAGATTCGCATGAAGTAATAGGGCGTCCTCGCACTCGGAGAGGTAGCCATACAGCTCGCTGTAATCATCATCATCACGGCCACCGTTCCGGCGTCGCGCCGCCGGAATTTGCGTCATGAGGTCCGTCCAGATCGGCCTCAGTCTGACCAGATGGTATCGCTCGCGCTGGTGCTGCTGACGAGCCCGCCACCGGTCAGTAATCGGTGCGTAGCTGAAGCCGGCCGCGAGGAAAGCCCCGCCCGCCAGCGACAGGGCCAGATCCATCCCTTTGGAGATGTGGACCGAATCTACCCAGCCCCTAGCAACGAGCAGAGTCACTAGCAGCACTCCGAAACAACCGATGGCGATCAAGTAGATAGGCAGCCGTCGATGAAAACCGAAGTGAACACGGATGTTCCTACGGCAGGCAACAAGCCCCATACTTGCTGTCGTGATGAGAGAAAGCCAAAGCACCGATTTGAACGCGAGCGCCGACGTTTCGCGGTCATAGTAGATAAGCTCGACATCGGTAATAGGCCAGCTGCTGGCCATAAAGACCGCCACCTGTAGGCACGCGCCCGTCAGACCAAGCAAGTAGACGGTGAACCGCAAGCGCGTCCGGATTTTTGTTGAAGTGGCGGAACGAATAATTATGTCATCGAAGATGATGGTTGCGACGAGTCCAGCCATGTGCATTAGCAGAACGGCCCGGTTGTGGCCGCCTACAGCCTGATCGATGACTGTGTAGAGAAGCGTGTTCTTTAGGGCAAGGAGTATCGCAAAGCCCACGCACCCTATCGTCAACAAAGGATATTTGAAGGCATTTCGTGTCGCAATTAGGGCGATGACTGGAAGAGCGCTTGCTGCAACGATGACCCACTCGAGAATCATCACCATAGCGTTCCGCCGAAACCTATGTTGCGTTGCATCGACTGGTCCAGCGCGTCAGCCGCTTGAATTTTCGCGAGGGCGTCTGCGATGGCCTCCGCTAGATCCTCCCGATCGACTCCAATCGTTACCCCCTGTTGATCGAGGAAGAACCACATCAGCACGTGTCCGTATTCATGTTGCAGGTTGTGCTTGCGGTGTAGACGCGTCGTGTCGTGGGGAATGTACATGACGTTCTTATTGCTACTTGTCCGCTGCCAGTAGCTCACCACTCCCCCGTGCAGGAGAGCGGGAGGCGTGTCACGAAACACGATGTCTCTTCCGCAAAGGTCCTCCATGTAGGCGAGCAGGCTCTCCGCGGTCAGGGGTCGCGGAAGCTTCGCAGCGAGCATCACCCTCGACACGAGGGCGCGTACCGGTTTTGACCACACGGACACATTATGGTTCATTGAACACGTACAACACTGGTCGTTAGCGGCCAGACGGGGGGTGGTTTCATGCACGCGTCGCACGCCGCACGGCTCCGTGCGCTCGCGGCTGCGCCGCGGGAGGCATGGGCCGACACCTACCGTCAGCTCGTGATGTTCGATCTGCCTCGCGACGCGCAGATCGGTCTGATGCTCAGTTACTACCGGTCCTTCGCTGTCCCGTCGATCGCTCGGACGCTTCACCGTTCAGGTGCTATCAAGTCGGAACCCAGAAAACGCTCAGTAGACACTGCGCTCATTCTCTACGAACTCATCGACGGAGAACTTCAGTCAGATCGCGCGCTCGAAATGATCGACCTACTTGTCTCGGCTCATCGCCACGTGAAAGCGCCCAGCGAAGATTTCCTCTATGTTCTCTTCAGTCTTGCAATAGTACCGATGCGGTGGATAGAGAAGCATGGGTGGCGTGAGCTGACGTCGGCGGAGCAAGTTGCAACAATCGACTTCTACGCGAATCTTGGCCGCGCAATGGGGCTCAGTAATGTTCCAGAGGACGTAGATGCCGCAAACTCCTTCTATCGCTCCTATGAGGAGGATCGGATTGCCTGGTCGCGTGAGGGGCAAGAGTTGACCGACTGGACAGTCGGAGTCATCCGCTCAACTATGCCGACGCCTGTCCGCCCCTTCGCGCGGCTGATCCTCAGCACATGGATTGGCGATAAGCGTGTGAGTCAGGCGCTGGGACTTCCTCGAACCAACGCCTTTGTCTCGGCGCTTTCCGCTGCTGCAATGAGCGTGCGGAATCGCCTCACGGCGCGCGCCCCTCGTCCCGCAAGTCCGCGATTTGTTCAAGGCGTAACGGGGTCGGCCCAGTACCCGCACGGATATTCGTTGACAGATTTGGGGGCGCATCGATGATGAGCACTAAAGCCTTTGGCCCCGGGAACGGCACTGATGCGCTTGGAGCTATTCAGACGCTTGTCGAGCCGGACATGACCCGTGTGCTGAGCTTCCTCGCGGACACGGCGGCATCGCCGGAGCTGCTGGCGCGCGCTACTCGCCTGCGGCCGTCCGCGGTGCGCCTCAAAGTCGAAGCGCTCGACCGGTTGGGGCTCCTGATCCATCTGGGCGAAGATCTCCGCGTCGACCCCAACTCGATCGCGTCGTTCGTGGTCGCCGCGCGACGCTCGCTCGACCTGTGACGGCGACACACCGGGCAGCGCGTCTCGCGATCGCTAGCGACAGCGGTATGTTTTCAGGCATGGCTACTCCCAGGCGACCTCGCGGCTCGCTCAATGACGCCGTAGCGACCGGCTGGAAGGTCGAGCGCGCGGCGAAGGACCGTTTCGATCAGCTCGCGCGTCACGCCAATGTGTCGTCGGCTGTGTTCTTCGAACGCCTGGTAGAGAGCATCGAGGTCGATTCTCGAGGGCTGCCGGTGTGGTGGACCTCCGAGACCGAGCCGAACGAGGAGTTGCCGATCACCACGACTTAACGCATTAGGCCCGCCGCTCACGCGACGGGCCTAGAAGCTCTCGCTTCACACCCTCGCTTACCAGGGCTAACAGGTGTGAAGCAGTTCCAGAAGTACCGGTTTCTCAGGCCGGGCCTTCGTCATCCCCACCCGAGGGAGGAGAAGTGACCTCATCGTAAGCCACATTGCTGTGTCTGCGCACGCCCAAAACGCCGAAGTTGACCTCTTCTCGGCGCCGTGGACGCTGACGCGCCGGCTGAGCCCCCGTGCCGCGGTGCGCACGATGCGCCCGGACGCCTACGGGCGCCTGGACGAGAACGCCTATCCGGCCGCGTTCCCCGTCTCCCCCGTCGCGCCGGCCGCGCCGTGGGCGATCTACCTCACCGATGACGCTGGAGCGTTCCGGCTGCTGTGCTTCGACTTCGACGGCAAAGACTCCCACGGCGTCGACGCCGAGCTCATGGAGCAGGCCGCGGACGACTGCGACGCGCTTTCCGCTGTCCTCGACGCCCACCAGGTCGCTCACATCGTCTGTCAGTCCTCCGGCACCGGAGGCCGCCACCTGTGGGTCGCTCTCGCGGAAGCCGCCCCAGCCGAGCAGGTGGCCCGATTGGCGATCGCCGCTCGAGCAAACTTCCGCACCCTCGATCACGGGATGCTCCGCAACCCGCGCACCGGCGCCGCCCGTCCGCCGCTCTCCCCGCACCGCGACGGCAGCTTCTCGACCGTCCTCCGAGGCCGCGCGGAGGAGCTGCTGGATACGAACGTCACCGCGGCCGCCATCGATGCCGTCACGGTCGCGCTGGAAGAGTCCCGGCCGCCGCTGCGCGTCGACGCCACTCCCCCAGTACCCACCGCCACCGCACACCAAACGCACCGGACGCTCAGCGCTGCCGGCGCCGCGCACATGGCCACGCCCGGCGGCGGCGCGAATCCCTCGTGGACCGCGTTCATGTGCCTGCTCTCCGCTGCGCACGCCGGCTGGTCTGACACCGACGTCGAGCACGCCGCCCGGACCGCTCCCGGGATGGAGCACTACCGGACCAAGAACACCGGGCGCGGCCACCGCCGGCCCCGCGCCCGCGACGAGGCTGCGGAGCGCCTGGCGCGGCAGTGGGAGAGGGCCCGCCAGTACGCGGCGCTGCACGCCGTTCTCCCGCCCGAGCGCGAACCGGGCGACCTAGCGGAGCTGGACAGCCTCGTCGGCGCCGTCAGCGCCCTCCTCGACCGGTTCCGGGTGAGCCCGGGCCGGTGGGGCAGGACCGAGCGGGCGACGTCGGAGAAGACGATCCTCACCGCCCTGGCCTACCTCACCTTGCACACCGGCAAGCGCACCGTGGCCGCGTCCATCCGCGACCTGGCCCTCCTGGCCGGCCTGGGCCGCACCACCGCGGCAAGCGCCCTGCGGACGCTGCGCGAGGACGGCTACGTGCAGCTCGTCGTCCGCGCGGACGGATCCAACGCCAGCGAATGGCGACTGTCCGAGCACTTTTCCACAGGCTCCCTGCAAAGTCCGGTCACAACCACTAATAACCCCCGCCCCCCCGGGCCGCTTTTCACCGAACGAGCCATGCTGCTCACCACGCTCGAGGCGGACCTCACGGACACTCGGCACGACCTCTTCACTCGCGCCGGCCTCGGACACCTGGCAGGCAAGGCGTACGCGCTCTTGCGCCGAGAAGGGACCCTCGCTCTCGACGCCGCAGCCACCCTGCTGGGAGTGACCACCCGCACCGCCGCCACCGCCCTCTCCCGCCTGCGCACACACCGGCTCATCGTCAAGCACACCAACGGCTGGACCCAGGCCAAGCGTGACCGCCGAACCGCCGCCGCTCGTGCGATCGGGGTCGACGGAGCGTTGACGGATCGAGCGCACCGCTACGACGTCGAGCGCGAAGTGTGGGCCTGGTGGCAAGCCGAGCTCGCGCACCGCTCCTCCTCCCCCAGGCAACGCCCGCGACGCCGACACGTGTCGAGCCGTCCCCTGTTCGAGGACAGCACCGCTGGCGAGCGCGTCTGGCCGCTCTACCCCCGCGACGCCGCCGGCCGCGGCGATCACCGCGAGGCGCTGCACTGGGGACGCACCGGCATGCTCGCCCCCGGCTCGCTCTGGTGGTCCTCGACCGCCGCATGACGTCGACCGCACGCGTTCGAACATATGTTCTACTGGCGGCGTGGGAACGAACCGACGCTACGAGCGCCACGTCGGCGCACAGATCGATCGACGCATCGAAGAGACAGCCGGCCGCGGCCACCCCATCGGCCTGACCGACGACGAGCTAGACAAGACCCGGCAGCGGCCCACCTGGGCCGCCACTCCCCTGCCCGTCTGGGCTTGGGTCCGCTACCCCGGCACCCCCGTTCGCGTTGAGGGCTTCGCTATCGCCTGGACCGCCCGAGCCGTCATGGTCGAGTGGCAGGACCGCGACGCCAGCCGCCGACTGTGGGTCTGGGCGTCCGCCGTCGAGCGACGGCCCCAGTAACCGCGCATCCCCCAAGTCAGCACGTCAGCATGTTTACATGTCAGCATGCAGACTGGTAGTCTTGTCATCATGATTACAGCGGTAGTGAACCTGAAAGGCGGGTCGGGCAAGACCTCGACCGTCATCCATCTCGCAGCAGCGCTTCGCGAGACCGGGGAGAGCGTGCTCATTGTCGACGGCGACCCGCAGGGCAGCGCGCTCGACTGGGCCAACACCCTCGGTTGGGACGCGACCGGGCTGCCTCGCAACACGATCCACAAGCAGCCCTGGTTGAGCAGCAGCCACCAGAACGTGCTCATCGACACTCCCCCGGGCGACCTGGGTATCACGACGTCAGCAGCTCGAGCCGCTGACCTGATCCTGATCCCGATCCAACCCACCAGCGGCGACTTCTCCCAGTACGCGGAGACGGTCAACCTCATCGAGCAGGTTCAAGCCCTCACGGACGCGCCGGCCTTCACCCTCCTCACCCGAGTGGTCAAGCGCACGGTCGCCGCTGGGCAGATCCGCGACGCGCTCGAACCGTTCGGCGTCCCCGTCCTGACGAGCGAGATCCCGCAGGCGCAGGCTCTCGCGATGGCGTACGGCCTGCCGATCACCGATCCTGGCCAGTACCGAAACGTGCTCGCGGAGTTGAAGGGAATCGTCAAGTGAGCGAGAACCGCTTTGCGGCCGCGGGCCGCGCAGCTCGACCGAAGAGAGCCCAGGCGGGCGAAGGCACCTTCGTGCCGCCGACCCAGCTCGCCGTGTTCTCCGTCCGACTCCCCCAGGACTCGATCCGAGCGGTGAAGATCCTGGCGGCCGAGCAGGGCGTCCCCGTACAGGTGCTCGCTGCGGAAGCCTTTCAACTCCTCCTCGCCCAGTACGAGGGACACAAAGCTGATGACAAGTAAGCATGTAATCAAGTCAACTTCCCTACATGCCTACCGGGCCGTCCGGCCCTCCCAGGCCGTCACTCGCCATCCGCGGTGACCCCGTGATTGGGAGCAGCCGGCAGACGCGGGATCGGATGACCCACGAGCTACTGCGCGTCGGCGCCGCTATCTTCCGGGGGACCTGCGCGGTGGCGGCGGCGCTGTTCGAACCCACGGCTCGGCAACTGTGGTGACGGACGTTCGAGTCCCCACAGCACGTGCTGACTTGTAGGCATGTTTACAAGTCAGCATGTCGCGGTCGACGGTGGGGGAGGGTCGGCGTTGCCGCCCCATGAGGGGTAACCCCTCACGCTCCCCGGTATCCCGTTCCGGGGCGCGAGCTGCACTCGCGCAGCAGCGACGGAGCGCCGCCCAGAGGTTCGGCCGGCGGTGCCGGCCGCTGATGTTCGCCCGTTGGGCTCACGCTTCTTTGCCGTGAAGCCTTCGGCGGCTCCCTCCGCTTCGCTGCGCTCGTAGCTACCTACGGGCTCCGTTCAAGTGGCTGCGCCACCGACTCCTCCGAGACTTTCGGCACGCGGTCGCGGCGCTCCCTTATTTCGCGCCGAAACTCTCTCCCCCCTCGCCCTGCGGATTGCACTGCGCCCTCCGGTTGCTAAGGCGGAAAACCGCCTTCCTTACCGTTATTTCCGTGGATCCGGGGCAGTTGTAGGCTCCGGAACGCGCCAGGGATCCCGGGTATGGCTGACCGCCTTCAGCCGACTGATGGCACGCCGTGATTAGCCGCCCGGGACCCCGCAACGGCAGGACCGCTCATTGAGAAACGCGACCAGATCGCCCCGTAAGGACATGCCGGCAAGGTCGTTCATCGCGCACCGCACCCCTCAACGGAAGGACCCTGCATGCCACAACTCTGGGCCGGTATCGACGCCGGCAAGACCGAACACCACTGCGTCGTCATCGACGGCAACGGAACCAAGCTGCTCTCGCAGCGCTTCAAGAACCGAGAGTCAGCGATCCTGACCCTGATGGGCGACGTCGCCTCCTTGCCGGGTGGCACCGACGTCGCGTGGGCGACGGACCTCAACCACGGCGGAACGGGGCTGCTGCAGACGCTGCTCAGCTCCCACGCGCAGCCGCTGTTCTACATCTCGGGCCGGGTCGTTCATCACGCCTCGGGCGCCTACCGAGGCGAGGCAAAGACGGACGCGAAGGACGCGGTCATCATCGCCGACCAGGCCCGGACCCGACGAGACGTGACGCTGATGCGGCAGGCCGACGACGTCACCGCGGAGCTGCGCCTGCTCTCAGCCCGGCGCGAGGACCTGGTGCACGACCGCACCCGCGCCGTAAATCGGCTACGCGCCATCCTGGTCCACTACTTCCCGTCACTCGAGGGAGCGTTCAACTACGCGACGACCAGGGGACCTCTGGTGCTGCTCACCCGGTACGCGACGCCGTCCGCGATCAGGCAGACGGGGGAGAGCCGTCTGGCGTCGTGGTTGAAGGGGCAGGGCTGTTGGAAGTCCGCGGCCGTCGCTAAGACGGCGGTGGAAGCCGCGCGCGAGCAGACCTCGGTCGTCGCGGGGGAGGATGCCGCGGCCCGGCTGGTGAGCCGGTCCGCCCGCGATCTGCTCCGCATCCGCGACGAACTCGCCGAGCTCGAGGCCGAGATCGACGCCGTTCTACAGGACAGCAGTTCTGCGGATCTGCTCGTGTCGCTCCCCGGATTTGGGCGCAGGCTCGCCGCGGACTTCCTCGCCGCAACCGGTACTGACCTCGCCGCATTCGAGACGCCCGACCGGCTGGCCAGCTTCGCGGGCCTCGCTCCCGTGCCGCGCGACTCCGGGAAGATCTCCGGCAACCACCACCGGCCACGGCGCTACGACCGGCGGCTGTTGAACGCCTGCTTCCAAGCGGCGTTCATCGCGTCGAGGAACTGCCCGGTCTCTCGCTCGTTCTACGAGCGAAAACGTGGCGAGGGCAAGTCGCACAAGCAGGCACTGATCGCACTCGCCCGACGCCGCATCAACGTCATCTGGGCAATTTTCCGCGACCAGACCAGCTATCACCCCACAGGCGCAGAGCCCGCCGCGTTCGCGTCAGGGACGATCGCAGATGGGTCGGCGGCTCGTGGTCTCGGTGCTGGCGGGAATCCGTGGGAGGGCATCGGCAACCGTCACTCGTGGTGAACCACCTCGCTGCGGGGTAATCCTGGTCAGGGATTCTGCGCGCGATCGACGCGCGCGACAATCGCGCGCAGTGCTTCGACTTCGATGCTGAGGGCGGCGGTGCCCTGAGGAGTGAGAGCGACCCAGTTCTTGGCTCGGCGGCCGTCGTAGCCCCGTCGTGTGGTGATGTGACCGGCCCTGAGTAGGACTTCGAGGTGTCGCCCAAGGTTGCCGTCGGTGAGGTCGAGGGTCGCGCGCAGGAACCGGAAGTCGGCTTCGCCAGCCTCGTGAAGGATGGTCAAAATCGCAAGACGTGTTCGTTGGTGGACGGCATCGTCCAAGGACGCGAACTCGTCGTCGGTCGACTCCTCAGCGCCTGGTGTCACGGGCACGTCCCGTCTCCTGCCGGAAAGCAGTAATACCCAGAACGACGACGGTGATGCCGGCGATCGCGAGAACGACGCCATCGATCGACAGAGGCGTGGAACCGTAGGAATCACCCGGGGTCAACCCGCTCTCGGCGGCGGCGCCCTGCAAGAAACTGTTGAAGAGGAAGGGGGAAACTACTGCCACCCCGAGGCCAGCAAGCCACTGGCTGCGATTCTCGAGTCGCCAACCGATCGCGAACAGGAGCACCCCGACAAGGAATGCCGGACCGACGAACTCAACGAGGAAGGCCGGACCGGCGAACATCGTGGGCAGAAACGTCAAGATCGAGATAGTGGCGATGACAGCCGCGACCGGCCCCATGCGCTCGCGCCCCATTCCCACACCTGCGTGAGCAGCAGTAGCCCTCAACACGAGCCAGAGAGCGATGCTCGTGAAGGCAGGTATCAGGAAGCCGACGGTGAAGAGCGTCGAACCGGCCAGGGGCAGCAGTCCGGCTGTTACCACTCCGACGCCGGAGACGATCAGCGGAAGTGATGACACGTGCCGCGCGTCTCGGACCCGTTCTTCTAAGGGCGTGCGAGTCAGCGACATGATGCTCCGATCACTCTGTGGTGTAGAGCAACTGTACTCTGCATTGCAGAGCGGTCGCTAGGACGTCCAGCGTCGGGACCGTTTCGAGCGGCCGCAATTCCGCGCATCAGATCGCGAACAAGCGGACGCCGACCTCAGGCCGGCGCGGTGTCGTGCGCTGCGCGAATTTTTGCCTGGAAGCCTTCGGCAGCGTACGGGCCTCCGGCGTCCACGCAAGCCGCTGCGCGGCCGGCTCCTCCGAGCTTCTCGGCACGCGGTCGCTGCGCTCCCTCCCATCGCGCCGACAACCTCTCCTCCTCCGCCCTCCGGGTTGCGCTCCCACCTCCGACCCTGCTCGGCACTACGTGCCTTCCAGGCAAAAAAACGCTGGGAGAGAAGGAAGAACGATCCGGCCAGACCACCCCCGCTGGCTTGACAAATCTGATTGAGAATCACGGCAAAAAAACGAGGGGGAGGGGCAGGGCAGGACTACCGCCCGGGACCCGACGACGAGAGGACTTCACCATGACCGACACCGCCACCACCGAACCGCAGACACCGACCCTCCCGGAGGCGGTGGCCGAGTTCGTGTCCGTGTTCTCCCACGGGGACACCGCCGACGATCTGGCCGTCCGGATGAGCTGCTGCGAGGTCGACGCGTTGGCCGGACTCCTGCGAGCATTCGGACGAGACGAGGCCGCCGACCTGTGGATCGCGGAGCACGCGACCGACGACGACGAGGGCGACGCGCACACCCCGGAAGGAGCGAAGCGATGACCGAGCAGCCGAAGGCCGACGCAGTGACGATCTATCTCGCGGCGGCGGACGCCTACGACGAGGCGGTGACCGCGTTCCTCACCGCGGGCGCTACCTACACCGCGGCCCTCGCGAATTTCCGCGTGGCGATGACCGTCTCGCCCACTCTCTCCTGCGAGAAGGTCAACGTGATCGCGCAGATGCTCGACAAGGCCGGTGACCGCGACGCGGCCGGGTGGTGGATCCACGCGCACTGCGCCGAGGAGAAGCGCGAGGAGTTCGAAGCGCACATGGAGTTCTATCTGGAGGATTCCTCATGGCTCTGACCGTCTACTCGAAGCCGTCGTGCGTGCAGTGCACCGCGACCTACCGAGCCCTCGACGCGAAGGGCATCGAGTACACGACTGTCGACGTCACGACGAACCCCGCAGCGCTCGCCTACGTCACGGAGGAGCTGGGCTACTCCGCCGCCCCGGTGGTCGTCGCGAGCGACGAGGATCACTGGTCGGGGTTCCGCCCTGACCTCATCGAGAAGCACGCAGCGTGACCGGCCCGAACGTCGAGAGCGACGAGTACCGGGCAGGGTATCTCGCCGGGCGCGCGGACCGGCAGGGCGAGGTCGACTGGGCGGAGAACGAGGCCGATCGGTACTACCGCCTCGCCTACGGCGACGAGCGGCGTCTCCCGGCCTACGCCGTGACGCGCGCCGAGCTCGAACAGCGCAGGGCGCTGTCCGAGCCGCCCGTCGAGGTCACCCGACGCGACGCTCTCGCGTCCTGGGGCATAGAGCCGCGCCCCACTGACAACCCCGCGGCTGACGCCACAGACGAGATCCCGCCGACGTCGACGGGACGACCCACGAACCGAACCAGCAGGAGAAGGCAAATGAGTACCAGGACCATCACCGGCAACCTCGCCGCCGACCCCGAGGCCGTGCAGGCGGGCCGCGTACAGATCGTGAAGCTGCGCGTCATCGAGAACACCGGCGAATACCGCGCGGGGGAGTGGACCCCGCACGACGCCCCGACCACGCACTACGTGGAAGCGAAGTTCGAACTCGGCGAGCACGTGCTCGCCTCCCTCCACAAGGGCGACGCCGTGATCGTCGTCGGCTACGAGCGCACCGTCGCCTGGGGCGAAGGCGAGAACCGCCGCACCGGCCGCGTCCTCGAAGCCGACGCCATCGGCCCCAACCT
>NZ_PSVZ01000026.1:0-41984 GCF_002932315.1 Rathayibacter sp. AY1C9
GGCGACTCGCCCCGGAGCCCCCATCCAGGCACCATCACCACCGGCACGGAGCCGAGCCCGCCGAGGGCTCCGCGTTCGGCCGGGGCGTGTCCCCGTCGCCGCGCTTCCCGGAGATCGAGGAGCGCGTGCTCGCGTACTGGAAGGCGGACGACACCTTCCAGGAGTCGATCCGGCAGCGCGAGGGAGCGCCGGAGTGGGTCTTCTACGACGGCCCGCCGTTCGCCAACGGCCTGCCGCACTACGGGCACCTCCTCACCGGCTACGCCAAGGACGTCTTCCCCCGCTTCGAGACGATGCGCGGACGCCAGGTGCACCGCCGCTTCGGCTGGGACACCCACGGCCTGCCCGCCGAGCTCGAGGCGGAGCGGCAGCTCGGCATCACCGACAAGTCCCAGATCGAGGAGATGGGCGTCGCGGCCTTCAACGCCGCCGCGAAGGAGTCGGTGCTGCGCTACACCGGGGAGTGGCAGGACTACGTCACCCGCCAGGCGCGCTGGGTCGACTTCGACGACGACTACAAGACGCTCGACCCCACCTTCATGGAGTCGGTGATCTGGGCGTTCAAGCAGCTCTACGACAAGGGCCTCGCCTACGAGGGCCACCGCGTGCTGCCGTACTGCTGGCGCGACCAGACGCCGCTCTCGAACCACGAGCTGCGGATGGACGACGACGTCTACAAGATGCGCCAGGACCAGACGGTCACCGTCACCTTCCCGCTGGTCGGCGAGACGGCGGAGGCGCTCCAGCTGACGGCGGTCCGCGCTCTCGCGTGGACGACGACGCCGTGGACGCTGCCGACGAACCTCGCGCTCGCCGTCGGGCCCGACATCGAGTACGCGGTCGTCCCCGCCGGCCCGAACGGCGCGGCCGACGGCAGGGGCGAGCCCGAGGAGCGCGAGCTCTCGGCCGAGTACCTGCTCGCCATCGACCAGGTCGGCGCCTACGCGAAGGACCTCGGCTATCCGGACGCGGAGTCGGCCCTGGCCGCCGTCTCGCGCACCCACCGCGGCTCCGAGCTCGAGGGGATCAGCTACGACCGCCTCTGGGACCACTACGCGGACACCGAGGCCTGGGGCACGCAGAACGCGTGGCGCATCCTCGTCGCCGACTACGTGACCACCAGCGAGGGCACCGGCATCGTGCACCAGGCGCCCGCCTACGGCGAGGACGACCAGAAGGTCTGCGAGGCGGCGGGCATCCCCGTCATCATCTCGGTCGACGACGGCGGCCGCTTCCTGCCGCAGATCAGCGAGGTCGCCGGTCTCCAGGTCTTCGACGCGAACAAGCCCCTCACGCAGCTCCTGCGCGCGGACCACCGGCTGCTCCGCCAGGCGAGCTACGAGCACTCGTACCCGCACTGCTGGCGCTGCCGCAATCCGCTGATCTACAAGGCGGTCTCGAGCTGGTTCGTCCGCGTCACCGCGATCCGCGACCGCATGGAGGAGCTCAACCAGGAGATCACCTGGGTCCCCGAGAACGTCAAGGACGGCCAGTTCGGCAAGTGGCTCTCGGGCGCGCGCGACTGGTCCATCAGCCGCAACCGCTACTTCGGCTCGCCGATCCCGGTGTGGAAGAGCGACGACCCGGAGTACCCGCGGATCGACGTCTACGGCTCGCTGGACGAGCTGGAGCGCGACTTCGGCGTGCGCCCGGACGACCTGCACCGGCCGTTCATCGACGAGCTGACCCGCCCGAACCCCGACGACCCGACCGGGCGCTCGACGATGCGCCGGATCAGCGACGTCCTCGACGTCTGGTTCGACTCCGGATCGATGCCCTTCGCCCAGGTGCACTACCCGTTCGAGAACGCGGACTGGTTCGACACCCACAACCCGGCGGACTTCATCGTCGAGTACATCGGGCAGACACGCGGCTGGTTCTACACGCTGCACGTGCTCTCCACCGCGCTCTTCGACCGCCCGGCGTTCCGCAACGTGGTCAGCCACGGCATCGTGCTGGGCAACGACGGGCAGAAGATGTCCAAGTCGCTGCGCAACTACCCGGACGTGGCCGAGGTCTTCGACCGCGACGGCTCCGACGCCATGCGCTGGTTCCTGATGTCGAGCCCGGTCCTCCGGGGCGGCAACCTCGTCGTGACGGAGGAGGGCATCCGCGAGGGCGTCCGCCAGGTGCTGCTGCCGCTGTGGAGCACCTGGTACTTCTTCTCCCTCTACGCCAACGCCTCGGCGGGCGGCGGCTACGAGGCGACCAGGCGCACCGGCTCCGAGGACGTCCTCGACCGCTACCTGCTGGCCAAGACCCGCGATCTGGTCGAGACCGTGACCGGCTGGCTCGAGGCGCTGGACTCCACGCTCGCGGCCGCCGCGCTCCGCGACTTCAGCGACGTGCTCACGAACTGGTACGTGCGCCGCTCCCGCGACCGCTTCTGGCAGGGCGTCGACGAGGACGGCCGCGGATCGGAGGCGTTCGACACGCTCTACACGGTCCTCGAGACCGTGTGCCGCGTCGCCGCCCCGCTCCTGCCTCTCGTCACGGAGCAGATCTGGCAGGGCCTGACCGGCGGCCGCAGCGTCCACCTCACCGACTGGCCGGAGGCGGACGAGTTCCCCGCCGACCCGGCGCTCGTGCACGCGATGGACGCGGTCCGCGGCATCTCGTCCACCGCGCTCTCCCTCCGCAAGCAGGCCGGGCTCCGCGTCCGCCTGCCGCTCGCGCGCCTGACCGTGGTGGTCGCCGACGCCGCCGAGCTCGCGCCGTTCGAGGCGATCCTCCGCGACGAGCTGAACGTGAAGGAGGTGTCGCTGGTGCCGCTGGTCGACTCCAGCGCCGCCGACTACGGCGTCACCTCCCGTCTCGCGGTCAACGCGCGCGCCGCCGGGCCCCGGCTCGGCAAGGGCGTGCAGACCGTGATCAGGGCCGCCAAGGCCGGCGACTGGAGCGAGACGGACGGCGTCGTCACCGCCGGCGGCGTCGAGCTGGTCGAGGGCGAGTACGAGCTCACGCTCGAGGTCGGCGGCTCGGCCGGCGACGACCGCGCCATCGCCCTGCTCCCGCGCGGGGGCTTCGTGCTCCTCGACACGGCGACCACCCCCGAGCTCGAAGCGGAGGGGCTCGCCCGCGACCTCATCCGCGCGGTGCAGGACGCCCGCAAGGCGGCCGGGTTCGAGGTCAGCGACCGGATCGTCCTGGAGGTCGTGCTCGACGAGCCGAGCCTGCAGGCGCTCGAGCCGCACGCGCTCTGGATCGCGGAGGAGACCCTCGCGACCGGATGCGCGTTCACTCCGCTCACCACGGCTCTCGAGGGCGGCGAGGGCGCGATCGCCTTCGGCCCCGCGGGCACCGCCATCATCCGCGTCGAGAAGGTCGAGGCCGCCGATGTCTGATCCGTTCGAGCCGGACGACGCCGACCGCGCGGCCGCCGACGCCGTCTACGCCGCGCTGCTGGAGCGCCTGGGCGAGGCGAGCGTCCGCCCGCGCCTCGCTCCGACCCGGCGCGCCGTCGAGATCCTCGGCGACCCGCAGCGCGCCTACCCGGTGATCCAGATCGCCGGAACCAACGGCAAGACCTCGACCAGCCGGATGATCGAGAGCCTGCTGCGCGCCCACGGGCTGCGGGTGGGCCTGTTCACCAGTCCGCACCTCGAGCGCTTCAACGAGCGCATCGTCATCGACGGAGAGCCGATCTCGGACCGGAGCCTCGCCGACAACTGGCAGGACGTCGAGCCGTACCTGCGGATGACCGACGCCGAGCTGGCCGAGCAGGGCGAGGCGCCGCTGTCCTTCTTCGAGGCGATCACCGTCCTGGCCTACGCGGCCTTCGCCGACGCGCCGGTCGATGTGGCCGTCGTCGAGGTGGGGATGGGCGGCGAGTGGGACTCGACGAACGTCGCCGACGCGCAGGTCGCCGTCTTCACGCCGATCGCCCTCGACCACACCGACCGCCTCGGCTCGACGATCGAGGAGATCGCGCGCACCAAGTCGGGCATCGTCAAGCCGCTCGCCTCGGTGGTCTCCGCGAGGCAGGTCCCGGAGGCGGAGGCGGTGCTGCGGCACGCGGCCGAGGCCACCGAGTCGACGATCGTCGTCGAGGGGGCGGAGTTCGACGTCGAGTCGACGACCGTCGCCGTCGGCGGCCAGGTCGTCACCGTCCGGGGACTCGTCACCACGTACGAGCAGCTGCTGCTGCCGTTCTTCGGCGACCACCAGGCCGAGAACGCCGCCGTGGCCGTCGCCGCGGTCGAGACGTTCCTGGGAGGCGGGACGCAGGAGCTCACCGGCGACGTCCTCGACGAGGGCTTCGCCGCCGCGACCTCCCCGGGCCGCCTGCAGCTCGTCGGACTCGCTCCGCGCACCGTCGTCGACGCGGCGCACAACCCGCACGGGGCCGCGTCCCTCGCCGCCGCTCTCGGCCGCTACTTCGACTTCGACCGCGTGACGGCCGTCCTCGGCGTGCTGGCCGAGAAGGACGCCGAGGGGATCCTCCGGGAGCTCCGCCCCGTGGTGGACGAGCTGATCGTGACCACGGCGCCGAGCGATCGGGCGATGCCCGCCGAGGAGCTCGCCGCGCTCGCCCGCACCGTGTTCCCGGAGGAGGCGGTCCGCGTCGCCGACGACCCGCTGGGTGCTCTCACGGCCGGCCGCGTCCTCGCGGCGCGCACCGACAAGGGCGCTCTGCTGGTCACGGGCTCGATCACCCTCGTCGGCCGCACGATCACCGCGGCCCGCGACGAGAACTGGCTGGGCGCGTGAGGGCCGGACGCCCGCGGCGCTCGCGGACCGTCCGGGAGAGCCTCGGCTCGATCGTGCTCGGCTTCGAGGCGGTCATCGTCTTCCTCGCCACCCTGGTGGCCTTCGGGCTGAAGGCGGCCGACCCCGTGGTCGTGCTGGTCGGGGGAGCGGTGGTCTGCCTCGCGCTCGTCGCCACTCTGGGCCTGCTGAACCGGCCGGTCGGCTTCCGCATCGGCTGGGTGCTCCAGTTCGTTATCGTGGCCTCGGGCCTGCTGGTCCCGATCATGTACGTGATCGGCGCCGCCTTCGTGGCGCTGTGGACGTACTGCATGGTGACCGGCACCCGCCTCGACGCTCAGACGCGCCGGGCGGCGGAGCCCACCGACCCCACCGAAGGAGACCGCTGAACCATGGCCACCCAGGAGACCCTCGTCCTCGTCAAGCCCGACGGCGTCGCCCGCAACCTCACCGGCGAGATCCTCCGCCGCATCGAGGCGAAGGGCTACTCCCTCGTCGACGTGAAGCTCGTCGAGGCCGACCGCGAGCTGCTCGCCGCCCACTACGCCGAGCACGAGGGCAAGCCCTTCTACGAGCCGCTCGTCGAGTTCATGGAGAGCGGCCCGATCATCGCCCTGCGCATCGCGGGCGACCGCGTGATCGAGGGCTTCCGCGCCCTCGCCGGCACCACCGACCCGACCACGGCCGCTCCCGGCACCATCCGCGGCGACCTCGGCCGCGACTGGGGCCTCAAGGTCCAGCAGAACCTCGTGCACGGGTCCGACTCCGAGGAGTCGGCCGCGCGCGAGCTCGGCCTCTGGTTCGCCTGAGCCGCTCGGCCGCCTGCCTCTGACGACGTCCGTCAGAGGTAGGCGAGCACGTTCAGCCTCACCTGCGCGATCACCGCGATCAGCAGGTAGCAGAGCAGCGTGATGAACGGGACCCAGCCGTAGGCGGCACCGGCGAAGCGGCGCACTCCGGCGCGGACGGGGAACACGCCCTCACGGAGGTTGCGGAGCGTCACCAGCCAGAAGCCCGGGATGACGACGGCCCAGGTGAGCATGCACCAGGGGCAGAGCGTTCCGAGCGCGAAGACGCTCGTCGCGATGAGCCAGCCCACGAACACCAGGGCCAGCAGGAAGCCGACGTTGAAGGCCGCCCAGAACCACCGGTCGAACCGGGCGCCCGCGAGCAGGCCCAGCCCCACCACGATCGGCGCGATCCAGGCCGCCAGGCCGATGAGGGGGTTCGGGAAGCCGAAGACCGCGCCCTGCGCCGAGTTCAGGTTCGCACTGCACTGCACGAGCAGGCTGAAGTCGCAGCCGAGGCCCGCATCGGGGTTCTCGAGAGCGGCGAACTTGTCGTTCGTGAGGGCGAAGGCGGCGGTCCAGCCGATCACGCCGAGGACGATCAGCAGGACGGCGAAGAGGACGGGGCGCTGCTGCATGGGGGCGTCGCGCACCCCGGGATCGCTGGACACCGGGGGATTATGGCACGCGCCGGATCGGCGCCTCTGGGAATGCGTGCGATAATCGGAGCCGTCGGTCCGGGGGACCCCGCATCGACGCGAAGAAGGTTTACCGGGCGAGCACCGGGCCACAGGAGATCGACAGCGTTCCGCGAATGGACGCGCCGGATCTCCGCTCCGCCGGGAGTCGACCGCAGGTCGCACCGCGGAGGAGCGCGTGTCGGATAGTCAGTTCCGAGAGTGCAGCTGCAACCGGAGTCCCGCGCCACGAGCGCGACGGGACCGGGGGAGCGGAAGGATTCGCGGCGGGCCGAGGCCCCTCGCACGAGAGAAGCATCCGGGAAGACGACGCGGCGGACGACCCGGCCGAGGAGTGCACCAGGAATGGTGGAAGACAACAGTACGAGCGGATCCGATCCGGACCGCGACGGGCCCCGCAGCGGGGCCAGGAAGATCAGCCGCCTCTTCGGTGGCCGCCGGGCGAGCCGGCGGACCGAGTCGAGCGCGCCAGCGACAGGGGAGACGATCATCGACAGCAACGAGACCGACCAGACCGGAGCCGAGGGCACCGAGCTGCCCGAGACCGGGAGCGCCGCGGAGGCGGCCGAGCCGTCGACGTCGACGGGCGCGGTGTTCTTCAACGCCCTCCCGCAGACCCCGGGCGCCGACCAGGAGGAGCCGCGACGGCCCGCACTGCCGAGCCCGTCGCTGCTGTTCCAGGCGCCGGTCCTGCCCGACTACGTCGAGCTGGCTCCGCTGCCTCCCCGCGGTGCGCCGCTGGGCGTCCAGGACGAGCGCGAGAGCCCGGCCGAGGAGCAGGGCTCCGTCCGCCGCCGCTCGCGCCGCCGCAGCGGCGAGAGCGAGAGGTCCGGCTCCGACGACCCCGAGAACACCGTCGTCCGGGTCCGCCAGCCGCGCGAGCAGCGCGAGGCCCGCGAGCCCGAGCTCATCACCGAGCCGCAGCGCATCAAGGGCTCGACCCGCCTCGAGGCCAAGAAGCAGCGCCGCCGCGACGGCCGCGACGCCGGCCGGCGCCGCACGGTCGTCACCGAGTCCGAGTTCCTCGCCCGCCGGGAGGCCGTCGACCGCGTCATGGTCGTCCGCTCGAAGGAGGACAGCATCCGCATCGGCGTGCTCGAGGACGGCGTCCTCGCCGAGCACTACGTCGCCCGCTCGCAGGAGGCGTCGCTCATCGGCAACGTCTACCTCGGCCGCGTGCAGAACGTCCTCCCGAGCATGGAGGCCGCCTTCGTCGACATCGGACGCGGGCGCAACGCCGTGCTCTACTCCGGCGAGGTCGACTGGGACGCCGCGAACAACGCCGGCGGCCCCCGCCGGATCGAGCTCGCGCTCAAGCCCGGCGACCGGGTCCTCGTCCAGGTCACGAAGGACCCCGTCGGCCACAAGGGCGCCCGTCTCACGAGCCAGATCTCGCTCCCCGGCCGCTACCTCGTCTACGTGCCCAACGGCTCGATGAACGGCATCTCGCGGAAGCTCCCGGACACCGAGCGCGCCCGCCTGAAGAAGATCCTCAAGGAGGTGCTGCCCGAGAACGTGGGCGTCATCGTCCGGACCGCGGCCGAGGGCGCCACGGAGGAGCAGCTGACCGTCGACGTCGAGCGCCTGACCGCGCAGTGGACGGCTCTCAGCGCGAAGGCCGCGACCGGGCAGGCTCCCGCTCTCCTGCACAGCGAGCCGGACCTGCTGATCAAGATCGTCCGCGACGTCTTCAACGAGGACTTCGAGAAGATGGTCATCGCCGGCGACGACGCCCGCGAGACCATCGAGCTCTACCTCAGTCAGGTCGCACCCGATCTGCTCGAGCGCGTCGAGGTCTACACGGGTGAGAAGGACGCGTTCGACGAGTTCCGCATCACGGAGCAGATCGAGAAGGCGCTGGAGCGCAAGGTGTGGCTGCCCAGCGGCGGCTCGCTCGTGATCGACCGCACCGAGGCGATGACGGTGGTCGACGTCAACACCGGCAAGTTCGTCGGCTCGGGCGGGAACCTCGAGGAGACGGTCACGAAGAACAACCTGGAGGCGGCCGAGGAGATCGTCCGCCAGCTGCGCCTGCGCGACATCGGCGGCATCATCGTCGTCGACTTCATCGACATGGTGCTCGAGTCCAACCGCGACCTCGTGCTCCGCCGCCTGGTCGAGTGCCTGAGCCGCGACCGGACGAAGCACCAGGTCGCCGAGGTCACCTCGCTCGGCCTCGTGCAGATGACCCGCAAGAAGCTGGGCCTGGGACTGCTCGAGACCTTCAGCGAGAACTGCGAGATCTGCGCCGGACGCGGCGTCATCGTCCACCACGACCCCGTGCTCAAGCACCGGTCGACCGCCGCTCCGCAGCAGGAGCAGCGCCGCCGGGGCAAGGGCGGCGAGCAGCAGCCCGCCGCCTCCGGGCGCTCGAACGGCGGGCAGAACGGGCAGGGCGCGTCGGCGACCAAGCCGGTCAGCACCCACGCCATCACGGACGACGCGAAGAACGCGCTCGCGCAGATCGCCGCCAGCACCATCCACCCCCAGGCCGTGCGCCAGGCGGCGGAGGAGGCGGCCGCGCTGGTTGAGGACGCCGCCGAGACCGTCGAGGCCATGGCGCCGGAGGAGT
The DNA here is from genome assembly GCF_002932315.1 of Rathayibacter sp. AY1C9. Lineage (NCBI taxonomy): Bacteria > Bacillati > Actinomycetota > Actinomycetes > Micrococcales > Microbacteriaceae > Rathayibacter > Rathayibacter sp. AY1C9. Next base: position 8,766 of record NZ_PSVZ01000026.1, read on the forward strand.
CCGCCACGGCACCCGAGGAGCAGCCGTCCGCGCCGAGCCGTCGCGGCGAGCGTCCCGCCCGGGGCGAGCGCCGTCGTCGCAGCCGCGACCGCGAGCCGCGCCAGGAGGCCGCCGAGACGGCGGCCGTCGAGCCGGCTCCCGTCGAGACCCCGGTCGAGAAGGAGATCGAGCCGGCCGCTGCCGCGCCGATCCTCGACATCCCGATCGCGCCGGTCACGCCTCCGCGCCGCGTCCGCAGCGAGGTCGCCGAGCACCTGCTCGACTCCGTGCTCGACGCTCTGCCGGCTCCGAAGCAGCCCGGCCAGGGCCGTGCGAAGAGCCGGCGCGTCACGACGGCCGCGCTCACCGGAGTCGCGGTCATCCCCGAGCAGACCCCGCGCCGCGCCGACCAGTAGCGCGACCCGGTGTCAGGAGGGCCCGGTGCCCGGCGAGAGCCGGCGCCGGGCCCTCTCGGCGTCCCGGTCGCGCCCGCGGACGCGGAGCCCGCTCCGCCTCAGCCGCTCGACCAGCTCCCGCGCGCCGACGGGGACCGCGCCCGCGGCGACGAGCTCGTCGATCCGCTCCTCGGGCACGTCGTAGTGGTCCAGGTCGAAGCCGCGCTCGGGCACGCCGAGGCGGCGCGCGAAGTCGTGGAGCTCCTCGAGCGAGACGTCGCTCACGAGGTGCGCCCACAGTCGGCCGTGCGCCGGCCAGCGCGCGGCGTCGACGAGGATGGCCATTCCCCGATCGTAGGCGGCGCGCCGTCCGTCCACGCGCCTCCTCCTCGACTATCGTGACGGGGTCGCCGGTCGGGCGGACACGGCTTCGCAGTCGTGTGCGTTTGACCGTGGAGCGCGGATCCCGTACTCTTGACCGTTGGTGTGGCGCGATCCATGTGCTCACGCAGATTTCCGTTGTCGCTCCGCCCCTCACGGGGCGCGGGCCGCGGTGCCGGTTCCCTCGTGTCGTGAGGAGACGGGTACGAACCGGAAGACCGGGGCTCAGCCCCGTCCCTACAAGCCCCGGACGAGGCCTCCGCTCCGTCCAGACGAGAAACAGGTACGAGAAGTGGTTTACGCAGTTGTGCGCGCCGGCGGTCGGCAGGAGAAGGTCGAGGTCGGCACCATCGTGACGATGGACCGCGTCAAGGCCGACGAGAACGGCACCGTGCAGCTTCCTGCCGTGCTGCTCGTCGACGGTGAGTCGATCACCTCGGACGCGGCGACCCTCGCGGGCGTCACCGTCACCGCCGAGGTGCTCGAGGACCTCCGTGGTCCGAAGATCATCATCCAGAAGTTCAAGAACAAGACCGGTTACAAGAAGCGCCAGGGGCACCGTCAGGACCTCACGCGCGTCAAGGTCACTGGCATCAAGTAGTCCTGCAAAGGAATTGAGCTGACCTGCGGAGCGAGCCATCGCCCTGCAGGGCAACAGCACGGGGCTGCGGCCCCCCGGTCTCGAGGAGATGAGAAATGGCACACAAGAAGGGCGCGAGCTCCACTCGCAACGGTCGCGACTCGAACGCGCAGCGTCTCGGCGTCAAGCGCTTCGGCGGCCAGGTCGTGAACGCGGGCGAGATCATCGTCCGCCAGCGCGGCACGCACTTCCACCCCGGCGCGAACGTCGGACGCGGTGGCGACGACACCCTGTTCGCCCTCTCGGCGGGCGCTGTCGAGTTCGGCAGCAAGGGCGGCCGCAAGGTCGTCAACATCGTGGCGGCCGCCCAGTAGGGTCGACCTCCTCGGCCGCACAGGCACAGGACGCAAGGGGCGGGCTTCGGCTCGCCCCTTGCGCGTTTACCGGGGCATAGCCCCCCGGCGCCGGCATCCCGGCGCCGCACGCACTCACGGACGGATTCACACCATGGTCACCTTCGTCGACAACGTCACGCTGCATCTGCGTGCCGGCCACGGCGGCAACGGCTGCGTCTCCGTCCGTCGCGAGAAGTTCAAGCCGCTCGCCGGCCCCGACGGCGGCAACGGCGGGCACGGGGGCGACATCGTCCTCGTCGCCGACCCGCAGACGACGACGCTGCTCGCCTACCACCGCCACCCGCACCGCAGCTCCGAGAACGGCGGTCCCGGCATGGGCGACCACCGCGCGGGCGGGAACGGCGAGCTCATGGAGCTCCCCGTCCCGGTCGGCACGGTCGTCAAGTCGCCGGACGGCGACCAGCTGATCGACATGGACGAGCCCGGCCTCCGGTTCGTCATCGCTCCGGGCGGGCAGGGCGGGCTCGGGAACGCCTCTCTCGCCACCACGAAGCGCAAGGCGCCCGGCTTCGCGCTGCTCGGCACGCCGGGCTGGGAGGGCGACGTCGTCCTCGAGCTGAAGACCGTCGCGGACGTCGCGCTCGTCGGATTCCCTTCGGCGGGCAAGTCGAGCCTCGTCGCGGCGATCTCGGCGGCCAAGCCGAAGATCGCGGACTACCCGTTCACGACCCTCGCGCCCAACCTCGGCGTCGTGCAGGCGGGGGAGTCGCGGTTCACCGTCGCCGACGTGCCCGGTCTCATCGAGGGCGCGAGCGAGGGCAAGGGCCTGGGCCTGGAGTTCCTCCGCCATGTCGAGCGCTGCACCGCGCTCGTCCACGTGCTCGACTGCGCCACGCTCGAGCCCGGCCGCGACCCGCTGACCGACCTCGACATCATCCTCGGCGAGCTGGCGGCGTACCCCGTCGGCGACGGACAGGTGCCGCTGATCGAGCGCCCGCAGCTGATCGCGCTCAACAAGGTCGACGTGCCCGAGGCCCAGGAGCTGGCCGACTTCGTCCGGGCCGACCTCGAGGGCCGCGGCTACCGCGTCTTCGAGATCTCGACGGTCAGCCACTCGGGACTCCGCCAGCTGACGTTCGCCCTCGCCGAGATCGTCGAGAAGCACCGCCTCGAGCTCGCCGCTGTGCCGCGGGTGGAGCGCATCACCATCCGCCCCCGCGCCGTGGACGAGAAGGACTTCGAGATCCGGGTCGAGGGCGGCTCGTACGGCAACGTCTACCGGGTCCTGGGCACCAAGCCCGTGCGCTGGGTGGCGCAGACCGACTTCACGAACGACGAGGCCGTCGGCTTCCTCGCCGACCGCCTGGCCAAGCTCGGAGTCGAGAACGGCCTCTTCTCGGCCGGAGCGGTCGCCGGCTCCACCGTCGTCATCGGCCCCGGCGACGGCGTCGTCTTCGACTGGGAGCCGACCCTCACCTCGACGGCCGAGCTCATCACCGCGCCCCGCGGAACGGACCTCCGCCTCGAGGACAACCGGCGCAAGACCCGCAACGAGCGTCGCGAGGACTACTTCGAGCGGATGGACGCCAAGGCCGAGGCGCGCGCGGAGCTCGAGCGCGAGCGCCAGGGTGGCGTCTGGCGCGTCGCCGACGAGGGCGACGGCACGGAGGCCGGCGAGGAGAGCTGACTCCCGCCGCCGGGGTCGTCTGCCTCTACACTGGCCGGATGCCGCAGACGACCCCCGACAGCAGTGCGCTGACCGAGCGGTTCGCCGCCTCCCGCGTCGCGTCGCGCTCCCTCCGCAGTGCGACCACCGACCTCAAGAACCGGGCTCTGCTCGCCATCGCCGACGCGGTGCGCTCGAGCGCCGAGCGCGTCGTCCCGGCGAACGAGCTCGACCTCCAGCGGGGCCGCGAGAGCGGGATGAGCGCGGGCCTGCAGGACCGCCTCCGCCTCGATGCGGCGCGCCTGGGGTCCCTCGCCGACGCCGTCGTCGCGGTCGTCGGGCTCACCGATCCGGTCGGGCAGACGGTGCGGGGATCGAACCTGCCCAACGGCGCCTCCCTCACCCAGGTGCGGGTCCCGTTCGGCGTGGTCGGAGCGATCTACGAGGCGCGCCCGAACGTCACCATCGACATCGCGGCGCTCGCCCTCAAGAGCGGGAACGCCGTGATCCTGCGCGGAGGCTCGGCCGCGGAGAACACGAACCGCGTCCTGGTGGAGCTGCTGCAGGAGGCCGTCGCCTCCGTCGGGCTGCCCGCCGAGCTGGTGCAGACGGTCGACGACCACGGCCGCGAGGGCGCGAAGGCCCTCATGCGAGCGCGCGGCTACGTCGACGTCCTGGTGCCGCGGGGGAGCGCGGGCCTCATCGAGTCGGTCGTGACCGAGTCGACGGTCCCTGTGATCGAGACGGGCGCCGGAGTCGTCCACGTCTTCCTCGACGCCAGTGCCGACGAGCAGTGGGCCGTGGACATCGTCCACAACGCCAAGGTGCAGCGTCCGAGCACCTGCAACGCCCTCGAGACCCTCCTCGTCCACCGTGACGCCGCCGAGCGCCTCCTCTCGCCCGTCCTCGGTCGGCTCGCGGAAGCGGGAGTGACCGTGCACGGCGACGAGCGCGTCGCGGCGCTCTGGCCCGACGCGGTGCCCGCCACCGATGAGGACTGGTCCGCGGAGTACTACTCGCTCGACGTCGCCGTCGCGATCGTCGACGACCTCGACGCCGCGATGGCCCACATCGACCGGTACTCCACCCACCACACCGAGTCGATCGTGACGAACGACCTCCGGAGCGCCGAGCGCTTCCTCGCCGAGGTCGACTCCGCGGTCGTGATGGTCAACGCCTCCACCCGCTTCACCGACGGCGGGGAGTTCGGGTTCGGCGCCGAGGTCGGCATCTCGACGCAGAAGCTGCACGCTCGGGGCCCCATGGGTCTTCCCGAGCTGACCAGCACGAAGTGGCTGCTGCGCGGCGCGGGACAGGTCCGCGCCTAGCGCCCGGACCGGCGATCCGGCGTCGAGCGGCGTCCGGGTAGACTCGTCGGAGCCCCGCCGGGGCGACCACGACCTCCAAGGAGCACTGCATGTCCCTCGCGATGACCGTCCTCGCCGAAGCAGCGGCCCACACGGAGCTGCCGTTCCCCCCGATCGTCTTCGGCCTGATCGCCGCCGTCGCCTTCACGGCCCTCGGCTTCGTCACCTGGAGCTACCGCGACGTGGCGAACCGCCACTCGCACAAGACCGGCGCCGGCTCCCACGACCAGCACGGTCACGGACACTAGGCGGGGAGCCCAGCGATCGTGACGTCCGCCGCGAGCGGAGGCCCGCGGCGTCCGCGCATCGGCGTGATGGGCGGCACCTTCGACCCGATCCACCACGGTCACCTGGTCGCCGCCTCCGAGGTGGCCCAGTCGTTCGACCTGGACGAGGTCGTCTTCGTGCCCACCGGCCAGCCGTGGCACAAGAAGACGGTGACCTCCGCCGAGCACCGGTACCTGATGACGGTGATCGCGACGGCGTCGAACCCGCGCTTCACCGTCAGCCGAGTCGACGTGGACCGCATCGGCACGACCTACACGATCGACACTTTGCGCGACATCCACGCCGCGCACCCCGACGCCGAGCTGTTCTTCATCACCGGCGCGGACGCGGTCGCTCAGATCCTGAGCTGGAAGGACTATGACGAGCTGTGGGAGCTGGCCCACTTCGTCGCCGTCAGCCGGCCGGGGCACGTCCTCAACGTTTCGGGATTGCCGGCCCAGGACGTATCCTTGTTGGAGATTCCGGCACTGGCGATCTCCTCGACCGACTGTCGGAGCCGCGTCAACCGGGGTCATCCGGTCTGGTACCTGGTTCCCGACGGTGTCGTCCAGTACATCTCGAAGCACCACCTGTATCGGAGCACGTCATGACAGTTCAGCCCGAGGAGAAGCCGCTCACCCGGCGCGAGATCCGCGAGCGCGAGAGGCGCGAGGCCGGTGCGGCCACGACTGCCGCCGTTCCGACGACGTCCCGCCGAGCTGCCACCGCGACCGCCACCACCGCCGGCGACATGCCGGTGTTGACCCCCACCCAGGCCCTGCGGATCACCCCCGTCGAGCCGAGCCCCGCGAGCGAGCCCGACCTGCGCACCTCCTCGATGGAGATCGTCGCCACCGAGAACGCCACGGGCCGCCAGCTGACCCGTCGGGAGCTGCGCGCACTGCTGGCGCAGCAGCAGGCGGAGAAGGTCGCCGCCGCACCGGAGGCGGAGCCGCCCGCCGACGAGGAGCGGTCCGACGACGAGCGCTCCGACGACGTCGAGGGCGCCCTCGAGCGCGCCTCGGCGCTCCCGCCGACCGGGGCGGTCCCCGTGATCGAGGCGGCCGACGAGTCCCGTGATGCGGAGCCGGTGCCCGAGGGCGCAGCGGAGCAGGAGCCGGAGGGCGACGAGGACGTCGTCACCGAGGACGCCCCCGAGGCGTCCGAGGAGGAGGCGGACGAGTCCGCCACCGATGCGACCGCGGACGCCGACGCGGCCGAGGTGCACGAGGCCGAGATCGAGAGCTCCTCCTCCGACGACGAGACGCCGTCCGCGGACGCCTCCGACGAGCGGGACGCGGACGACGAGCAGCCGACGGCCGGCGAGCAGCCCGAGCAGCCGCACCTGAACACCGCGCTCTTCGCGTCGGTGGGCGGATCCCTCGACATCGCCGACGAGAAGGCCACCGAGATCACCGGGAGCTTCGAGCCGCCGATCGAGCACCTCGCCATCACCGAGGAACTCGACAGCAAGTCGAAGGAGGAGGTGGACGCCTCGTTTGACTCCCTCATCGCGAGCGGAGTCGCCGCTACCGGTGCCGTCACCACCACCAACGCGCTGATCCTGCCGACCACGGGCCCCGGCGCGACAGTCGGCACGGACACGGGGGAGATCCTCGTCACCGGCTCGTTCGACCTCCCGCGCAGCCTCGGCTCCACGGGCCAGCACCCGAACCTCTACGACTCGCCCGATGTGGACCGCTACGTCGACCGCATCGACCGCGAGCAGCCCGTCGGCGAGTCCGAGCCGGTCCGGGCGTCCAGCGCCGTCTCCACCCACGCCGCCGGCACCTCGATGATCGCGCCGCAGAAGCGCGCCGGCGTGAGCGTCCCGGTGGTCCTCGCGATCACCGCGGCCGTCCTGCTGGTCGGCGCGATCGCGCTGTTCATCGGCGGCTTCGTGCTCAACATCTTCTGATCTCCACCACCGACACTGAAGGCTTCATGACTGCGACCGATTCCGCCCGCGCCCTGCTCCAGCTCGCGGCCACCGCCGCCGACTCCAAGGGCGGTGAGGACCTCGTCGCCCTCGACGTCTCGGGGCCGCTGCCGCTGGTCGACATCTTCCTCCTCGCCACCGGCCGCTCCGAGCGCAACGTGGTCGCGATCGCGAACGAGGTGGAGGACCGCCTGAACGACTCCGGCGCCAAGCTGCTGCGCCGCGAGGGCCGTGCGGAGGGCCGCTGGATCCTCCTCGACTTCGGCGACCTCGTCGTGCACGTCTTCCACGAGGAGGACCGCATGTACTACTCGCTCGAGCGCCTCTGGAAGGACTGCCCGACGGTGCCGTTCACCCTCGAGCAGCCCGTCGCCGTCGACTCGTCGACGTCCTCGAACTGACGAACACGCCCGGCGACAGCGCTCGATTTCACTTCACGCGAATCGTGTTGTAGTTTATTCGAGTTGCTTCCGCCGGGCGGAGACAGCGAAAGACAGTACGAAGCAAGACAGAACAAAACACGGGTCCGTGGCGCAGCTGGTAGCGCACCTGCATGGCATGCAGGGGGTCAGGGGTTCGAATCCCCTCGGATCCACCGAACAGGTCCGCGCTCCTCCGGGAGTGCGGACCTTCGTCGTTCACGGCGCTACAGGGTCTGGCGCCGTCCTGTCCGGCTCAGGCCGGTCATGACCGTACCCGCCCGGCCGCCGGGTCCCCCTGCTGGTCACGCACGCGTCGGCCCGACCGGCTCCACATGGCCGCCGCATCCGGCGAGGAATCCGGAGAGCTCGCCCCAGGCGTCCTCCCCGATCGTGGTGTTCGGGCGCCGTGCGAGATCGGCCAGAGCGTCCGTCAGCTCGTCGACTCCCGTCACGATCCTCGTCCGTGCCGCTCCCGTGCCCTGCCATCCGGGCGCGTACGTCCTGACGTCGGGGTGGCTGTAGAGCACGGCTGTCTCGAACCACGGCGTGGGCAGACCGTTCAGGGCCAGGTGCTCCTTGAGCCTCGCGGCCTGGATCCGGACCTGCCGGGCGGGGACGTGCTGCTCGACATGCGTGCGCACCGTCCACCGCGACACCGTCCCCGGTGCGATCTGAACCGCGAAGGCCTCGGGCAGGGCGTCCTCGTCGAGGAGGACGCCGTAGGAGGGGTGGACAGTACCGGGTCGCACGCCGTCGAAGACGACCCCCTGCCAGTACTTGGCCTCGATGATGAGCGCGCCGTGCCGGGTGAGCAGCAGATGGTCGATCTGCGCGAGGAAGCGGCGCGTCGTGCGCGCGTCGACCGGTACGAAGACGACGTTCGTGGCGAGGACGCCGGACAGCCCCGCCGAGGCGCACGCCTCCCGGATCAGGGTGTGCGAGACGGCCTCGCTGCTCCAGGTCCTGGCGAGCGCGTCACGGGTCTGCTCGACCTCCTCCTGCGCCGTCTCGAGCTCGTTCCGACTGAGGTCGCGCTCGGCGTCGCGCGCGCGCGTCAGTGCCTTGAGCGCCGCCTCGTGGCTCCGGTCGCGCTCGGCGATCGTGCGCTGGTGCTCCTCCGCGGCCTCCTCCGCGGCCTGCTCCGCCGCCGCTCTCGCCGCAGTGCGCCGTCGGCGGCCGGTGACGACCGTGATGAGGAGGGCCAGGAGCAGGGCGGCCTCGACGGCCCAGGGCAGGTACTCGTTCATGGTCCCCAGGCAAGCACGGACCACCGACCGTGCGCCGCCACGGCTCCTGATCGCGCCGTTCGGCGGACCGGCCGCGGTGCGCTCGCTCGTGCCCTGTCCGGACGTCTTCGTCGGCGTCCGCCTGCGCGCGCGGTGGAGACGCCGACCCTGCGCCGGCCGATCGCGCAGGCGGAGCCCTACCGCCGCCTGGCGGACGCGATGCGCGACCAGCACGAGGTCCGGCTGACCGGCGTCGAGGGCACGCTGCTGGGCTTCGTCGGCCCGCAGCCGTTCCAGGGGATCAGCGTCGCCGGCCTGCACACGCACGTCGTCGACACCACCGGAGGGATCGGCGGCCACGTGCTCGCCGCCTCCGGAGTCGCGGGCCTGCTCGAGATCGAGCAGTACGGCGGCATCACCCTCCTCCTGCTGGAGTCGGACGACCACCCGCGAGCCGACCTGGACGCGGCGGCCGACGCCGGGATCCGCGCCGTGGAGACCGACCACCCGCCCTGAGCGGCCCTACCCTGGACGCATGCCCTCACTGCGCGACGTCCACGCCGTCATCGACCGTCTCTGGCCCGAGGCGGCCGCCGAGAGCTGGGACGCGCCCGGCCTGGTCACCGGCGACCCCGACGCCGCGGTGGAGCGGATCCTGCTCACGGTCGACGTGGTCTCCGACACCGTCGCGGAGGCCGTCGACGGCGGATACCAGCTCTTGGTCGCGCACCACCCGCTGCTGCTGCGCGGCGTCACCTCGATCGCCGAGGACGGCTACAAGGGCCGCCTGCTCGCGGACCTCGTCCGGGGCGGCTGCGCACTGATCTCGGCCCACACGAACGCCGACATCGTCGCGGACGGCGTCTCGGACGTGATCGCGACCCGCCTCGGCCTGACCGGCACGACTCCGATCGTCCCGGGCGCCGACCCGTCGGTCGGGCTCGGCCGGGTGGGCGATCTGCCCGAGGAGGTGACGCTCGGACGCCTGGCCGGAGCCGTGGCCGAGCTCCTGCCGGCCACCGCAGGGGGAGTGCGGGTCGCGGGCGCCTACGAGACACCCGTGCGCCGCGTGTCGCTCTGCGGGGGAGCGGGGGACTCCCTCCTGGACGCCCCCGCCGTCCGCACGAGCGACGTCTTCATCACCGCCGACCTCCGGCACCACCCGGCCTCCGAGGCGCGCGAGAAGGCCCTGCACGGCACCGGCCCCGCCCTCATCGACGTCTCGCACTGGGCGAGCGAGTGGCTGTGGCTCGACGTCGCCGCGACCGCGCTGCGGGAGGCCCTGCCCACGGTCACCGTCGAGGTGAGCGAGACCCGCACCGACCCGTGGGATTTCGCGATCGTGCACTGACCCGCCGCGGGCACGGGAGAATGGACGCGGCGCGCCCGTACTGCGCGCCGGGAACGAGGACCGCCACGTGAAAGCCAGCCCCGCACACCAGCGCGAACTCCTGACTCTGGCGAGTCTGGACACGAGGGGCGCGCAGCTGCGCCACGCCCTCGCGACGCTCCCGCAGATCGCGCGGATCCAGGCGATGCAGGCCCGCGACAACGAGACCCGCCGCTCCCTCGCCGAGCGCACAGGGCGCCTCGAGGACGTGCGCACCGAGCTCGGGCGCATCGAGTCCGACGTCAGCGTGGTCGAGAAGCGGCTCACCCGCGATCGCGACCGCCTGCAGACCGCATCCGCGGCCAAGGACATCGCCGCGCTCGAGAGCGAGATCACCTCCCTCGTGAAGCGACGGGGAGACCTCGAGGACATCGAGCTGACCCTGATGGAGCGGATCGAGGGCATCGAGTCCGAGGTCGCCGCGGCTCAGGCCGAGCGCGACGAGGTCGTCGCCTCGCTCGGGACCCTCGCCGAGGAGCGCGACGCGCAGGCCGAGAAGCTCCGCGACAAGCAGGAGGCGCTCGCCCGGGACCGGGCGGACCTGGTGACGACCCTTCCGGAGGACCTGGTCGAGCTGTACGAGAAGCAGCGCGCCCGCTACGGAGTCGGCGCGGCCCTCCTCCGCGGGAAGGTGTCGGAGGGGAGCGGCGTGGCCCTCACCGAGTCGGACCTCTCCTGGATCCGCGCCTCCGCTCCCGACGAGGTCGTCCTCTGCCCCGACAGCGGCTGCATCCTGGTGCGCGGCGAGGAGTCCACCCTCGCCTGAGCCTTACACTGGACGGGCGAACGGGCCGGCAAGACGGTCGCGTCACCGCGGCGAGAGCCGTGGTGCCGAGGAACGTCCGGGCTCCGCAGAGCAGGGCGGTGGGCAACACCCACCCGGGGAGACCCGCGAGACAGTGCCACAGAGAACAGACCGCCGTCGGCTCCGGCCGGCGGTAAGGGTGAAACGGTGGTGTAAGAGACCACCAGGGGCCGGAGTGATCCGGTCCGCTCGGTAAACCTCGCCCGGAGCAAGGTCAGACAGAGGACGATGCGGCTGCTCGTCGGGTCCTCGGGTAGACCGCTGGAGGGTCACGGCGACGTGGCTCCGAGAGAGATGGCCGTCCAGCGCCCGCCGAGAGGCGCGGCGTGAACAGAACCCGGCGTATCAGCCGACCCCTTCGCCACGAGATGCCCCGCCCCGGCGGGGCATCTCGCGTCTCCGCCGGTTTCTTCGCGCTCCCGCCCGCAGTCAGCGCGACGGCCTGCGGGGGCGGTTCCCGGGTCTCGATACACCCTTGCGCGGCTACTCGTCAAGACTGGCGCAGTCCATCTCTCGCGCTGCCTCCTGCGGACGACGCGGCGCAGCACGACGTCCGGCAGGCGACGGTCCCGGAGGACGGTCCTGAGACGCCGCTGCGGATCGACCCCGAGGACCAGGTGCCCCCGCCCCCGTCCTGGCTCACCGCGACCGCTGAACCCTGAAAGTCTGATCACGTCCGTCCGCCGTGGCGCCACGCACCAGGCGAACCGGCGAAACGCGTGCCAGCGTTTCGCCGTAGCCGTCCGCACCCCGCTCCCCGGATCGCGTCACCTCCCGAGGCCGACCGCGCCTCGGCGGGCGGGGACCGCCGAGGAAAAAGACTCAGCCCCGCCCTGCGAGTGCGGCCGCGCCGAGGATGCCGGCGTTGTTGCGGAGCGCCGCCGGGATGATCGGGGTGCGCAGGTCGAGCAGCGGGAGGAACTCGTCGTGGTGCTTGGAGATGCCGCCGCCGACGATGAAGAGATCGGGCCAGAGCAGCGCCTCGAGGTGGGAGTAGTAGCGCTGCAGGCGCTTCGCCCAGTGCTTGTAGTCGAGGTCGTCGCGCTCCTTGGCGGCGAACGAGGCCTTCTTCTCGTAGTCGCCGCCGTGGATCTCGAGGTGGCCGAGCTCGGCGTTGGGGATGAGGATCCCGTCGTGGATCTGCGCCGTCCCGATGCCGGTGCCGAGGGTGGTCATGATGACCAGGCCCTTCTTGTCCTTCGCCGCTCCGAAGCGCGACTCGGCGTAGCCCGCCGCGTCGGCGTCGTTGACGAAGAAGATGTTCCTGCCGATCGCGTCCTCGAAGAGCTTCTCGGCCTCGAGGCCGATCCACTCGTCCGACACGTTCGCCGCCGACATCGTCCGTCCGTGGACGACGACGGCGGGGAAGCAGATGCCGACCGGGGTGTCCGAGGGCAGGTCCGGGATCTTCTCGAGGATCTGCTGGACGGTGGCGACGATGTCCTTCGGCGTGCCTCCCGGGGGAGTGGCGAGCTTCATCCGGTCGCTGAGCAGGGTGCCCGCGGCCAGGTCCACCGAGGCCCCCTTGATGCCCGTTCCCCCGATGTCGATCCCGATGGCGGTCGCCGCAGCAGTCATAGCGGCCATGCTAGCGAAGGGCGGGGGTGCGGACCGACGCGGGCTGCGGCGTAGGATCGCGGCATGGCTGACGGCGACGCGAACTCCTGGTGGTACAACCTCAAGGCCGGCACGGTGGAGCAGGGATTCGTGTCCCCCTCCGTCGACCGGGTGGGACCCTTCTCCTCTCGCGAGGAGGCGGAGCACGCCCTCGAGCGGCTGCACGAGAACAGCCGCAAGTGGGCCGAGGAGGACGCCGCCGAGGACCGCTGACCGCGGCTACTCGTAGCTGTGCTCGGCGCCGGGGTAGGCGCCGGACTCCACGTCGTCCCGGTACGCGGTGACCGCTCCGGTGAGCACGCCGCGCAGATCCGCGTACTGCTTCACGAAGCGGGGGATGCGGCCGGTGGTGAATCCGGCGAAGTCCGTCCACACGAGCAGCTGTCCGTCGACGTGCGGTCCCGCTCCGACTCCGATCGTCGGGATGCGCAGCTCCTCCGTCACCTGATGTGCCGCGTCCGCGGGCACCATCTCGAGGACGACGGCGAACGCCCCGGCCTCCTGGACGGCGCGCGCGTCGGCGAGCAGCTGCTCGATGCCCTCGCCGCGCCCCTGGACCATGTGACCGCCGAGCCCGTGCTCGCTCTGCGGCGTGAAGCCGATGTGCGCCATCACGGGGATGCCCGCCTCGACGATGCGCCGGATCTGCTCGGCGGAGCGGACTCCGCCCTCGAGCTTCACCGCGTGCGCGTGCGTCTCCTTCATGAAGCGGAACGCCGTGTGCAGCGCGTCGTCGGCACCCGACTCGTAGGAGCCGAAGGGCATGTCGGCGACGACGAAGGCGCGCTCGACGGCTCCGGCGACGGCGCGCGCCAGCGGGATGAGCTCGTCGACGGTGACGGGCAGAGTGGTGTCGTAGCCGAGCACCGTGTTGCCGGCGGAGTCGCCCACGAGGAGGAAGTCGATCCCGGCGTCGTCGAAGATCTTCGCCGTCAGCTGGTCGTAGCTGGTCAGCCCGGTGATGCGGACACCGGAGTCCTTCGCGTTCTGGAAGTGGCGGGTTCGAACGCGTTTCACGGGCTGCGCTGACATGGGCGCCAGTCTACGGCGCGCCTCGGGCGCCCCGCGGGCCCCGGTCGGAGGCAGTAGCCTGAGGGTCGAAACAGGAGGGGTCTGGATGGACAAGCAACGGGACTTCGTTCTTCGCACCATTGAAGAGCGAGGGATCAAATTCGTTCGCCTCTGGTTCACCGACGTCGTCGGCACGCTGAAGTCGGTCGCGATCGCGCCGGCCGAGGTGGAGGGCGCGTTCGCGGAGGGGCTCGGCTTCGACGGCTCCGCCATCGAGGGCCTCACCCGCTCCTTCGAGGCCGACGTCCTCGCGCATCCGGACCCGTCGACCTTCCAGATCCTCCCGTGGCGCGGAGAGATCGACCCGACGGCGCGGATGTTCTGCGACATCACGACGCCCGACGGCCAGCCCGCCGTCGCCGACCCGCGCAACGTGCTCAAGCGCACGCTGGCGAAGGCGGCCGAGCGCGGGTTCACCTTCTACACGCACCCCGAGATCGAGTTCTACCTCCTCAAGTCGTCGTCCTTCGGCGCCGAGGGTCCGGAGCCGGTCGACTCCGCCGGGTACTTCGACAACGTCCCCGGAGGCACGGCGCACGACTTCCGCCGCCGCTCCGTGCGCATGCTGGAGGATCTGGGCATCTCGGTCGAGTTCAGCCACCACGAGGCGGGCCCCGGCCAGAACGAGATCGACCTCCGCTACGCGGACGCGCTCACCACGGCCGACAACATCATGACCTTCCGCACCGTGATCAAGGAGGTGGCGATCGAGCAGGGCGTCTACGCGACGTTCATGCCGAAGCCGCTCTCCGGGCACCCCGGCTCGGGCATGCACACGCATCTCTCGCTCTTCGAGGGCGACGTGAACGTGTTCTACGAGCAGGGCGCCCAGTACCAGCTCTCGAAGCTCGGCCGTCAGTTCATCGCGGGCCTGCTCAAGCACGCCCCCGAGATCACCGCCGTGACGAACCAGTTCGTCAACTCCTACAAGCGGCTCTGGGGCGGCGACGAGGCGCCCAGCTACGTCTCGTGGGGCCACAACAACCGGTCCGCCCTCGTGCGCGTTCCGCTCTACAAGCCCAACAAGGGGCAGTCGTCGCGCATCGAGTACCGGGCGCTGGACTCCGCGGCGAACCCCTACCTGGCGTACTCGCTGCTCCTGGCGGCCGGGCTCAAGGGCATCGAGGAGGGCTACGAGCTCCCGGCCGAGGCCGAGGACAACGTGTGGGCCCTCTCGGACGCGGAGCGCCGGGCGCTCGGCTACGGCGCTCTGCCCGCCAGCCTCGACCGCGCCATCTCGCTGATGGAGGAGTCCGAGCTCGTGGCCGAGACGCTGGGCGAGCAGGTGTTCAACTTCGTGCTGCTCAACAAGCGGAAGGATTGGGCCGAGTACCGCGCCCAGGTCACGCCGTACGAGCTGCGCAGCAATCTCGAGATGCTCTGACGCCTCGGCCATGCCCCGTGAACGCTCCCTCCGCGATGTCGCACGCCTCGGCTTCGCCGCGCTCGGCGAGACCGGGGCGCGGCTGGCCGAGGCGGAGGAGCTCGCCGGGCGGCAGCTCGAGTCGGTGCTGCCCTCCTTCGCCCGGGTGGCGGACCCGGACGAGGCGCTGCTCGCTCTGATCGACCTGCTGCGGCGGCACCGCGACCGGATGGACGCGGTCCTCGCCGACGACGAGGCCCTGACCCGGCTGCTTCTGGTGGTGGGGGCCTCCTCCGGCCTCGCCGACTTCCTCCAGCGCCGGCCCGACGAGCTGGCCAGCGTGCTCGAGCCGGTGCGCACGCTCCCCGGGCGCGCCGAGATGAAGGCCGAGCTGCTCGAGTCGGTCGGCGCCGTCGACGGCTTCTCGTCGCTCCGGGAGGAGGCGGGCTGGACGGCGCTGCGCGTGCGGTACCGCCGCCTCCTCACCAGGATCGTCGTCCACGACCTGAGCCAGGCCGACCCCGTCGCGGCGATCGACCGGGTGACGAGGGCGCTGGCCGACCTCGCCGGAGCCGCGCTGGAGGCGTCCCTCGCCGTGGCGCGGACCGAGCTGGTCGAGGGCACGGGCCCGGGTCGTTTCGGCCGCGACGAGGTCGCCGCCACCCGCTTCGCCGTCATCGGCATGGGCAAGGCGGGAGCGTCCGAGCTCAACTACGTCAGCGACGTCGACGTGATCTTCGTCGCCGAGGGCGACCCGGAGAAGGAGCTGACGAACGCCCGTGCGATCGACGTGGCCACCCGGCTCGCCGTGCTCCTCATGCGCGGGACCTCCGCGCTGGCGATGGAGCCGGAGCTCTGGGAGGTCGACCCGAACCTGCGCCCGGAGGGCAAGCAGGGCGCGCTCGTGCGCACCCTCGAGTCGCACATCACCTACTACGACCGGTGGGCGAAGAGCTGGGAGTTCCAGGCGCTGCTCAAGGCGCGCCCGCTCGCCGGCGACCAGGAGCTGGGGCGGGCGTACGTCGACGCGGTCGCGCCCAAGGTCTGGTCGAGCGCCTCCCGCGAGAACTTCGTCGAGTCGGTGCAGCGGATGCGGGAGCGGGTCACCGAGAACATCCCGCAGAACGACGTCCACTACCAGATCAAGCTCGGGCCCGGCGGACTGCGCGACATCGAGTTCACGGTGCAGCTGCTCCAGCTCGTCCACGGGCAGACCGACGACGAGATCCGCATGCCCGGGACTCTGCTCGCCCTAGGCGCCCTCGCCGACCGCGGGTACATCGGCCGCTCCGCCGCGGAGGAGTTCGCGCAGGACTACCGAGCACTCCGGCTGCTCGAGCACCGCCTCCAGCTGCGGCGCCTGCGACGCACGCACCTGATGCCGCGGGACGAGCACGAGCTGCGGACCCTCGCCCGCTCCAGCGGGCTCGCCCGCACGGCGGAGGAGCTGCTGAGCGTCTGGAACGGGATCAAGCACCGCGTCCGGGGCCTGCACGAGCGCCTGTTCTACCGTCCGCTGCTCTCCGCGGTCGCCGCGCTCTCCGACGGCGGCGCCGAGCTGTCCACCGGCCAGGCGGAGGCGCGCCTCGCCGCCATCGGCTTCGCGGACGCCCGCGGGGCGCTCGGCCACATCGCCGCGATGACCTCGGGCGTCTCGCGTCGCGCGAGCATCCAGCGCCACCTCGTGCCGGTGATGCTGCAGTGGTTCGCCGACGGACCGGACCCCGACTACGGCCTGCTCGCGTTCCGGCGCCTCAGCGACGCACTGGGCGGGACGCCCTGGTTCCTCCGGATGCTGCGCGACTCGTCCGGAGCCGCCAAGCGGCTCACCACGGTGCTCTCCGGATCGCGCTTCGTCGGCGAGCTGCTCGACCGCATCCCGGAGTCGGCGGCCTGGCTCGAGGACGACGACGCCCTCCGCCCCCGCAGCGCCGCCCAGCTCGCCGAGGAGGTGCGCGCCGTGCTCGCCCGGCACGAGACGCCCGACGCGGTCGCCTCAGTCCTCCGCTCGATGCGCCGGCGCGAGGTGCTGCGGACCGCCATGGGGGGCGTGCTCGGTCTCAGCTCGATCGAGGAGATCGCGACCAGCCTCACCGACATCATCAGCGCACTGCTGGGCGGCGTGCTCGCCGCCATCCGGCGCGGCAGTGCGACCCGGCCCGGCGCCGACGCGGAGTTCGCGATCATCGGCATGGGCCGGTACGGAGGGGCGGAGCTGGGCTTCGGCTCCGACGCCGACGTGATGTACGTCCAGCGACCCGGCACCGCCGAGCCGCACCAGGCCCAGCTCTACTCGCAGTTCGTCGTCGCCGAGCTGGTCCGGCTCACGGAGGACTCCCGCCTGCCGCTCGACCTCGACGCCGACCTGCGGCCCGAGGGCAAGAACGGGCCCCTCGTGCGCTCCCTCGACTCCTACCGCGCCTACTACGCCCGCTGGTCGCTGACCTGGGAGGCGCAGGCGCTGCTCCGGGCGCGGGGAGTGGCGGGGGACCAGGCGCTCATCGAGGACTTCGAGGAGCTGGCCGACGGGGTCCGCTACCCGGGAGCGGTCTCCGACCGCGACATCCGCGAGGTGAAGCGGATCAAGGCACGGGTCGAGAGCGAGCGCCTGCCGCAGGGCGCCGACCCCCGCCGTCACCTCAAGCTCGGCCGTGGATCGCTGAGCGACGTCGAGTGGCTGGTGCAGCTCCTCCAGCTGCAGCACGCGCGGCGGACCCCGGCGCTGCGGACCACCTCGACCCTCACCGCCCTCGCGGTCGCGGAGGAGGAGGGCATGGTCGGCCCGCAGGACGCGGAGCGGCTGCGCGCCGCGTGGATCCTCGCGTCCCGTGTCCGCTCGGGCACCACGCTCTGGGGCAACCGCACCAGCGACGTCCTCCCGACCGACCGCCGGCAGCTCGAGGGCGTCGCGCGCCTGCTGGAGTACCCGGCCGGGTCCGCGACGGCGCTCGAGGACGACTACCTCGGCGTGACCCGCCGCTCCCGCGCGGTCTTCGAGCGCCTGTTCTACGGGCCGGCCGCGGGAGACGCTTCCTCCTACCGCTGACGCCCGCGCGCCGGGGACGGCGAAGGGCCGCCCCTCCGAGGAGGAACGGCCCTTCGGCAGTGCTGCGGGATCAGACCCCGTAGTACAGCTCGAACTCTCCACCCGTAATTGGCAGTGGCTGTAGACCACCGTAAACGCCGCCGTTGCGCCGATTCGGTCGCGGTTGGTGATTGACGATGGTCGGCTCAGATTGGGACTCTTGCGGACTCGGTGCGGACAGCCTCACCGCGTGCCGACGCCGAAGTAGGACAGCCATGGACGAGGACAAACGGGGTCCTTCACCCTGAGGTCACGGCCGTCGTCCGCCGCGCCCGCGCTTCAGGTCTCCGCTCTGTCCCGGCACCTCATGGCTGTAGAGGTACCGACCGGTATCGGGGTTGGTCATCACCTTCCCGTCGCGCCAGGCGAGCAACCAGGGCGCCTCGTCGCCGACGTCGCGGAACGCCTGTTCGTAGACGGACACTTCGCGCGGGCGTGCGGGGTGGTTCGGGTCGTAGCGGGTTCCCATGATCGAGATTGTGGCTGGTACTGCCGACACCAGCGGTCCGCCGACCGATGCGGCAGACTGGACGAGTGTTGCGCGCCTTCGTCGATGAGTCTGAACGCGATGAAGCGTTCTATTTTCTGGGTTCGATTGTCTGTTCGATTGAGCAAGAACAGTTCTTGACGGAACGATTAGATGCAATCATGGCAAAACATGCAGCGACCGCCGATGGCCTCGAACCCGATACCGAGTTCCACGGCAGCACCATGATGCGGGCTAGCGAAGAACCGTGGCGCTCTGTACCACTAAGGCTTAGGTTCCGCATCTACGAGGAGGCGCTCGAAGCAATCCGAGATAGCGGCGCCTCTATCTACATTGAGGGCGTCGATGTCGTCGGGCAAGCGGCGCGCGGCTATCCAGTTCTCACCCCAGCTCGGGAATTGGCTTTCAGTCACTTATTCGAGCAGATCAACGGCTGCTGGTCTGTTGACGAACCGCCCATTAAGATTATTGCGGATGACCATCACACCGCCGAAATAAGTCGATCCAATTTCCGAAGCTATCAGTCGACTGGAACTTACGGTTATCGATCATCAAAGTTGCCGCACGTAGATCCGTCCATTGACTTTATCGATTCGTCAACATCGAGAGCGCTACAGTGCGCAGATCTACTGACGTATCTTTACAACCGGATATCAACTGTCAACGAAACGGACAAGAGGGCTCACGACCAGAAATGGAATATGTGGCGCATTGTCGTAGGCAGTACCCAGTGGCCGAACGGTCGAGCGAGAACTTGGCCTTGACGCACGAAACCCCCGCCTGGGGCGGGGGTTCGGCAAGGCGGGAAGTCTCCTTCCTGCTCATGAAGCTTACCACGACGGGTTAAGGTCTGCGAAGGGCGCAAGCTCGCTGGTTCCCCCGCCACACCTCGATCGAGTAGCGGTCGGGCGTCAGCCCGTCCTGCTGCGCGCAAGCAACCGCGGCATCCGCGTCGTCGGAGGTAGTGAAGATCCCGACGACGGTTGGCGCTTCGTCCCACGGGCGGCGTGTCGTCACGAGGTAGTGCTCGGAGCTGTCCATGGCTCCATCGTCTAGCGCCGGTTGGGCTTCGGGGCGAGTCGGCGTGAACTGCGGCGCTGGTGGCGCGCTCTAGGCCCACAACGACAGAAAGCCCCCGCGTTCCGCAGCGTGATGCTGCGAGCCGCGGGGGCTTAGTGGTGGCGCTAGTTGGCGTAGAGCGCGAGGGCCTGGCTGAGCTTGCGCTGGATGTCCTTCGCGACACGAGTTGGGTCGTAGCTGTAGAACGGGCCGTTGAGGTTCACCACCGGCGCGATGGTCCTGCCGCCGTAGACGTTGTTGGTCGTGTACTGCGATGGCATCGGGGCGAGCGTCCGACTATCGATCCCGCCCCCTCCGCGGCCGAATGCTCCGAGCCGTTCGCCTGCCGCCTCCCAGATTGCGAGGTTGCGGCGCTCCTGCCCGGGCTTGCCGGAGATGTATGCCTCCCAGCGTGTTTCCGGCTCCGCGAACTTGTGGATCGCCCCCTGACGGCCGGCGTAGATCCCGGGCGCGAACCCGCCGTTGGCGAAGGCGAGCGCGTTATTGGCTGCTGCGACTGCGCCGTTCGCGTAGGCGAAGAGGTTGCCGTTTGCGGAGCCGGCCGAGCTGCGCGCGTCCGAGAATGCGGCGCCGTTGGGGCTGTTGGTCACGACGGTGACGGACGTTGTGCGGTTGCGGGTGAGGTACGCGAGATCCGCCTCCGCCTTGTCGACGCCCGTAAGCCCGACCGCCGTGCTGACGTCGTCAGGGATGAGCCCGAGGTTGTCTGCGTAGTCGTCCGCGGCCTGCCCGGTGATGCCGAATTGTGCGAGCTGCGCGATCAGCTCCTCCCGGCCGCGCTGCACAGCCGCGCGCGCGTCTTCCTCGCTGCCGGTTCGCTTCAGTGTGGCCGAGGCGACTCCGAGCGCCGAGGAGGCGATCGCGTCGAGGGCAGCCTGGTTGGATCGGCCGGCCTCGGTGCTCACGTCGAGCGACGTGCCGTTCTCCTGAACCGAAGCGGTTGCGGCGTCGAGAGCGGCCTCGAACTCACGCGTCGACGAGTTCACGTCGAGCTGCGCGGAGCCGAACCCGCGGATTGCATCTGCGAGCGCGTCGAGGTCGGTCTTGGCCGACTGCGCCTTACCCGAGAGGCCTTCCAGCTTCTCAGTGTTCGCCTCGGTCGCCGCGGCCGTGTCCTCCTGCGCCGTAGCGGTCCCCTGCAGGGCCTCCTGGTAGCCGGGAAGCAGTTCGTCCATGAGCTTCTGCGTGGGGATTCCCTGCGCTTCTGCCGCGTCCGCGATGGTCCGGAACTGTCGAGCTGCCTCGTCGGCCGCACCACCCTCGACGAGGGCTTTGAGCACCTGGTCGATCTTCTCGAACTGATCCCGAGTAGTTTGCACGGAGTCGCTGACGGGGCCTCCGAGCGCCTGGTTGATTCCCGAAGCCCACCGGTTGAATCCGTCGAGGTTCTCGTCCAGATCGTTCCCGAGGAGTCGCTTGAGAGCCCCGTCGAGGTCGTCGACCGGGCCAGCTCCGTCTAGCTGCGCGAAGATCTTGTCCACGCCGTCCAGCTGCTTCATGGCGCGAGCGGTCTCCTCGAGAGAGGGCGCCGCCCGATTGCCGCTGTTGGCGATCGCGTCGAGGACGACAGCAACGGTGGTGAGCCCCGCGATCAGCCCGAGGCCCTTCGCCGCGCCAGTTGCGAACTTCGCGGTTCGGGGCATCTCCTCGTTCAGCACTGCGAGGCTGCGTCGCATCTCTCCGACGCGCGTAGCGCCGATCAGGAGCGTGCCGCCGAGGAGCGAGAATCCGCCGACCGTGCCGGTGGCCGCGAGTCCCGCCGAGAGCACGGGAGCGGGGAGCTGCCCGAAGAAATCGACAGCATCGGTCGCGTGCTGCACCATCTCTCGCAGCACCTCGTTAGCGCCCGAGCCCGCCTTGATGAGCCCGGTGTCGATCGCGCCCTGCAGGTACTCGAGGTCTCCGGAGAGGTTGTCGAGGTTGGTGGCCGCGGTGATCGCCGCGTAACCGGCATCGTTGACCTTCGACGTCCAATCGGTGATGCCGTCCGCCCCGTTGGAGTAGAGGACGTTCGCAGCACGGACCGCATCGTTTCCGAAGATCGTTGCCAGGGCGGCGTTCCGCTGCTCGTCAGTGAGACCGCCAAGCTTGCTCTCGAGCTGCCCTGCGATGTCAGAGAACGACAGCATGTTGCCCGAAGAGTCGTACACGGACAGGCCGTACTGCTCCATGACCCCCCGCGCCTTTTCAGAGGGGTTCTGCAGCGCGAGGATCGCCGTCTTGAGGGATGTACCCGCATCCGAACCAACCAAACCCGCAGCCGCGAATGCCGCGAGCGTCCCGGTGGTCTCCTCGATCGAGAACCCGGCCTGCGAGGCGACGAGTCCGCCCTGGTTAAGCGCCTGCGACAGATCCTCGACGGAACCCTGCGCCTTGCCGGCACCAGCTGCGAGGAGATCCGCGATGTGGGGTACCTCCGACCCCTTCAGCCCGAACTGGGTCATAGCGGTCGCTGCGATCTCCGCAGCGTCAGCGACGTCGAGCGAGCCTGCAGACGCGAGCGACAGCGCACCCGTCAGGCCTCCGCCGAGAATGTCCTTCGTCGAGACACCCGCCTTCGCGAGCTCGTTGATCGCGCCTGCCGCCTCGGTGGCGGAGAACACAGTTTCCGCGCCGGCCTCGAGAGCCGCATCCCGCAGGAGCCCCATGTTCGCCGTGGACTCGTGAGTCGAAGCAGCGACGCCCGACATCGCCTTGTCGAACTCCGCGAACTTGGACACCGCCAGTCCCACCGCGGCCACCGCGACGACGCCGACGCCGATCGCGGCAGTCCCCAGCTGGTTCATCGCCTCCCGCTGTTCAGCGAGCTTGTCGACGCCGTCCTTCGTCGTCTCGCGCATCTTCTTCTGCATCTTGTCCAGCCCAGCGATGTACTGCTGCGCCTGCAGTACTGCTGTGACCTTGACCGTCCTATCAGCCATGTGAGTAGTCCTTTCGGTACGTGAAAGCGCCTTCGCAGAGATCCCGCAGGGGCGCCTAGTTCAGTGCGAGCGGCTTGGTACAAACGGCCCACGGCCACTTGGTACAAAACACACACGCGTGTGGAAAAAATGTCGGGGAGGGATCATCCCTATACCCGGAGGTCTTTCGTCGTCTTCGAGAGGGGACCACCCCCACCCTCGTATGGTCTTTCGTACTGATACAAAGAGGCGGCCGACCGACCCGGATTAGGTGGTCGGCCGCCTCTGCGACGATCGCTAGTGCTGCGTCCAGTCAGCGCTGTCAGGGTTGAACAGCTGCCCTGCGAACTGCCGGTTGCGGTGCTCGCTGCTCGTGGTCTGCGGGCTCGCTGTTCGCCCCTCGCTTGGTGCGTACGGACCGGAGAGCGTGGGTGCTGGTGTCCACTGCTGCTTGGCCTCGGGTGGCGCTGCTGATACCTCAGGTGTCGCCTGAGCCCGCTCGAGTGCCTGCGTCAGCTTCTCGGCTTCGTCGGCTTCGATCTGCCGCGCGCGCTTCTCAGGATCGGTGACGAACTGGGGATGCTCGGTCACCTTCTCGTCGTCCATCACAGGCCCGCAGCTCCGACCAGTTCGCGGGGCGTGAACTTGCCGGCCTGGCGGTGCTGGTCCGCCTGCTGCCGGCGGTGCCACTCGGCCTGGTACTGGTCGGGGAGGGTAGTGAACTCCTCGGGGGTGGCGAGCCGCAGCGTGAGCCCCATCCGGTGCGCGTTCCACGGGTCGATGCGCGCCTCTCGCAGACCGAGACCCGTCCACTGGTCGTAGGTGGGTTCCGTGATGATGAGCACGCCGTTCGCGGGCGAGTGGGGGACGAAGGCGGTGTGGATCGACAGCTGAACGAAGAGTCCGCGGATGTCCTTGATCCGCTGGTTCGCGGCGTTGGCCTTGATCCATGCCTCGGCGGCGGCGCCTCCCTTGCGGAGGATCTCTTCGGCCTGGTGCAGCTCGATGTCGCCGAGGATCTTGTAGCCGGCCGCGATGTCGGCGGCTGCCTGGTCGAACGGCGCGCGCCACGCTTCGAGGAGATCGTGTGCGACGTCCTCAGCGGCTGCGACGAGTCGACCGAGGGCGGACTGCACGACGGACTGCACGACGCCCTGAGCGCCGATCTGGCGGCTGGCCAGGATGCGCTGAACGGTCTTGTCGACGGTCGGGTCCTTGCCTGCGTCGAGTGCAGCCGCGACGGCATCCTCGAGGGCAGTGCCGCCGATGTAGAGAGTCGCCGCTGCTTCGGCGGTGCGCTCGTGATTCTCGAGCGCTTCGATCAGCGACGCGGGCACGGTGGCCCCGACTGCCTGCGACTGGGTAATGATGCTCCGGATGCCGAGAGCGGATGATGCGAGGGTCATTCTGATTCCTTCTGGTCAGTGGGGGGCGTGTAGGGGGCGGGCGGCACGAGCGCCCGGAACGTGGTGAGGAACGCGCCGAAGTTGATGAGCGCTGCCGACACCTGGAACGTGTTCGGGTGGGTGAGGGAGTAGCCGGCGAACGTGCCCGCAACGGTGGTCGCGACGGCCAGCAGGTAGTCGGCGCTCGTCTCGTCGAAGATCCGCCGCGTCTCCTTGCTCACGTTGACGCTCGAGTCGGCGCCTGTGGTGATGACGAGCTCGAACAGGTGGGTCGAGTCCCGCTGGTACTGCTCGCGCGGGAACGTGGCGATGCCACCCGCCGAGTCCTCCCAGAAGATCGTGTCGTCGTGGTCAGTTGTCATCGTTCGTCCTCCGGGACTTGTTCCTCAGCACCCGCTCTTTGCGGGCGACGTCGTTGCGAGCTTTCTCGAGCTCACTGCGCAAGCGCGCGTTATCGGCCTCTAGTGCTGCGACTCGAATTGCGAGCGGCGATCGAGTCGCTACTAAATCGGTCATGTCATCTCCTTGTAAGGGAAGAAAGTGTCGTCGCACGTCGGGCATGTCTCGACCCCTTCTCCTTCTACTGCTGGGTGAATAGGCATCTGGCAGACACGGCAGTACGTCCAAACGTCGGCAGGGACGGCATCTAAAGCGAGTCGGTACTCGTAGATGCACGCCCCGCAGTTGCCGAGACCGTCCGTCTTCTCTCGATGCGTGGGACACGTCGGAGCCGGCCGATCATGCTCGAGGTGCAGCAGCCAGCGGTACGGACGACCCGGCTCCTTCGTCGGCCACGGGATCACGGCGCCCACTAGGCCGACCTCTTGATGTAACGGCCCTGTTGCCCGTTGCGGGTGAAACCGGGCTCGAGGACTTCCCCGGTAGCGAGATCCACCGCAGGGTCCGGAGCCTTGTCCTCGTCCTCCGACCTCTGCCTATCGCCTATAGCCTCAGCCTCTTCCTCATCCTCAGGTGTCCACGTGGACTCCTCTGTGGACTCCTCCGCGTCAGCACTGGGATCGGAGCGGGCTCCGTCGTTTGGGTCGTGTGGACTTTCCTGCACTCCTGCGCGCTTGCGGCGCTTCGAATCGCGCCACTGTTGCCGCCTCGTCTCGTGCTCGTTGGCGGTGGTCTGCGTCGCCTCCCACCGATGGATCTGCCAGCCGACCTTGGTGACGCGCCACAGCTTGGCTTCGACGAGCTCGTCGATGACGGCGGCGCGGCTCCTTCCCTCATCGACCGGGAACATCCGGACGGCGGCGGTCGGAACCCGTCCGTCCGTCCACTGCTCCGCTGACCACATGAGCGCCCAGGAGTAGATGCGCCATGCAGCGTCGGACAACCCGACGCGATCGGGGTCCGTCTGCCAACGGCTAGGGAGTCTCGCGTCAGGCATCGTTCGCTCCGACGACGGCCGGCGTCAGCACGGCGCCTCGTCGGGCCAGGAGTCGTCAACCGCGCGCTCGGCCCTCAGCGCCTGGTCGAGGAGGGCGATCGAGACTGCTCGAGCCTCATCCGGGGTGAGCGTGAGGGACGCGCGCTTCGTCCAGAAGAGGACGCGAGCGACGCCGCCGATCTCCCGCGTAGAGGCGCGCACGGTCTCGCCGCTGGACACTGGCACTGTCGAGGTCGTCACCTTGCGCCTCCCGCGTACGCCTTCGTAATCTGCGCATTGAGGGAGTCCCAGATGGGGAGCACGCCCTCCTCGATGTCGCTGAGCACGCGCTTGGGGAAGTCGACGAGAGTGGCTGCTTGCTCGAGGGAGTAGTTGAAGGTGTGGCGCAGCTCGCGGAGGGTCTGGCCGGTGGTGCGGTCCAGGGCCTGGCGCGCTTCCGCGATCTCCGCGTTGAGCGCGTCGCACTGAGCTGCAGCTGCAGTCAGAGCGGCCGCCATCGCTCTCGACTGGTCTGCGTCGAAGAGCCCGTCGGCGGTGTCCGGCTGCACATGTGCGTACGTCCGCCACTGTCCGGACTCGAACGTCGCGAAGATCTCGCCGGGGATTCGGCTGTCCGGGTCGGGCAGCCTGAGCCAAGCGGCCGACCCGTCCTCGAGGCTCTCGGTGACGATGGGGGTGCTCTGTAGCATCATGGGGTTAGCTCCTTCGTTCTCAGTGAGATGGGTTCGGGTGGCGCTGTTGCCCTCGCTCGCGGTTGCACCCGCGGCGGGGGCGTTCTGTGTAGCAGCGGACATCGTCAGACCGCCTCCTCGAAAGCGGCGTCGATGTACGCCTCGACGTCGACGCGCCGGAACATACGGCGGCCGCCGATGAGGGCGCTCTTGGGGGCGGTTCCCTGGTGCATCTGCCAGCGAAGCGCCTGGGGCGTCTTGCGCAGCATGAACGCCACTTCGGGAAGCGTCAGCAGCGTCACAGCAGAGGTGGACGCGACGCGGGACGTCAGGGCGGGTGTGGCCTGGTTCACGGCGACTCCAAACGGGATGAGCGGTGACTACGTTTTGTAGCCGTCGCCAGGGTCGCACAATACGGAGTCGTCCGCAACTACGTTTTACGCCTAAGCTTGGTGCGTGCCAATCATTGACGAGCAGATCGGAAGAAACGTCGCTCGCCTTCGCGGGCGGCTGAGCCAGAAGGACCTGGCGGCGGCGCTGCGAACCCGCGGGCTGAAGTGGTCGCAAGCGACGGTCTGGAAAGTCGAGACCGGGGAGCGACCGCTACGCCTGACCGAGGCCGTCGAGATCGCCGCCGTACTTCACACCGACGTGCGGCTGTTCTTCGAGCCCACCGGCAACGTGGCGTGGAATGAGGCCTACGCGAGGCTCATCGACGGGCAACGCGCTTTCAAAGATGCGATAAGCGCCTACCTCCTCGTCGTCGCCGGGGTGGTCTCGGATCTCGGCGACGTCGAGCTCAGTGACGAGCAGGAGGAAGAACTTACCGAGGAGGCAGCCGTAACGGCGCTCGACCTCGTGACTGGGCAGCTACTGGAAAGCGTTGCGACCTTGAGCATCTGGGCCAGCGCAGGAGACCTGCAAATGGCCGATCAGCGCCCATTTCTAGAGGAGCGACTGGCTCGCATCCGTCGTCGCTTCGACCCGGTGATCGAGCGTTGGCGGAACCAAGCCGAAGAGTTTGACGGAGCCGATCATGGCGAGCATCCAGAAGCGCCCTAACGGGGCCTGGCGAGCGCGCTACCGGGATGGGGAGGGCAAGGAGCACTCTCGACACTTCCGCTATAAGGACAACCCGAAGGCGCCGGCCGAGTCCGCACGGCACTGGCTCGACTCTGTGACCGCCTCCGTTGTCCGCGGCGATTACCTCGACCCCGAGACCGCGCGCATGACCGTAGGGGAGTGGTGCGATCGCTGGCTAGCCGGCTACGCAACTAAGCGCCCGTCGACAGTCCGCCAGGCGCGGACGCATCTGAAGCACATTCGCGCGGCCTTCGGCTCGCGACCCCTGGCGAGCGTCCGCCCCTCCGAGGTGAAGACGTGGACTGCTCAGCTGAAGGAGCAGGGCCTCGCGGACTCGACGGTGTACGCCCTGCACGCTCGCCTGTCGCACCTGTTCTCGGATGCCGTCCACGACGGGCTCGTCCCGCGCTCCCCGGTCTCGAGGCGCACTTCTCCGGGCGCGGGGAAGCAGCGGCCCTACGTGGCGACGACCGAGCAGATCTGGGCGCTCTACGACGCGATGCCGGAGGGGATGAAGCCGGTCATCCTGCTCGGCGCGTTTGCGGGCCTGCGGGTCGCCGAGATCGCCGCGCTGCGGACCGTCGACGTCGACTTCATGCGCGGCATCATCACGCCGGCGATCCAGTACCCGGCCGAGCCGCTCAAGACGGAGATGTCGCGCACCCCGATCCCGATCCCGACCGAGCTCGCCCTCGAGCTGAACCGGGTGCCGGCGAAGTGGGGGAGCAGCACGCTCGTCGTCGGCGCCTACGGCCGGCCGGTCGCTCCGTACACGATCGAGACTCAGTTCCGAGCCGCGCGCGAGACAATCGACGGCCTGCCCGAGGGCTTTCGGATTCACGACTGCCGCCACTACTTCGCGTCGCTGCTGATCGCCTCGGGCCTAGACGTGAAGGTCGTGCAGGCCCGCCTGCGGCACTCGTCCGCGAAGACGACGCTCGACACGTACGGGCACATGTGGCCAGACAAAGACGAGTCCGCACGAGCGGCCGTTGCACAGGTGCTGGCCGCTCGTGCGGACTCGTTGCGGACTGACTCCGCTACTTCCGCGGGATCTAGCTAGACCCCGTAGTACAGCTCGAACTCGAACGGGTGAGGACGCTGCGCGAGGGGCTTGATCTCCTTCTCGCGCTTGTACTCGATCCAGGTGTCGATGAGCTCCTGAGTGAACACGCCGCCCTGGAGGAGGAAGTCGTGGTCGGCCTCGAGGGCGTCGAGCGCCTCGCCCAGGGTCGCGGGGACCTGCGGGATGAGCTTCGCCTCCTCGGGGGGCAGCTCGTAGAGGTCCTTGTCGACCGGCTCGTGCGGCTCGATGCGGTTCTTGATGCCGTCGAGGCCCGCCATCAGCTGGGCGGCGAACGCGAGGTACGGGTTGCCGGAGGCGTC
The DNA here is from genome assembly GCF_002932315.1 of Rathayibacter sp. AY1C9. Classification (NCBI taxonomy): domain Bacteria; kingdom Bacillati; phylum Actinomycetota; class Actinomycetes; order Micrococcales; family Microbacteriaceae; genus Rathayibacter; species Rathayibacter sp. AY1C9. The sequence continues at coordinate 37,084 of NZ_PSVZ01000026.1, forward strand.
GGGCGCACGGAACTCGATGCGCTTGGCCTTCGGGTTCGTGCCCGTGATCGGGATGCGGATGGACGCGGAGCGGTTGCCGGCCGAGTAGACCAGGTTGACCGGCGCCTCGAAGCCCGGGATCAGGCGGTGGTACGAGTTGACCGTCGGGTTCGTGAACGCGAGGACGGCGGGGGCGTGCTTGAGCAGTCCGCCGATGTACCAGCGCGCGAGGTCCGAGAGACCGCCGTAGCCGTTCTCGTCGTAGAAGAGCGGCGTGCCGTCGTTCCACAGCGACTGGTGGGTGTGCATGCCCGAGCCGTTGTCGCCGAAGAGCGGCTTCGGCATGAACGTGGCGGTCTTGCCCCACTGCTCGGCCGTGTTCTTGACGATGTACTTGAACTTCAGGATGTCGTCCGCCGCGTGGACCATCGTGTCGAAGCGGTAGTTGATCTCGGCCTGGCCGCCGGTGCCCACCTCGTGGTGCGAGCGCTCGAGGATGAGGCCGGCGTCGATCAGCTTGAGGCAGATGTCGTCGCGGAGGTCGGCCTGCTTGTCGACGGGGCTCACCGGGAAGTAGCCGCCCTTGTAGGGCGTCTTGTTGCCGAGGTTGCCGCCCTCCTCGACGCGTCCCGAGTTCCAGGCGCCCTCGACCGAGTCGACGGAGTGGAACGCGGAGTTCTGCGTGATCTCGTAGCGGACGTCGTCGAAGATGTAGAACTCCGCCTCGGGGGCGAAGAACGCGGTGTCGGCGATGCCGGTCGACGCGAGGTACTTCTCGGCCTTCTTCGCGACCTGACGCGGGTCCTTGGAGTAGATCTCGCCGTTGCGCGGGTTGTAGATGTCGAAGACGAGGATCAGCGTGCGCTCGACGCGGAACGGGTCCACGTAGGCGGTGGTCACGTCAGGGATCAGCTGCATGTCCGATTCGTGGATGTTCGCGAATCCGCGGATCGAGGACCCGTCGAAGAGCTGACCGACGGAGAAGAACTCCTCATCGACAGTCGAGGCGGGGATGTTGAAGTGCTGCTGGACACCGGGGAGATCGGTGAACCGGATGTCGAGGAACTTGACGTCCGTGTCCTTGATGAACGAGAGCACCTCGGAAGAATCTTTAAACATGCAAAGGTCTCCAATGGCGTAACGGGGTGCTGCAGAGCGCAGCCGTTCCAGCGTAGTGACGGGGGGTTTCCCCACCGTGTCCCTGTTGTTTCCGACATGTTACGGGGCCCGTCCGGGGTCGGGCTCCACGTCGCCTGCCGGACCACCCGCTCCTCGGTCCGCTCCGAGACGCCGCGGATAGGATCGGAGGATGCCAGCCGCCGACCGCAGGACCTTCGCCGACGCCGCCCCGAGCTCGTACCCGGGAGAGCGTCTCGGCCTCCCCCGAGAGGGCCGCCTCTCGGTCGGACGGTCCGGCCGCCGCATCGCCGCCCTGGCCGTCGACTTCGCCGTCGCCGCTCTGCTGTCGCTCGCGTTCTTCGACTACGACCGCTGGGCGAGCCTGCTGCTGTTCGTCCTGCTGCAGGTCGTCTTCATCCCCACCATCGGCGGCAGCATCGGGCACCGCCTGCTCGGGATGCGCGTCATCCGTCTCGGCGGGGGCTGGGTCGGCGTGTGGCGCCCGATCGTGCGCTCTGTGCTGCTGGCCGTGCTGGTGCCGGCGCTCGTCTGGGACTCGGACCAGCGCGGCTTCCACGACAAGGTGGCCGGGACGGTTCTCGTCCGCTACTGACTTGCGCCGCAGACGAAGCAGGCCGGCCGGGAGAGATCCCGACCGGCCTGTCGCGTCGTGCGTCAGCGCGATCGCTGAGGGCGCACCTTGAAGGGGTCGACGCCCTTCGGGATGGGCAGCGACGTGTTGAGTGAGGAGAGCCGGTTCTTCACCGCGAGGACCTCGGCCTTGGTGAGGACCTTCTTCGTCTTCGAGAGGCGGCTCGGCACCTTGTGCAGCGGAGTCGCATCGGCGTCGGAGCCGACGTGCACGAAGGTGACGGGGACGTTCGGCAGGATCCGCGAAACCTTGCGCCGCTCGTCCTCGAGCATGCGCTTGGTCCGGGAGGCGGGGCCCTCCGCGATCAGCACGACGCCTCCGCGGCCGACGGCGCGGTAGACGGCGTCCTGGGTCTTGCCGTTGACGGCGACGGGCATCTCGCCGCCGGTCCAGGTGCCGCGCAGTCCGCTTCGCAGGACGGCGCCGACCGCGCCGGGCTGCCCGGCGATCTGCCCGTAGGCGGCGCGCTCGGCGCGACGCGAGAGTACGGCGAGTCCGGCGACCAGGCCGGCCATCACGCCCACGATGATCCACAGCGCGATCACGAAGCCGTTGCCGTTGCCGAGCAGGATGCCGAGGAGCACGCCGAGCAGGATCGGGAGCAGGAGCGCGAGGAGGATGATCCAGACGGCGCTGCTGTCGTAGCGGCGGGTCATCTGGAACACCTGCCACATCTGCTTGAGACGTCCGGGTTCCTTGACCGCCTTCGTCGACGGTTCCGTGCTGCGTGCCATGACGTCAAGGATACCGAGCGGGAGCGCGGCGGCGGACCCCGGACGCGGATCCGACTCCTCCACAGAGGGCACGTGCGCCGATCCGTCCACCGATCGGGATCGACGGGCGTCCTCCGCCCCGACCTGCGGTCAGGCTCGCCTCATGACGAGCAGCGGGACGGTCCAGGGCCGGAGGATCGGCGGAGTGCGGACGGGGAGGCGGCGGACGCCTGCGCCGAATGCCGCACCGCCGGCCGAGCGGACGATGCGGCCGCGGGAGGCCGAGGCGCTACAGGTGTCGGCGGTGGCTCGGCTCGCCGAGCACCGCCACCGCGAACGCATCGTCCGGGTGGAGTCGTCTCCGAGGAGGCGAATCGTCTCGACCGCCCCTCCCGTCGTCGCCACACTCGAGAGGTTCCTGCGGGTCGAGCGGGGGATCGCACTCGGCGCCGCGGTCACCCTCCTCGCCCCCGTGGTGGGCGCGGTCCGGTCGGCCGCGCTCGAGGGAGCATGGCTGGCTCCGACGACGGACGACATCGGCCTGACGGAGGAGGGTCGGCCGCTGGTGCTGCTGACGACGCCCGCCGTCGACACCCCGCGTGCGGCGCGCGACGCGCTGCAGCGGGTCCTGGAGCGCCTCGGAATGCTCTGCCCGGAGCTGCCGGTCGCCGCCCTCGCGCGGCACCGCGACCTGCTGGCGCTGGAGGGCAACCTCTACGGACTCGCTGATCCGCAGGGGATAGGCGAAGCGGTGCGGGCGCTGCCGACGTCCGGCGCGGATGCCCGGGGTCGGGAGGCGGTGCCCGCTCCGGCTGCCCGGCACAGGCGGGTCCATCCGCTCGACGGCTGGCAGGACCGCCTCCGGGCGTTCGTCGTCCGGCGTCGGGGACCGCTCTCCGTCGGGACGGCGATCGTGCTGGGAGCGGTGCTCGCCGGTTCGCTCGCGGGCGGGCCCGATCGGCAGGTGCAGGATGCGGAGGCGTCGACCGCAGCCGCGCCCGTTCCGGCTCGGTCGGCTCCGCCGGCGGTGGCGACCGCGGCACCGCCGGCTCCGGTCGCGGCGACCTCACTCGACGCCGAGCAGGCGGCGGAGGTGCTGATCGACGCGGTGCGCGCGTGCGGGGACCGGGAGTGCGCCCGCGGTCTGGTCACGGCGGACTCGCCGCTCGGCGACGCAGCGGACGGCCCCGCCTCCGCTGTCCCGGCGACGGGGGAGGCGTCGGCCGTCCTCGTCGACGTGAACGGGGCATCGGCGGTCGTGCACCTCCGGACGGCCCCGGGGACGACAGCGGCCTCCGTCCTGATCATCAGGACGGAGGCCGGCTGGCTCATCCGCGACGTCTACACCGGAGCGGCCTCGTGAGAGGCGCGCTCAGGGGGAGCGTGTCAGATGCCGAGGTCGTTCTCGAACGAGCCCTCCTCGAGGCGCTCCTTGATCGCGACCAGGAAGCGCGCCGCGTCGGCTCCGTCGACCGTGCGGTGGTCGTACGAGAGCGCGAGGAAGACGGTCGAGCGGATCGCGATGGCGTCAGTACCGTCCACCTGCACGACGGCCGGCTTCTTGGTGACGATGCCGGTGCCGAGGATCGCGGTCTGCGGCAGGAACACGACGGGAGTGTCGAACAGGGCCCCGCGCGAACCGGTGTTGGTCAGCGTGAAGGTGCCGCCGGCGAGCTCGTCGGGCTTCAGCTTGTTGTTGCGGGTGCGCTCGGCCAGGTCCCCGATGGTGGAGGCGATCTGCGCGAGGTTCAGCTCGGACGCGTTCTTGAGGACCGGGGTCAGCAGGCCGCGCTCGGTGTCGACGGCGATGCTGATGTTCTCGTGGTCCGGGTAGACGATCGACTCCCCGTCGAGGGTCGAGTTGATCACCGGGTAGGCCTTGAGCGCCTCCGCCGCCGCGAGGGCGAAGAACGGGAGGAAGGACAGCTTGGCGCCGGTCTTCTCCTGGAAGCTCTTCTTGACCGAGTCGCGGAAGCGGGCGACCGCCGTGACGTCGACCTCGATGACCGAGGTGAGCTGGGCGCTCGTCTGCATCGACTCGACGGCGCGCTGCGCGAGGACCTTGCGCAGGCGCGACATCGGCTGCGTGGTGCCGCGGAGGGGCGAGGTCTCGAGCGGGGTGCGCGCGGCCTTGGCGGCTGCGGCGGCGGGCGCCGAGACCGGGGCGGCCGGAGCCGACTTGGCGGCCTCGACAGCGTCGAGGACGTCCTGCTTGCGGATGCGGCCGCCGACTCCGGTTCCCGTGAGGGTGGAGAGGTCGATGCCGTTCTCGCCGGCGAGCTTGCGCACGAGCGGGGTGACGTAGCCGGGGTTGGAGTCGGTGGGCTCCGGGGAGGCGGCGGGCATCCTCCGATCCTATCCGCGGCGTCTCGGAGCGGACCGAGGAGCGGGTGGTCCGGCAGGCGACGTGGAGCCCGACCCCGGACGGGCCCCGTAAC
>NZ_PSVZ01000027.1:0-37882 GCF_002932315.1 Rathayibacter sp. AY1C9
CTCGGCGAGCGCCCTCACCGGCCCGAGCGCCTCGATCGGAGCCGACCACCTCGGCTGGACCCCGCGCCTGATCACCGGCACCGGCGCCGTCGCGGGCGATCCGGTCGCCTCCTCCCTCGAGGGCGGCGCGGGCCTGCGCGACGCGCTGCTGCTCGGAGCCGCCGGCGGGGCCGGCACCTGGAGCGCCGACGCCGAGCTGCGGCTGCTGGCCGAGCCGGACGTCGAGGCCGGCTCCTACCGCTCGACGATCACGCTGTCGCTGTTCGCCTAGGCGCGGACCAGCGCAACGGCCGGGGACCGCGCCCCGCGGTCACTCCTGAGCGACCGCGACCGCCACGACGAGCGCGGAGTGGACCGTCGGCTCCGAGACGGCGAAGTAGCGGCTCGAGCCCTCGATCCAGGCCTCGGTCGCACCCTCCCTGGTGCGGAAGCGGACGGGCTCGTCGCTCGAGGTCCCACGCCCGTCGGCCTTCGCGACCGCCTGCGAGCGCAGATCGGCGAGCACCTGCTCCGCCGTCGTCGCCCCGGAGGCCACGCGGTCGCGGACGGTGCGGGCGCGCACCGCGTCGATCCCGATGTCGCGTCCGGTCGCCAGCGCCGCGACCACCGCGCCGTCGCAGTGCGCGATGCTGATCCGCATCCGCTCCAGCGCCGGGTGCTCGCCGCGGAGCACCGGGCGGCCGTGCGGTCCGGAGCAGCGCTCGCAGCGCGCGTCCACGGCGACCTCGAGGGGATCGATCCCGAGCGTCTCGGCGGCAAGCTCGCGCACGAGGACCCGGCCGAGGAGGAAGCCGTCCCGGACCTCGCGCCGACTCGTCGCCTCGTAGCGCAGGCGCTCGGCGAGGGTGAGCAGGCGCAGCATCCGGTGGCGGGCGGAGTCGAGGACCTCGGGCCGCGCCCAGCGCAGCTGCACGTCGTCGGTGGCGAGGAGGGGGAGTCCGGTCATGCCCCGGACGCTACGCACGCCAGGCGACATCGGCGTGACGGGAGGGTGGCCGGAGGGAGACGGGCCGCTGTTGACTGGGACGCGTGCAGACCTTCCTCCCCTACCCCGACTTCCACCGCAGCGTCCGCGCCCTCGACGGCAAGCGGCTCGGCAAGCAGCGCGTCGAGACGCTGCAGGTCATGCGGGCGCTGACCGTCCCGGGGTACGGCTGGCAGAACCACCCCGTCACGCGGATGTGGCGGGGCTACCGGCCGGCGCTGATGACCTACCAGCGCGAGACCTGCGCGGAGTGGACGGAGCGCGGCTTCGCCGACACGTGCCTCGTGAAGACCGAGGAGGCCCTCGCCGCCGCCCCGGAGGATCTCGCCGCCTACCTGACCGGCGACTACCCGCTCCCGCCGTGGTTCGGCGACGAGCGGCTGCACCTCTCGCACCGCTCGAAGCTCGTGGCCAAGGACGAGGACCACTACGGCCCGCTGTTCCCCGGCACGCCGCCGGGGCTCGACTACCTCTGGCCCGTCGGCGCCTGAGCTCAGGCCGCGGGCGGGCGGAGGAACGGGATCGCGACGCGCGGACGGAACACCTCGCGCTGGTTCGCCTTCACCAGTCCGCAGATGATCAGCACGAAGTGCACCAGCCAGAGCACGGCGAACAGCGTGATCGGGATGCCGATCGGGTAGAAGCCCTTCGCGAGCGGGGTGTCGGAGGCGGCGAAGAGCAGCACGACGTGCGCGCCGAGCGTCACGACCCCGATCAGGATCACCGTCAGACCCCAGTTCGCCGCGTTCCGCGCGTTCTCGGCGGCGAGCCCGCCCTTCCTCCGGGCGGAGGGGTACACGGACGCCATGACGATGCCGCCCACGATCAGGCTGAGGAACGGGATCCCGATGAACGCGAGGAAGCCGAGAGCGTACGAGAGGGCGCCCGTGGGCGGTGCGGGGACGGCCTGCGGGGGCGCGACCGGAGCGGCCTCCGGGGTCGTCGCGTCGGCCGGTCCGGGGTCGGAGGAGGGGCTCGCCATGCCGACAGCCTAGGGAACACCGTCCCCCGGGTCGCGGTCAGGGTCTTTTCAGGCCTCTGGCCGGGCCTTCGTCTTCGGGGGCTCTCGGGTTAGTCTGTCGAGGTTGACCTGCCGCACGGAGCGTGCAGGGCGTCGGCCGCGGTCGTCGCAGCATCCGGGGGGATTCGCGAAGGAGAAGGTTTGGCGTCCGACAGAAGGACCACCGGTGGTGTGGTCAAGGCGATCGTGGGCTTCCTGGGCATGAGCGTCGTGGCCGGAGTCCTCGTGACCGCCACCGTCACCCCGGCTGTGGCGCTCGCCGGAGTCGCCGCGAACCAGTCGATCGGCGTCTTCGACGGCCTGCCCGACTACCTCGAGGTCGACAAGCTCTCCGAGAAGAGCAACATCTACGCGACCGGCTCCGACGGCCCGCAGCTGCTCGCCTCCTTCTACGTCGAGAACCGCGTCGAGGTGCCGCTCGACCGCATCGCCCAGGCCGCCAAGGACGCCGCCGTCTCGGGTGAGGACCCCCGCTTCTACGACCACGGCGGAGTCGACCTCCCCGGCACGCTCCGCGCCGTCGCGCAGACCTACGTGCTCGGCAACGACGTGCAGGGCGGATCCTCGATCACCCAGCAGTACGTGAAGAACGTCCTCGTCGAGAAGGCCGTCCGCAACATCTCGGACGACGCCGAGCGCGCGGCCGCGATCGACGAGGCCACCCGGACCTCCCCCGAGCGGAAGCTCCGCGAGATGAAGCTCGCCATCGGGCTCGAGAAGCAGTACACGAAGGACCAGATCCTCCAGGGCTACCTCAACATCGCGTTCTTCGGAGGCACCACCTACGGCCTCGAGACCGCCGCGAACTACTACTACGCGACCTCGGCCGCGGACCTCTCGATCGCCCAGGCCGCGAGCCTCATCGCGATCGTCAACAACCCGGCCGTCCTGCGGATCGACCAGCCCGACAACCCGGACAACGGCGCCGCGAACGGCTACGCCCGCAACAAGGACCGCCGCGACTACATCATCGGCAAGATGCTCGAGGAGGGGAAGATCTCGCAGGAGGACCACGACGCCGCCGTCGCCGCTCCGATCGAGCCCCGCATCACCCAGCCCAGCACCGGCTGCTCGACCGCGGGCAACGCGGGCTTCTTCTGCGACTACGTCACCAACGTCCTGAAGAACAACGAGATCTTCGGCGCCGACGAGGACACCCGCTGGACCAACTTCCGCCGCGGCGGCCTCGACGTCTACACGACGCTCGACGTCGGCCTGCAGGACGCGGCCGTCGCCGCCGTCGACGCGCAGGTCCCGCAGACCTGGAACTTCGACGTCGGAGCCGTCTCGGTCAGCGTCGAGGTCGGATCCGGGCGCGTGCTCGCGATGACGCAGAACAAGAAGTACTCGCAGGATCCGGACGTCCTCACGACGGACCCGTCCTACAGCGCCGTGAACTACAGCACCGATCGGGCCAACGGCGGATCCTCCGGGATCCAGCCGGGCTCGACCTACAAGCTCTTCACCCTGGTGGAGTGGCTGAAGGAGGGCCACAGCATCAACGAGTCGGTCGACGGGACGCGCAAGTCCACCTGGGGCACCTTCACGGACTCCTGCGTCTCCGGCGGCACCGACACGAGCAACGAGACGAGCGCGAAGAACGACGAGGGCGGAACCGGCGAGGTCGGCACCCCGGTGTCCTTCACGAAGACCTCCCTCAACACCGGCTTCGTCGGCATGGCCCGTGAGCTCGACCTGTGCGGCATCCGCGACACCGCGGTCGACATGGGCGTGAAGCAGGGCAGCGGCGAGGAGCTCGAGCACAACCCGTCGTCGGTGCTCGGCACGAACTACGTCTCGCCCCTCTCGATGGCCGGCGCCTTCGCCACCATCGCCTCCGGCGGCACGACCTGCGACCCCGTCGCGATCGACCGCATCACCGACTCCGCCGGAGCCGACCAGCCGGTGCCCCCGGCGAACTGCCGCCAGTCGATCGACCGCAACGTCGCCGCCACCGCGGCCGTCGCGCTGCAGGCGACCTTCACCGGCGGCGGGACGGCCGTGGCCTCCCGCACCGGCGACGGCGTTCCGCTGATCGGCAAGACCGGCACCACCGACGACGCGAAGGCCACCTGGATGACCGGAGCGAGCACCCGCGTCGCGACCGCCGTCGGCGTGTTCAACGTGAAGGGTGACGCGAACCTGCGCCTCGGCCGCTACTCCTTCGACTCCGGATCCGCCGCCACCGCGCGCCACCGCATCTGGCCGGTCGTCATGCGCGCCGCCGACGCGACGTACGGCGGGACGGCGTTCCCGGAGGCCGACGGCTCGCTGCAGGTCGTCCCGAAGGTCGACATCCCGGATGTCGTCGGGCTCTCCTCCGCCGACGCCGAGGCCAAGCTCGAGGCGGCCGGCTTCGGCGTCGTGCAGGGCGGCACGGAGGCGAGCGACGCCGCGGTCGGGACGGTCACCCGCGCCGACCCGTCGGGCTCGGCCCCGCGCGGCACCGCGATCACCGTGTTCACCAGCTCCGGCAACCAGAAGACCGTGCCGAACGTGACGGGCCAGGACCTGGAGGCCGCGAAGAACGCCTTCGGCGCCGCCGGCTTCACGAAGATCACGCTCGCCTGCGCCGAGGACCCGAAGGCGCCCGACGCCGGCCAGGTCACCGGGCAGGAGCCGGCCGGCGGCTCCCCCGTCGCTCCGGACGCCACGCTGAAGGTGACGATCACCGCGAAGAAGTGCCCCTGACCGGCGCCCGACGGCTCGCGAGAACGCGTCCGGCCCGCGAGGATCCTCGGATCCCGCGGGCCGGACGCGTTCCTGTCGGACGACGGCGTCGGAGCCGGGGCTACTGCCCGCGCCCCCGGATCGCGCCGACGATCGCGACGGTCGCGAAGTAGACGATGAGGGCCAGCACGCCGAACGAGGCGAGCGCCCCGCTGGCCTCGGCCCAGGGCCGTCGCTCGTCCGTCATGGTGCCGGGCATGACGATGTCGAGGGCGAACATGCCCACCGCCAGGGCGAAGCAGACGAGGCTCAGCACGAGCAGCGCCCGGACCGCCTTGCCCACGGGGTCGTAGTAGCGCGGGTTCGACATCGTGCCTCCGGTTCTCGTGCTCTCGTGTCTATCCCGCCCGGACCGCTGTGGCAAGCCGTGGGGACGCGAAGACCCCCGCCCCTCCCCCTCCGCGGGCGCCGCTCGCGACGACGGGCGGTGCCGTCGTCACGAGCGGTGTCTCGCGGGAGGAGGAGGGACGGGGGTCGGAGCGGGACCGGCTACGCGGCCAGCGGGAGGGCGGCGGCCGAGGTCACCAGCAGCTCGCCGGCGACGGCGTCGACGCGGACCGCGCCTCCGTCGGAGACCTCGCCGCTGACGAACAGGTCGGCGATCCGGTCGTCGATGGAGCGCTGGACGAGCCGGCGCAGGGGCCGGGCGCCGTACTGCGGCTCGTAGCCGTTCTCGGCGAGCCAGTCGACGGCCGCCTCCGTCACCTCGAGCGTCACCTCGCGGGGAGCGAGGCGGGAGCGCGTGGTGTCGAGGACGATGCCGACGATCTCCCGCAGCTGCTCGCGGCCGAGGCGGCGGAACAGGACGATCTCGTCGATCCGGTTGAGGAACTCGGGGCGCATCGCCTCGCGGAGACGGCCCATGACGCGATCGCGCAGGTCCTTCTCCGAGGCGAAGCCCTCGGCCGACGCGTCGCTCTGAGCGACGAAGCCGAGCGCACCCGACCGCGAGGCCAGGAACTCCGAGCCGAGGTTCGAGGTCATGATGATCACCGTGTTGCGGAAGTCGACCGTCCGCCCCTGGCCGTCGGTCAGACGCCCGTCGTCGAGCACCTGCAGCAGCAGGTTGAACACGTCGGGGTGCGCCTTCTCGATCTCGTCGAAGAGGACCACCGAGTACGGGTTCCGGCGCACGCGCTCGGTCAGCTGACCGGCCTCGTCGTAGCCGACGTACCCGGGAGGGGCGCCGACCAGCCGCGAGACCGTGTGACGCTCGCCGAACTCGCTCATGTCGAAGCGGATGACCGACTGCTCATCGGCGAAGAGGGAGCCCGCGAGGGTGCGCGCCAGCTCCGTCTTGCCGACACCGGTCGGACCGAGGAAGAGGAACGAGCCGACCGGGCGCGAGGAGTCGCCGAGGCCTGTGCGGCTGCGGCGGACGGCCCGGGCGACCGCGGTGACCGCGTCGTCCTGGCCGATGACCCGCTGGTGCAGCTCGGTCTCGAGGTGGGCGAGGCGCTCGCGCTCCCCCTCCGTGAGCCGCGACACCGGGATGCCGGTGGCGCGGGCGATGACGGCCGCGATCTCGGTCTCGCCGACGACCGCCTCCGCGGGGGCACTGCCGGTGGCCGCGTCGAGCTCCGCCTGCACGGCGCTGATCTCGTCGCGGACGCGGGACGCCTCCTCGTAGTGCTCGGCCGAGACGGCCGCGTTCTTGTCGGCCTCCAGGGTCGCCAGACGCTCGAGCAGAGCTCCGGTGTCGACGCCGGCTCCGAGGCGGAGGCGGAGGCGCGCGCCGGCCTGGTCGATCAGGTCGATCGCCTTGTCGGGCAGCACGCGGTCGGTGAGGTACCGGGCCGAGAGCTCGACGGAGGCGCGGAGGGCCTCGTCCGTGAAGCGCACGCGGTGGTGCTCCTCGTAGGCGGGGCGCAGGCCGTGCAGGATGGCGACCGCGTCCTCGATGCCGGGCTCGCCGACGCGGACCGGCTGGAAGCGCCGCTCCAGTGCCGGGTCCTTCTCGATGGTGCGGTACTCCTTGAGCGTGGTGGCGCCGACGAGGTGCAGCTCGCCTCGGGCCAGACGCGGCTTGAGGATGTTGCCCGCGTCCATGCCGCCCTCGCCGCCGCCGCCCGCACCGACGACGGTGTGGACCTCGTCGATGAAGACGATCAGCTCGCCGGAGTGCGCCGCGATCTCGTCCATGGTGCCGGTGAGGCGCTCCTCGAAGTCGCCGCGGTAGCGGGTGCCGGCCAGCATGCCGGGGAGGTCGAGCGAGATCACGCGCTTGCCGCGCAGCTGCTCGGGGACCTCCTCCGCCACGATCGCGCGGGCCAGGCCCTCGACGATGGCGGTCTTGCCGACGCCGGCCTCGCCGACGAGCACCGGGTTGTTCTTGGTGCGGCGGCTGAGGATCTCGACGGTCTGCTCGATCTCGTCGGCGCGCCCGATGACCGGGTCGAGAAGGCCCTCGCGGGCGAGAGCGGTGAGGTCGGTGCCGAACTTGTCGAGCAGCGGAGTGTCGGAGGCGGGCTGTTCCGCCTCCTGCTGCTGCGGGGCCTCGGTCTCGCGCATGCCCTGGGTGAGGGCCTCGGCGGTGACGCCGGCGCGGGCGAGGACCTGCCCGGCGGGGGCGTCCTGGCCGAGCACGAGCGCGAAGAAGAGGTGCTCGGGCTCGATGTAGGTCGAGCCGCTGGAGCGGGCGACCTGGTAGGCGTGGAACAGCGCGCGCTGCGCGCTGGGGGTGATGGTGGCCGCGTTCTGCGAGGCGTGGGCCTCGTCGGCCTGCGGGAGGCGCGCCTCCGCGCCGGTGGCGATGGCGGCGGGGTCGACGCCGATGCGGCGCACGGCCTGCGAGACGGTCTCGTCGTCGATGAGCACGCGGAGCACGTGCAGGGCGTCGAGCTCGGTCTGGCCGCGCTCGAGGGCGAAGCGTCCTGCGGACTGCAGGATGTCGCGGGTACGGGCGGTGAGGAATCGGCTGAGGTCGATCGACCGCGCCGCGCGGGCGCGCTCACCGTCGAGGTAGCGGGCGAGGAAGTCGTCGAACGAGCTCGCTCCGGCCTCGCTGTAGTTGTCGGGCACCTGTCCTCCTGAGGAAGTTGAGTCGGTTACGCTCAAGTTCAACGCAGGGGTGCCGTTCCTATTCCCGCCCCTCCCCCCGCGAGATGCCGCTTCGGTCCGCGACGGGCGTACGACCGGCGTCCCGCGGGGACGGGAAGAGGCACGGACTCCGGGGAGTCCGTGCCTCTCTGCGCCGACGCGCATTTCCTCCGGGGTGGGAGCTCTAGGGGACGAGGTAGCCCGCCGCGCGGAACAGCTCGTACCACTCCGGCCGCGTGAGCGGCAGATCGGAGCCGAGGGCCGCATCGCGCACGCGCTGCTCATTGGTCGTGCCGAGCACGACCTGCATGCCCGCCGGGTGGCGGGTGATCCAGGCGGTGGCCACGGCGATCGCCGGGACCTCGTACGTCGCTGCGAGCCGGTCGATGACGGCGTTCAGCTCGGGGTAGGCCGGGTTGTCGAGGAAGACGCCGGTGAAGAACCCCGCCTGGAAGGGCGACCAGGCCTGCACGGTGATGTCGTTCAGGCGGCAGTAGTCGAGGATGCCGGCGTCGCGCATGACGGACTGGTCCTCGCCGACCATGTTGGAGGCGACACCCTGCGCGATCAGCGGCGCATGGGTGATCGAGAGCTGCAGCTGGTTCGCCACGATCGGCTGGTTCAGCGACTTCTTCAGCAGCTCGATCTGGTACGGCGTCTGGTTCGAGACGCCGAAGTGCTTCACCTTGCCGGACGCGTGCAGCTCGTCGAACGCGCGGGCCACCTCATCGGGCTCGACGAGCGCGTCGGGCCGGTGCAGGAGCAGCACGTCGACGTAGTCGGTGCGCAGCGCCTTCAGCGAGCCCTCGACCGAGGCGATGAGGTGCTCGTACGAGAAGTCGAAGTAGGGGCCGTCCGGGACGATGCCCGCCTTGGTCTGCAGGACGACGTGCTCACGCTCCGACGGGGTGAGCGCCATCGCCTCGGCGAAGCGCTCCTCGCAGCGGTGCAGTTCGCCGCCGTACACGTCGGCGTGGTCGAAGAAGTCGATGCCGGAGTCGCGGGCGGCGCCGACGAGGCCGCGGATCGCCTCGTCGCTCATCTCGGGGATGCGCATGAGGCCGAGGACGACGTTCGGGGAGTCGACACCGGAGGTGCCGAGGGGGACGTGCTTCACAGGGAGTGCTCCTTCGCTGGATACCTCGTCCACGGTAGGCGCCCCGCCTGGGCGCCGTCCAACAGGGGGCGCTGGTGCGATTCATGCGGTGGAGTGGTGAATCGGCGGAGTGCGTTCACGATGCAGGACGAACGTGGTGCCACGACCCCGATTCCGCGGCAGGGAGGAAGTCCTTCGTCGTTCGTCCTGAGTTCTGAACGGCTTGTCCGCGCACCCCGACGGTGGAAGGCTGCGGCCATGACGATCGAGGTGCGCGCGGCCACCGTCTTCGACGACCTGGCGACGATGGTCGGCCCGAAGCGCCCCGACGCGAGCGTGTGCTGGTGCCTGAGCTACCGGCTCCGCTCCTCCGTCGAGAACCGGGCTCTCGCCGGTCCCGCTCGCGGTGCCCGGGTGCGGGAGCTCGTCGCGGAGGACCCTCCGCCCGGCGTCCTCGCGTACGACGGCGAGGAGGTGGTCGGCTGGGCGGCGGTGCACCCCCGGGCCGACACGAGCTACTCGACGAACCGGCGCATCCCGCACGTGGACGCCCTCGACGTGTGGAGCGTGTGGTGCCTGCGCGTGCGGCCCGGCTTCCGCGGGCGCGGGATCTCGCATCCGCTGCTCGAGGGCGCCGTCGAGTTCGCCCGAGCCCACGGGGCACCGGCGGTCGAGGGCTACCCGGTCGACAACGCCGGTGCGGAGGTCGACCGGACGATGGCGTACGTCGGCACGCGCTCGCTGTTCGAGCGCGCCGGCTTCGAGAAGGCCGCGGACACGACCTCGGTGCTCGACGGCTTCCCCCGGGTGCTGATGCGCCTGGCCCTCTGAGGCGCGCACGACGGCCGCTCCGGCCCCGCTCCGTGAGACACCGACGTGCCGCGCGAGGCGCCGCCGACAGGACGGCGCCTCGGCGACAGGGCGGCGCCTCGCCGGGTGCGGTGACCCGGCGCCCGCCCGCCGCCCGGAGACGAGGAACGGCCCCTCACCCGCGAGGGGAGGGGCCGTTCGCCGTGGAGGCCGGGACGTGGTGTCGACGCCTAGAAGTCCCAGTCCTCGTCCTCGGTGTTCACGGCCTTGCCGATCACGTAGGAGGAGCCGGAGCCCGAGAAGAAGTCGTGGTTCTCGTCCGCGTTGGGCGAGAGGGCCGACAGGATCGCGGGGTTCACATCGGTGACCTGCTTGGGGAACATCGGCTCGTAGCCGAGGTTCATCAGCGCCTTGTTCGCGTTGTAGTGCAGGAACTTCTTGACGTCCTCGGTCAGACCGAGCTGGTCGTAGAGGTCCTGCGTGTACTGCGCCTCGTTGTCGTAGAGCTCGTAGAGCAGCGAGAACGTGTAGTCCTTGATCTCGTCGCGCTTGGCCTGGTCGACCCGCTCGAGTCCCTTCTGGAACTTGTAGCCGATGTAGTAGCCGTGCACGGCCTCGTCGCGGATGATCAGGCGCACGAGGTCGGCCGTGTTGGTGAGCTTGGCGCGCGAGGACCAGTACATCGGCAGGTAGAAGCCCGAGTAGAAGAGGAACGACTCCAGCAGTGTGGAGGCGACCTTCCGCTTCAGCGGGTCGTCGCCGCGGTAGTAGTCCATCACGATGGACGCCTTCTTCTGCAGGTTCGGGTTCTCCATCGACCAGCGGAAGGCCTCGTCGATGTCCTGGGTGTTCGACAGGGTCGAGAACACCGAGGAGTACGACTTGGCGTGGACCGACTCCATGAACGCGATGTTCGTGTAGACGGCCTCCTCGTGAGGCGTGATCGCGTCCGGGATGAGCGAGACGGCGCCGACGGTGCCCTGCACGGTGTCGAGCAGGGTGAGCCCGGTGAACACGCGCATGGTGAGCTGCTGCTCCTGGTGCGTGAGCGTGTTCCACGACTGGATGTCGTTCGACAGCGGGACCTTCTCGGGCAGCCAGAAGTTGCTCGTGAGGCGGTTCCACACCTCGACGTCCTTGTCGTCCTGGATCCGGTTCCAGTTGATCGCCTGGACGGAGTCGACGAGCTTGAGCTTCTCGGGGGGAGTCATGATTCCTTCTCGCTGCTGCGGATGGGTCGTGCGGAGGGGGGTGGGGCTGCGTGCTCTAGAGCATGCACGAGACGCACTGGTCGAGCTCGGTGCCCTCGAGCGCCAGCTGACGGATGCGGATGTAATAGATCGTCTTGATGCCCTTGCGCCAGGCGTAGATCTGGGCGCGGTTGACGTCGCGGGTGGTCGCCGTGTCCTTGAAGAAGAGCGTGAGCGAGAGGCCCTGGTCGACGTGCTGCGTGGCGGCGGCGTAGGTGTCGATGATCTTCTCGTAGCCGATCTCGTACGCGTCCTGGTAGTACTCCAGGTTGTCGTTCGTCATGAACGGCGCCGGGTAGTAGACGCGGCCGAGCTTGCCCTCCTTGCGGATCTCGATCTTCGACGCGATCGGGTGGATCGAGGACGTCGAGTTGTTGATGTACGAGATCGAGCCGGTCGGCGGGACGGCCTGCAGGTTCTGGTTGTAGATGCCGTGCTCCATGACCGAGGCCTTGAGCGCACGCCAGTCGTCCTGGGTGGGGACCGCGATGCCCGAGTCGGCGAAGAGGCGGGAGACGCGCTCGGTGGCCGGCGCCCACTCCTTCTCCGTGTAGGTGTCGAAGAACTCGCCCGAGGCGTACTTCGAGTCGGCGAAGCCCTCGAAGGTGGTGCCGCGCTCGATGGAGAGGTTGTTGGAGGCGCGCAGGGCGTGGAACAGCACCGAGTAGAAGTAGATGTTGGTGAAGTCGATGCCCTCCTCGGATCCGTAGTGGATCCGCTCGCGGGCGAGGTAGCCGTGCAGGTTCATCTGGCCGAGGCCGATGGCGTGCGACTTGTCGTTGCCGTCCTCGATCGAGCGGACCGAGGTGATGTGCGACTGGTCGGACACCGAGGTGAGGCCGCGGATAGCGGTCTCAATGGTGCGGCCGAAGTCGGGCGAGTCCATCGTCAGCGCGATGTTCAGCGAGCCGAGGTTGCAGGAGATGTCCTTGCCGATCTGCGCGTAGGAGAGGTCCTCGTTGTAGGTCGTCGGAGTGTTGACCTGGAGGATCTCGGAGCACAGGTTGGACATGTTGATGCGGCCCTTGATCGGGTTCGCCTGGTTCACGGTGTCCTCGAACACGATGTAGGGGTAGCCCGACTCGAACTGGATCTCGGCGATGGTCTGGAAGAACTCGCGCGCCGAGATCTTGGTCTTCTTGATGCGCGGGTCGTCGACCATCTCGCGGTACTTCTCCGAGAGGGAGATGTCGCCGAAGGGGATGCCGTAGACGCGCTCGACGTCGTAGGGCGAGAAGAGGTACATGTCCTCGTTGTTCTTCGCGAGCTCGAACGTGATGTCGGGCACGACGACGCCGAGGGAGAGCGTCTTGATGCGGATCTTCTCGTCGGCGTTCTCGCGCTTGGTGTCGAGGAAGCGGAGGATGTCGGGGTGGTGCGCCGAGAGGTACACCGCTCCCGCGCCCTGGCGCGCGCCGAGCTGGTTGGCGTAGCTGAAGCTGTCCTCGAGGAGCTTCATCACGGGGATGATGCCCGAGGACTGGTTCTCGATCTGCTTGATCGGGGCGCCGGCCTCGCGGATGTTCGAGAGCGAGAGGGCGACGCCGCCGCCGCGCTTGGAGAGCTGGAGCGCGGAGTTGATGCCGCGGGCGATCGACTCCATGTTGTCCTCGATGCGCAGCAGGAAGCAGGAGACGAGCTCGCCGCGCTGGGCCTTGCCGGTGTTGAGGAAGGTCGGGGTCGCGGGCTGGAAGCGGCCGGCGACGATCTCCTCGACGAGGGCGGTCGCGAGCGTCTCGTCGCCCTGGGCGAGGCCGAGGGCGGTCATCACGACGCGGTCCTCGAAGCGCTCGAGGTAGCGCTTCCCGTCGAACGTCTTGAGCGTGTACGAGGTGTAGTACTTGAACGCGCCGAGGAAGGTCGCGAAGCGGAACTTCTTCGAGTACGCCAGGTCGTTGAGCTGCTGGATGAACTCGAACGAGTACTGGTCGAGCACGGCCTGCTCGTAGTACTCCTTCTCGACCAGGTAGTCGAGGCGCTCCTTGAGCGTGTGGAAGAACACCGTGTTCTGGTTGACGTGCTGCAGGAAGAACTCGCGAGCGGCCTCGCGGTCCTTGTCGAACTGGATCTCTCCGTTCGGGCCGTAGAGGTTCAGCATCGCGTTGAGCGAGTGGTAGTCCATCTGTGCGGCGTCGCGGGGAGCGTCGATCACTGCTGCGTCCAAAACGTGTCCAATCCTTCGTCGACGGCGCGGACGTCGTCGGGTGTTCCGAATACTTCGAATCGATAGAGGTGCGGCACCTCGCACTTGCGGGCGATGATGTCGCCGGCGAGGCAGTACGCCTCGCCGAAGTTCGTGTTGCCGGCGCCGATGACGCCGCGGATCAGGGAGCGGTTGCACGGATCGTTGAGGAACCGGATGACCTGCTTGGGGACCGCTCCCCCGCCGTTGCCGCCGCCGTAGGTGGGGAGGACGAGCACGTACGGCTCGTGGACGTGGAGCGTGTCGAGGGCGGCTCCGTCGCGGCGGGCGTGGAGCGGGATGCGCTGCGCCGGCCGTCCGAGCTTCTCGATGAACCGGTGCGTGTTCCCCGAGCTGCTGGAGAAGTACACGAGCCCGCTCATCCTTCGGCCCCTCTCCCCGTCAGCTGCTGTTCTCGGTCCCGCCTCCGAGGCGGCTGCGCGGTGAGCCGCAAGGCGGAGGAGGAAGCCGCAGCGGCGCTACGGCGCCCGCCGACGACGTCGCGGATCGCCGCCCGTGCGCCTCAGAGGGTCGCGATCTTGTCGGGGCGGAAGCCGGACCAGTGGTCGTCGTCCGTGATGACGACCGGCGCCTGGAGGTAGCCGAGGGCCTTGACGGCCTCGAGGGCCTTCTCGTCCACGGAGAGGTCGAACACCTCGTAGTCGATGCCCTTGCTGTCGAGGGCGCGGTACGTCGCGGTGCACTGGACGCAGGAGGGCTTGGTGTAGACCGTCACAGCCATGGGTGTCGCCTTTCGGAGGGGGTGTCCCGGTGCAGCTCCCCGACCGGCGGCTCGCGATGCGGGCGGGGTCGGAGGGTGGTCCGGGTGAGTTCTGGGTGCCGGTGGGGCTCTCGCTCCGACCTGCTCAGCAATACTACATATAGGGGGCGGGCCGGTGTCAGCCCACTAGACGTAGTAGTTACAGCCGTGTAGTTATCCACCGGTTCCTCCCCCGTTCATCCACAGGCCGGAGCCCGTGGAACCGCGGAAGGACGCGGATCCGGACGAACCATCCACAGGTGTGGACAGAAGGATCCCGTTCACTGTGTACAACGCGCCACGGCGTGTCGGCATGCCCGACCGGTGGGGTCCGCGCGGCGGCTCGACCACAAGATGTGGTGGTCGGATCGCATCTCGGGGCATGCCCGGACGGTACGCCCGACCACCGACACCGCGAACGGTCAGAGGAGCTGCGCGGCCCACTCCCGGGCGACGGCGCGCAGGTGCGGGAACGGGTCCGCGAGGGCCGCGGACGAGGAGCCCGCCGCCTCCGTCAGCGACACCGCAGCGGTGAAGCCGGGAGTCGGCGCCGCGATCGCCCCGGCGACGAGGAGCGTCCGCGCCCCGGCGACGAGGAGCGTCCGCGCCCCGGCCGCCTCGGCGAGCGCGAGGACGTGCACCGGGACCTTGCCGGCGGCGGACTGCGCGTCGAAGCGCCCCTCCCCCGTGATGACGACGTCCGCGCCCGCGAGGAGCGCCGGGAGCCCGATCGCCCGTCCGACGGCGTCGGCGCCGGAGGTCGGGTGCGCGCCCCAGGCGAGCAGCCCGAAGCCCGTCCCGCCCGCCGCCCCGGAGCCCGGCGCATCGGGATCCGCGTCCAGGTGCGCAGCGAGACGGCGGAGGCCGCTCTCGAGGAGGAGGACGTCCTCGGGGCCGGCCCCCTTCTGCGGTCCGAAGACGCGGGCCGCCCCGGAGTCGCCGAGCAGCGGGGTCGCGACGTCGCTGAGCACGACCGCGCCTCCGGGCGGCAGAGGACGCAGCGCGCGGAGGTCGGCGGCGGCGAGCGCGGGCAGCGCACCGCCTCCCTCGCCGAGGTCGCGGCCGGAGGCGGTGGAGAAGCGTGCGCCGAGCTCGCGGAGCGCTCCGACTCCGCCGTCGGTCGAGGCGCTGCCGCCGATCGCCAGCAGCAGGGCGTCCGCCCCCGCGTCGAGGGCGGCGGCGATCGCGCGGCCGAAACCGCGCGTGTGCGCGGTAAGCGGGCGGAGCGGGTCGAGCAGCGTGATGCCGCTCGTGGAGGCGAGCTCGACGACGGCTGTCCCGTCGGGGAGCAGCAGCCACCAGGCGCGGACCGGCCGGTCGTCCGGGCCGGGCACGACGACCGGCCGCCGAAGCGACCCCGGGACCGCGAGCGCGAAGGCCTCGACGGTGCCCTCTCCCCCGTCGGCCATCGGCGCGAGGACGATCTCGTCCCCCGCGCGCGCAGCGCTCCAGCCCTCGGCGATCGCCCGCGCGACCTCGACCGCGCTCGCCGACCCCTTGAAGGAGTCGGGCGCGACGACGACCCTCAGCCTGCCCACGCGCTCAGTGTGGCACCGCGCCCGGCGCGGCCTCGAGCGGTCGCCCGTCCGCGACCTCGGTCGCGTCGCCCCCGTCGCGCGTCCACTCGTGGTGAGCGGCGTGTGCCGAACGAGCGGAGTCGCGGCCTCCTCCGATCGACCCCTGGAGCCGCGCGAACGCGCGTGGAGAGGGCCGCAGCCGCACTGCGCCGCCGCTCAGAGCGGGGTCGCGAGCCGGTAGCCGCGCTTGATCACCGTCGCCACGAGCCGCGGTTCGGGGAGGGCCTGACGGAGGCGGCTGACGGCGACGTCGACCGCGTGGTCGTCGAGAGCCTCCGGCGCGGAGGCCGCGAGGACGTGACGCGCGACGGTCGCGCCCTCGGCGGCGACGAGAGTCCGGAACAGCGCGAGCGCGACCGGGGTCAGCGCCACCCGGGTCCCGGCCAGGACCGCGTGCCGGCCTCGGAGCTCGAGAGTGCCGAAGGCCGTCTCGATGCGGGGCGACGCCTGCTCGAGGTGCTCGCAGGTCAGGCGGATGAGCGCGCCCATCCGGAACCGGTCCGGCACGACCGGGAGGATCCCTGCCTCGACCAGGGGTGCTGCGGTCACCGGGCCGACGGCGGCGGCGACCACCGTCTCGCGGAAGGCCGCCTGGAGGTCGTCGAGGCGGCCCGCGGCCTCCGCGACCGTGAAGAGCGCCTCCACCGCCGGCGCGCTGGTGAAGGTGACGGCGTCGATGCCCCCTCCGCAGACCGCGTCGATCAGCCGCAGCACCCGGGCGGAGTCCTCGTGCACGCTCCAACGGTAGGGCGCGGCCGTGAGCACCCGGGCGCCGGCGTCGCGGAGACGCTGCAGCTGAGCCGGGTCGGTGAATCCGTGCAGCTGCACCGCGATCGTGCGGCCGGCGACGCCCTCGCGCAGAGCCAGGTCGACGAGGGAGGTGGTCGTCTCGCGCTCGCTCATCCCGTGGTCGTCGAGACCCGCCGCACGGATCGCTCCGCGCGCCTTGGGCCCGCGGACGAGGATCCGCGCGGAGGACAGCGCGTCGGCCAGCTCGATCCCCGCGGCGTCCGCGGCCTCGAGCCAGCGCCGCAGGCCGTAGGAGGTGGTGGCGAGGAGCACGTCGGGACGGGCGGCGACGATGGCGCGGGTCTCCTCCTCGAGCGCGCCCTCGGTGTCGACGCCGCGCATGCGGATGGTGGGGGCGTGCGTCACGGCGGCACCGCGGCGCTCGAACGCGGCGATCAGGTCCTCGGAGCGGCGGTCGGAGGTGACCCCGATGCGGAAGCCGTCCAGCTGGTCGGGTCGGAACCCCACGGCGGCGTCGGGATCGGTGCCGGTCATGCTCGGCCCCCTCGAGATCTCACGCGGTCAGTGCATCGACCGCTCGGGCGATGCTCTCGGGGTCCCCCGCATCATGGCACGCGGCCTGCCGGACCACCTCGCCGATGACGATCACGGCGGGCGAGCGCGGTGCCAGCTCGGCGAGCAGGCCGAGCACTCCGCCGACCGACGAGACCGTCGTGCGCTGGTCGCGCGACCAGCCCCGCTCGACGATCGCGAGGGGCGTGTCGGCGCGCATCCCCGCGCGCTGCAGCCCGGCGACGAGGTGCGGGAGGGTGTTCACGCCCATCAGCACCACGATCGTCCCGCCCAGCCCGGCCAGATGGCCGAGCTCCTGCTCGCTGAACGGCGCATGGCCCGAGACCACGGTGAAGGCCCTGCTGACCTCGCGATGGGTGACCGGGATCCCGGCGGCGGCGGGCACCGAGATCGCGCTGGTCACTCCGGGGACGACCGTGGAGCCGACGCCGGCCAGCCGGCACGCGCGCACCTCCTCCGACCCGCGGCCGAACACGAACGGATCGCCGCCCTTCAGGCGCACGACGTCCAGACCCGCGAGGGCCCGCTCGATCATCAGCCGCTCGATCTCGTGCTGCGGCACCGCGTGATGACCCGGCGTCTTGCCGACGTCGATCAGCTCGGCGCCGGGCGCCCACTCGGCCAGGCCCTCGTGCGGACCGAGCCGGTCGTAGAGCACCACGTCCGCGTCGCGGAGGGCGCGGCGGGCGGCGAGGGTCATCAGATCCGGATCGCCGGGGCCGCCGCCGACGATGCTGACGTGCCCGACCGGCCGGGTCGGCGCGGGGGCCTCGTCGACGATCCAGGGGCAGAGCTCGGCCGCCGCTGCTCGGAGCGGCGCCGGCCCCTCCACCCACACGATCAGGGCCGGGGGCGCCGGGGTGAGCGCGTCCTCCGCCTCGTGCCGCTCGACGAGTGCGCCGGCGGCTCGGTAGCGGGCGAGCACGCGGCGGGTCCCGGAGGCGGTGCCGATCACGAGCACACGGCGTCCGGCGAGGTCGAGGGAGAGCTGCATCACGAGTCCGATCCGATCCCGGCCGGACCGACGGGGATCCTCGGCCCCGCGACCAGCACGGGTCCGTCCGGTCTCTCGTCCCGGCCGGCGGGCCGGACCTGCCCGCGCTCGCGCACGGTCGCGACGCGCGGATCCGCGGTGTCCGGGGCGTTCACGAAGGAGCGGAAGCGGCGGAGCCGGTCGGGATCGGCGAGGGTCGCCGCCCACTCGTCGACGTAGGTGTCGACGTGCGTGGCCATGGCGGCCTCCAGCTCGGCGGCGATGCCGAGCGAGTCCTCGCAGACCACCTCGCGCACGTGCTCGAGTCCGCCGGGGAGCTCCTCCTGCCAGCGGGCGGTGCGCTGGAGCCGCTCGGCCGTGCGCACGTAGTACATGACGTAGCGGTCGATGTAGCGCACCAGGGTCTCGTCGTCGAGGTCCTGCGCGAGCAGCTGGGCGTGCGCCGGCTGGTAGCCGCCGTTGCCGCCGACGTAGAGGTTCCAGCCGAGGTCGCTCGCGATGACGCCGATGTCCTTCCCCCGCGCCTCGGCGCACTCGCGGGCGCAGCCGCTGACCCCGAGCTTGAACTTGTGCGGCGAGCGGAGACCCCGGTACCGCTCCTCGAGGAAGACCGCCATCCCGACCGCGTCCTGGACTCCGAAGCGGCACCAGGTCGATCCGACGCACGACTTGACCGTGCGCAGCGACTTGCCGTACGCCTGACCCGACTCGAAGCCGGCGTCGACGAGGAGGCGCCAGATCTCGGGCAGCTGCTCGAGGCGGGCGCCGAACATGTCGATCCGCTGCCCGCCGGTGATCTTCGTGTAGAGGCCGTACTGCTCGGCGACCTCGGCGATCACCTTGAGCTTCGCCGGCGTGATCTCGCCTCCGGGGATCCGCGGGACGACGGAGTAGGTGCCGTCCTTCTGCATGTTGGCCAGGGCGCGGTCGTTGGTGTCCTGCAGCGGCGCCTGGCCGCCGTCGAGGATGTAGGCGTTCGTCTGGGTGGCGAGGACGGAGGCGATCACCGGCTTGCACACGTCGCAGCCCAGCCCGGAGCCGAAGCGCTCCATCACCTGCTCGGCCGAGTGCAGCCCGAGGATGCGGACCGACTCGAACAGCTCGCTGCGGCTGAGCGCCACATGCTCGCAGAGGGCGCGGGAGACCTCGACGCCCGCACGGATCAGCTCCGTGTCGAGCAGCTTCTTCACCAGGGGCACGCACGATCCGCACTGGGTGCCCGCGCGGGTGCAGGCCTTGAGCGGCCCCAGCTCGGTGCACCCCTCGCCGATCGCGTGGCGGACCTCGCCGACCGAGACGTTGTTGCACGAGCAGACCTGGGCGTCGTCCGGAAGGTCGCCCGAGGGCGCCTCCGCCCCCGCCGCCGCGAGGTAGGCGCCGGGCTCGGCCGGCAGCTCGCGCCCCAGCAGCGGGCGGAGGGAGGAGTAGGGGCCCGCGTCGCCGACGAACATCCCGCCGAGCAGCGTGCGCGCATCGTCCGAGACGACGACCTTCTGGTAGAGACCGCGGGCCGGATCGGCGTAGACGACCTCGAGCGCTCCCTCCGTGGTGCC
The DNA here is from genome assembly GCF_002932315.1 of Rathayibacter sp. AY1C9. Taxonomy (NCBI): domain Bacteria; kingdom Bacillati; phylum Actinomycetota; class Actinomycetes; order Micrococcales; family Microbacteriaceae; genus Rathayibacter; species Rathayibacter sp. AY1C9. Next base: position 19,321 of record NZ_PSVZ01000027.1, read on the forward strand.
GAGGGCGTCGCCGAAGCTGGCGACCTCCACGCCCGAGAGCTTGAGCTTGGTGGCGTCGTCGACCCCCGGGAAGGTCGCGTCGCCGCCGAGGATCCGGTCGGCGACAACCTCCGCCATCGCGTTGGCGGGTGCGACGAGCCCGACGGTGCGGCCGTCGATCGCGGCGACCTCGCCGATGGCCCAGACTCCCGCCCTGCTGGTGCGGCAGGCCTCGTCGACGACCACGCCTCCGCGCGGTGCGACCTCGATCCCGGCCGCCCGGGCGAGCTCGTCGCGCGCCGTGATCCCGATGGAGAAGACCACGAGATCGGCGCTGATGCTGCTGCCGTCGGTCAGCGTGACGCCGAGCACCGTCCCTGTCGGCGAGGTGAGGATCGCGGTGGGCCGGTTGCCGAGGTGCAGCGCGATCCCCTGCGCCGAGATGATGCGGCCGAGGGCCTGCCCGGCGCCTTCGTCGAGCTGCGCGCTCATCAGCCAGCGGCCGGAGTGGACGAGGGCGGTGCGCGCACCGAGACGGTGAGCGCCTCCCGCCGCCTCGAGGCCGAGCAGACCGCCGCCGACCACGACCACGATCGCGGGGCGGCCGCGCCGGGCGCGGAACGCGGCGAGCTCGGCGACGAGCCCGTCCACGTCCTCGAGCGTGCGGTAGACGCGGCCGTGCTCGGCGCCCTCGATCGGCGGGACCGTGGCGGAGGAGCCCGTCGCCAGGACGATCTCGTCGCCCTCGAGGGAGCGGCCGTCCGCGAGCTCGACGCGCAGGCGGTCGGGATCGATCGCGACGACACGGGAGGAGGTGATCAGCCGCGCCGACTCCCACAGAGCGCCGTCGCCCAGAGTCAGGTCGTGCTCGCCGTCGAGGCGCTTCGAGAGTGCGACGCGGTCGTAGGGACGGTGCACCTCCTCGCCGAGGACGGTGATCTCCAGCGCCTCGTCGCCTGCCCGGGCGACGAGCGCGTCGACCAGGCGGTGCGCGGCGGGTCCCGCTCCGACGACGAGCACGCGTCGGGGCCGGGCGGCGGGGTTCGCTCCAGGAGTCATGACGTCCACCGTAGGGACGGCCCGTTTCCCCGCCGTTGCCCCTGTGTAACAGCGTGTGACGCGCGCCTCTCGGCGAGCGCCGCAGGCCGTGAGGGCTTCGTTACGCCCGTGACACCGGAGGCGTGCTCGCACGAAACGCGCGATCCCTACCGTTGCCTCATCGCGTCCGACCGGATGCGGTGGCCCACCCGCAGGAAGAAGGCGCAGCGATGACCCTCCTCGATCGGCTCGCCCCCGCGACCGCCACCACCTGGGTGCCGGTCTGCGCCGTCGGCGACCTCGAGCCGCTCTGGGGCGAGGCCGCCCTGGTCGGCGGTGTGCAGCTCGCCCTGTTCCTCCTGCCCGACGGGCGGGTGCGGGCCGTCTCGAACCTCGACCCCGCGACCGGCGCCGCCGTGCTCTCACGCGGCATCGTCGGCTCGCGTCTGGTCGACGGGGTGCAGCGGCCCACGATCGCCTCCCCCCTGCACAAGGACGTCTTCGACCTCGAGACCGGCGCCTGCTTCACACGAGCGGAGCTGCACCTCGCCACCTGGCAGGTGCGCGAGAGCGACGGCACGATCGAGGTCGCCCAGCGGACCGCTCTGGTCGCCGCGTCCCACGGGACCTCCGACGACGACGGGAGGCGTGCCGTCGCCGCGCTGGTCGAGGCGGTCCGCCGGGCCAACCCGGCGCTGGACGTGCTCGACTCCTTCGTCGACGTGCAGCAGCCCGACGTCCCCGCGACCCTGGGTTCTCTCGAGCCGGGCCGGCCGGCGGTGGTCGTGCCGCTGCTGCTCTCGGCCGGCTACCACGTGCACGTCGACCTCGCCGAGGCCGCGGCGGAGGCGGAGCGGCCGGTGCGGGTCTCGGGCGCGCTCGGACCCGATCCCCGCCTGGCGCGCGTGCTCGCCCGCCGGCTCCACGAGGCAGGGCTCGACGACGGCGACCGCGTCGTGCTCGCCGCTGCCGGCTCGAGCGACGCCGGTGCCGTCGCGGACTGCTGGACCACCGGCCGCCTCCTCGCCGCCGAGCTCGGCCGCGAGGTGAGCACCTCGTTCATCTCGGCCGCCGAGCCGCGGATCGCGGAGGCGGTCGCCGCCGAGCGCGCCGCCCACCCCGGCGCGCGCGTCGTGGTCGCCACCTACCTGCTCGCGCCCGGCTACTTCGCCGGCCTGGCCGCCTCCGCGGGGGCCGACCTCGCCTCCGCTCCCCTCCTCACCGCCGTCGATCCGCCCGCCCGCGAGCTGGTCGACATCGTCTCGGAGCTGTTCGGGCGCAACGCCTGACGCCTCCTCCCCGCACCACCACCGCTCCACCTCCCCGTCCCGAGCGCGCCCTCGCGCGCGCCGCCCACCCTCCGGAGGACCACGATGACTGCTGCACCCCCGACCACCGTCCCCACGACCGCCGCCACATCCACCGGCATCATCCGACGGCCGGGCCGCTGGATCGACGGCTGGAACCCCGAGGACCCCGCCCAGTGGGAGGCGGAGGGACGCTCCGTCGCCGCTCGCAATCTGAGGTGGTCGATCTTCGCCGAGTTCCTCGGCTTCGTCGTCTGGCAGCTCTGGTCGGTCGTCGTCGTCTCGCTGCCGGCGGCCGGGTTCGCCTTCGACACCGGGCAGATCTTCTGGCTCATCTCGATGCCGAGCCTCGTCGGCGCCACCCTGCGGATCCCGTACACGTTCATGGTCCCCCGCTTCGGCGGCCGCAACTGGACGATCGTGTCGGCGGGCCTCCTGCTGATCCCGAGCGTCGGACTCGGCATCGCGGTCTCGAATCCGGAGACCCCGTTCGGCGTCATGCTCCTGGTGGCCGCGCTCGCCGGCTTCGGCGGCGGCAACTTCGCCAGCTCGATGGCGAACATCACCTTCTTCTACCCGCACGCGCAGAAGGGCTGGGCTCTGGGGCTCAACGCCGCGGGCGGCAACCTGGGCGCCTCCGTCGCGCAGCTCGTCGTGCCGATCGCGATCACCGTCGGCGCCGCGGCCACGCTGAACCTGCCGATCGCCGGCTTCCTCTGGGTCCCCCTGATCGTCGTGGCGATGATCGGCGCCGCCAAGCGCATGGACAACCTCTCGACCGCGAAGTCCGACGTCGCCGCCTCCCTCGCCGCGCTCCGCGAGCCGCACCTCTGGCTGCTGGCCGTGCTCTACATCGGCACCTTCGGGTCCTTCATCGGATTCGCCGGCGTGTTCCCGAAGCTCATCGCCGACACCTTCCCCGAGTTCTCCGGCTTCGCCGTCGGCTCGGCGACGGTCGGCCTCGCGTTCCTCGGCTCCCTGGTGGGCTCGCTGTCCCGCCCCTCCGGCGGCCGTCTGGCCGACCGCTTCGGCGGAGCGCCTGTCACGGTCCTCGCCTTCGTCGCCATGGGCGCCGGGATCCTCGGCGTGATCGCGACACTGCCGCTCGGCAGCTTCTGGCTCTTCCTCGCCTGCTTCCTCGTGCTCTTCTCGGCGGCCGGTATCGGCAACGGCGCGACCTACCGCATGATCCCCACGGTGTTCGCCCTCCGCGCCCGCCAGCGCGGCGACGACGGCATCGGCGCCCAGCGCACGTCCGCCGCGGCGCTCGGCCTGATCTCGGCGATCGGCGCCTACGGCGGCTTCGTGATCCCCCAGCTGCTCGGCTTCTCCAAGACCGAGTTCGGCGACTACACCACGGCGCTGGGCTGGTTCGTCGGCGCCTACGCGGTGATGCTCGCGATCACGGCCGGCGTCTACCTCCGCCTCGCCGCGAAGACGGGGACCCGGATCTGACGATGAGCGCACCCGCCCCGACCGACTCCCACTGCCCGTACTGCGCCCTGCAGTGCGCGATGACGCTGACACCCGCGGCGGGCCCCGTGCCCCTGGCGGTCGAGGGGAGGGAGTTCCCGACGAACCGGGGCGGGCTCTGCGCCAAGGGCTGGACCTCCGTCGAGCTGCTGGCGAGCGGACAGCGACTGGTCTCCCCGCTGCTGCGCGGCGCCGACGGCGTCCTCGCGGAGGCGTCGTGGGAGGAGGCGCTCGACGCGGTCGCCGCGGCGGTGCGCGGCGTCCGGGCGCGGCACGGCGCCGACGCGGTGGCCGTCTTCGGCGGCGGGGGCCTCACCAATGAGAAGGCCTACCAGCTCGGGAAGTTCGCTCGAATCGCTCTCGGCACCTCCCGGATCGACTACAACGGCCGCTTCTGCATGTCCTCGGCCGCGGCGGCCGGCAACCGCGCCTTCGGCGTCGATCGCGGACTGCCGTTCCCGGTGTCCGACCTCGACGACGCCGACACGATCCTGCTCCTGGGCTCGAACGTCGCCGCGACGATGCCGCCGCTGCTCGCCCACTTCGCCGGTGCCCGCTCGCGGGGCGGCCTGGTGGTCGTCGACCCGCGCCGCTCGGCCACCGCGCGGCTGACGGAGGACGGCGCCGGCACGCATCTGCAGCCCGCTCCCGGGACGGATCTGCCGCTCCTGCTCGGGCTGATCCACCTGGTCTTCGCCGAGGGCCTCGCCGACACCGCCTACCTCGCCGCGCGCACGACCGGCGCCGAGGCGGTGCGCCGCAGCGTCTCGGCGTGGTGGCCGGAGCGCACGTCCGCGGTCACGGGCGTGCCGACCACGCTCCTCCGCTCCCTCGCGCGCCGGCTCGCCGCGGGGCGGTCGTTCGTGCTGACCGGCCGCGGGGTCGAGCAGCACGTCGACGGCACCGACACCGCGACCGCCGCGATCAACCTCGCTCTCGTGCTCGGCCTGGTGGGTCGCGAGGGGTCGGGGTACGGCACACTCACCGGTCAGGGCAACGGCCAGGGCGGACGCGAGCACGGACAGAAGGCCGATCAGCTCCCGGGGTACCGCTCCATCCGCGATCCGGAGGCGCGGCGCCACGTCGCCGCCGTCTGGGACGTGACGCCCGAATCGATCCCGGGCCCAGGGCTGCCCGCCACCGCCCTGCTCGCCGAGCTCGGACGCTCCGTGCACTGCCTGCTGGTGCACGGCTCCAACGTGGTCGTCTCGGCCCCGGACGCCGACGCCGTCCGCGCCGGGCTCGAGGCCCTGGACACGCTGGTCGTCTGCGACTTCTTCCTCTCCGAGACCGCCGCGCTGGCCGATGTGGTGCTCCCGGTGCCGCAGTGGGCGGAGGAGGAGGGCACGATGACCTCGCTCGAGGGCCGGGTGCTCCGCCGCCGCCGGGCGATCGACCCGCCGGCAGGAGTGCGCAGCGAGCTCTGGATCATGAGAGAGCTGGCGCGCCGTCTCGACGCCCCCTCGAGCTGGTCGGCGGTCCCCTCGGAGGTGTTCGACGAGCTGGCCCGCGCGTCCGCGGGAGGCGTGGCCGACTACTCCGGCCTCTCGCACGCCCTGCTCGACACCGGGATCGCCGCCCACTGGCCCTACCCAGCGGGCGGCACGGGGACGCCGCGCCTCTTCGCTGAGCGCTTCGGGCACCCCGACGGCCGGGCGCGCCTGGTCGCCGTCATCCCCGCCGTCCCCGTCGTCGTGGACCGCGGCGAGGAGCTGACCCTCGTGACCGGCCGCTACCTCCAGCAGTACCAGTCGGGCACCCAGACCCGGCGGGTCGCGGAGCTCGATGCGGCCCGCCCCGAGGCTCGGCTCGAGATCCACCCGGCGACCGCCTCCCGGCTCGGCGTCCGCGACGGAGCACCTGTGGCGATCGGGAACGCGCGCGGCGTGGTCCGCGCCCGCGCGAGCGTCACCGCGGACATCCGCCACGACACGGTGTTCCTGCCCTTCCACTACGCGGGTGAGCAGTGCGCGAACCTCCTCACCGAGGCCGTCGTGGACCCGGTGTCGTCGATGCCCGAGTTCAAGCGCACGCGGGTCTGGGTCCGCGCGGAAGGGACGGCACATGCCTGAGACACCTCCCGAGCGGATCGTCCTGATCGGCTATGGCCCCGTCGGCTCGCGCTTCGTCGAGGAGCTGCTGCCGGCCGTGCGGGCCGGTCTGGTCGCGCTGACGGTGGTCGGCGCCGAGAGCGACGACCCGTACAACCGTGTCCTGCTCGCGGAGTACGCCGTCGGCCGGGCGACCCGCGAGCGCCTCGACCTCGGCGACCGGACGGCGGCGGAGGCGGCGGGCGTCGTCCTGCGCCTGGGAGCGGCCGTCGTGGGGATCGACCGCGCGCGGAACGTCGTGCGGCTGCACGACGGCGAGCGGCTGCCCTACGACCGCCTCGTCCTGGCCACCGGCGCCCGGGCGAACGTGCCGACCCTCGCCGGGATGGAGCGGTCCCGACGCGAGCGGACGGTGCGCGCCGCCGATCCGGAGTCGCTCGACGCGGGCTCCCGGCCCCTCCCGGAGCGGGTGGTGGCGCTGCGCGACCTGGCCGACGCCCGGGTGGTCCGCGAGTCCGTGCGCTCCGGCGCGCGCCTCGTCGTGCTCGGGGCGGGAGTGCTCGGGATCGAGTTCGCCCTCGCGGCCGCCGAGCAGGGCGCGCAGGTGGTGGTGGTCTTCCACGGCGACATCCCGATGGCCCGCAATCTCGACACGGGCGGGGGCCGGATGCTGGCCGCGGCCGCCCGCGCGGCCGGCGTCGAGATGGTGGCGCACGCCCGGTCCGAGAGCGTCCTGCTCGCGCACGACGACCGCGGCCGTGCGCACTTCCAGGCGCTCGTCTGCGCTGACGGCAAGCAGATCGAGGGGGATCTGCTGGTGCTCTCGTGCGGTGTCGGTGCGCGGGTCGAGCTGGCCGCGGGCGCGGAGCTCGCCGTCTCGACCGGGATCCTGGTCGATGAGCAGCTGCGCAGCTGGAGCGACCCGGACGTCTTCGCGATCGGCGACTGCGCGCACGTCGCCCCCCGCGGCTCGGCCCTGCCCGACGGCCGTGTGCCCGGCGGACCGAGCGGACTGATCGGTCCGGGATGGGAGCAGGCGGACCGGCTCGCAGCACGGATCCGGGCGGAGGCGGAGGGCCGCTGCGGCGAGGAGCGCGTCCCCGACGCCCGACCGGCGGTCGTGATGCTGAAGGCCGAGGGCGTCGACCTCGTGGCAGGAGGCGACGTGGCCCCGGAGCCGTGGGACCCGCACCGCCCGGGCGAGGAGCACCTCGAGGTGACGCTGTGGGCTGACCCCTCCCGCGGCGGCTACGCCAAGCTCGTGACCGCAGGAGGAGTGCTGCGCGGGTTCGTCTCGGTGGGTCTGCCCCGGGTCGGCGCCGAGCTCAGCCTCCTCTTCGAGCGGGGCTCGGAGCTGCCGGCGGACCGGTCGAGCCTCCTGCGTCTGGACGCCCCGGATGCGGGCGCCGCGGCGACCGGCGATCCGTTCGCCCCCGATGCCACGGTCTGCTGGTGCAACGGCGTGACGGCGGCGGTGATCACCGATGCGGCTGCGGCGGGACACGGGACGGTCGCCTGCGTCGGGCGGGCGACCCGCGCCGGCACGGGCTGCGGCGGCTGCACCGGTCGTATCGCCGAGCTGCTCGCGCGGACGGCGGTCCCCGCCTGATCGCCGCGAGGACCGGGCCTCGCCGCCTCAGCGGTCGAGCGCCTCCGCGAGGCGCCGGGTGACCGCCCGCAGTTCGAGCTCGGCCCCGCGGACGCGCTCGTCGAGAGCCGCCGCGGTGTCGGCGGCCTGCTCGGCGGCCGCCGCACCCGCCGCCTCGGACGAGGCTCGGTCGGCCGCGACCGACGCGCTGAGCTCGTCCAGCGCCTCCCGGAGGCCCGCCGACTCGTCGCGCAGCACGGAGACGTCGCCCTGCACCGCGCTCAGCTCGCCGCGGAGCCCGGCCACCTCGTCGCGCAGGGCCGCCGTCTCGGCGCGCAGCTCCTCCGTGCGCAGCCGCGCCTGCTCGAACCAGGGGGCGACCAGCCGGTGCACGGCGTCGCGGAGCACGACGCCGCCGCGGCCGAGCCGGGTGGGCGCGGAGCCGGGGTCCTGGAGGAAGTCGTGGTCAGTGGTCATCGTCGTGGTCCCGTCCGGAGAAGCGGCGGTGGAGCACGTCCATCGCCCGCAGATCCTTGTCCATGATGTCGGCCTCGAGGGTGGTGTCGGCGAGGCGGTCGGCGAGGCCCGGCCGGGAGCGGCGCTCGAGCGAGGCCTCGATCAGCTCGACGGAGCGCTCGAACGAGAGCGGTCCGCGCGCCGCGGCCCGGCCCCGCCGACCGAGCGCCTCGAGGTCCACCGCCCCGCTCGCCACGTCCCGCATCGCCTCGAGAAGCGCCGGGGCGGAGCGGGTGATCTTGATGCAGTCGACGCCGTCGATGAGGAACTCCGCTACTCCGCTGGCCGCCGTCACGATCGGCACGGCGCCCGCCGCGGCCGCCTCGACCGGCGCGACGCCGAACGCCTCTCCGGCCCAGGTCGGGAAGAGGAACGCGTCGGCGCGGCCGTGCGCGGCGAGCACCTCGGCGTGCGGCGTCGCTCCGTGGAACTCGACCAGGCCGGCCAGGCCCGCCTCGTCCGCCCGGGCGCGCCAGCCGTCCACGTCTCCGTCGCCGTAGAGGTCCACGCGGAAGTCGCGGGTCTCCTCCGCGAGAGACGCCGCCGCCTCCAGCACCAGCCCGACGCCCTTGTGCTCGCCGAGCGACGCGGCGAACGTGAACCGGGTGGTCCCGCCCTCGCGGTAGCGCCGCGGCTCCGCGGTGTCGGGGGGAACGGACACTCCGCGCCCGATCACCTCGACCTCGCCCAGGCTCAGCCCGCCGGCCTCGATCGCGTCGACGAGGGAGCGGCTGACCGCGACGATCTCGCCGCGGTCGAAGTGGTCGGGGGCCTGGGCGCCGTAGACGCGGAGCACGCGCTCGGGCAGCCCGTCGACCAGGGCGTTCGGGATGCGGTCGCCGAGGTTCCACATCCACGGCGCCTCCACCGCCCGCAGCAGGTCGATCATCGCGAGGCCGCCGATCCCGAGCAGGTTGAAGGCCACCACGTGGGTCGGCGCGAAGTCGCGCAGCTCCTCGAGCAGGATGCGGGTGTTCTCGAACCGCGAGACGGCGCTCTCGTGGTGCAGCAGCTGAGCGATCTCGCCGCCCGTCTGCGGCAGCGGGAAGTAGGTGCGCAGGCTCAACGTGCGGTGCACCTCGACGCCCGAGGGCTCCGGCGGCAGGTAGGTCGGCGTGGTCAGCACGCGCACGGTGTGGCCGCGGGCCGCCATCGCCTCCGCGACGCGCGCACAGGTCATCTCGTATCCGCCGAGCACCTGGGGCGGATAGAGGTTGCTCACGAACAGCAGGCGCATCAGCGCACCTCCCCTCTCGCGGAGGCGTCCGCCGCGATCCGCGCCGTCACCTCGGGCGTGTAGGCCGCGCGGGCCTGGCGGTCGTTGCCGCCGTCCCAGTAGTTGACGAGGTAGAGCCCGGACTGCTGCGTGCGCGGCACGAACGGGAACAGCTGGGCCCGGGGCTCGATCTGCGCGATCCGGTAACCGGCGTCGACCGCGCGCACGTGCAGCCAGATGTCGTCGGCGTCCGGGGCGATCTCGCGGAACGCCTCCCCGTGCGCGGCGATCTCGCCGAGGAGCGCGGCGGGCAGCAGCTGCCCGGAGACGGAGGTGCCGAAGACGTCGGTCGACGCGCGCGTGTCGGCGACCGGCGTCCAGCTCGTGTACGGAGCCACGGCGCCGTCGACGATCCCCACCCGGTGGGCGCGGTAGCAGAGCACGGTCTCGCGGGGGTAGCGCGAGCGGGCGTCGAGCAGGCCCCTCAGCCAGGTGCGCGGGTACACGATGTCGTCGTCGGAGGTGACGAGGTCGCGCTCCCCCGCCCGGCCCGAGAGCAGGTGCGGGTAGTACTTCGTGTGCACGCGGTAGCCGTCGACCAGGCGGATCTCGACGCCGCGGCGGCGGAGGCGGCGCAGCGGCGCGGGCAGGTCGGCGTGCAGGGCCGGGTCGTCGAGCCAGAGCACCAGGCGCGCGGGCCGGGCGTCGCCGCGGGCGATCGACTCGAGCGCCACGTGGACCCGCTGCAGCCGCTCGCCGTGCGTGGTCATCGTCACCACGACCTCGCCCGCCGGATCGACTGCGGAGCGGCGGGAGAATCGGTTGGCCAGGGCGAGCAGCAGCAGCTCGCGCCGGAGCGCGGGCGAGGGGTGGTCGATCGGCCGGGCGGCGATCACGGCGGCGCGGCGCTCCGAGAGGCGCTGAGGGGCGGAGCGGACGACCCGGGCCGCGGAGCGCAGCCGCGTGCGGGGACGGACACGACGGCCCAGCGCCGCGAGGCGCGTGCGGGGCCGGACGCGCCGGCCGACGGCGGCGAGAGCGGGATGCATCGGTCCAGGTTAGCCGGAGGCGCCCGGGCGCCCTGCGCCGGTCAGGGCTCGTCGACGACCGCGAAGGCCCGCACCGGGAAGGTCCCGAAGCCCCGCACCTTCGGCGGCACGGCGGTGAAGCGCGCCCCTGTCGCCGGCAGCCCGCCGAGGCCGGTGAGGTGCTCGACGACGTGCACTCCCGCGGCGAGGAGGGCCGAGTGCGCGGGCCGCGATCCGCCCGACTCCGTGTCGTCGATGTTCACCGAGTCGATGCCGACCAGCACCGCGCCGGCGGCGACGAGCGCCTCCGCCGCCTCGCCGCTGAGGAAGGGGGCGCCCCTGCCGTACCCGGGCGTGGCGAAGTGCGCGTCCCAGCCGGTGCGGAGGAGGACGGCGGCGCCGCGGACGTCGAGTCCCGCGACCGCGTCCGAGCCGATGCCCCGTTCGGTGGCTCCGGTCGCGTCGACCACGACGGTCGGCAGGTCGACCAGCGTCTCGAGCGGGAGAGCGGCGAGATCGGCTCCGCCCTCGTAGCGGTGGAACGGGCTGTCGAGGTAGGTGCCCGTGTTCCCGATCATCTCGATGACGTCCATCGCGAACTCGGTGCCGGGTGCGTAGGAGGCGCGGGACGCCTCACGGGTGAGGTGCGGCCGGATGCGCGGAGCGGGCAGGCCCGGGTAGGTCACCAGCCCGTCCGCGACGGTGTGGCTGAGGTCGACGAAGCGGCGCGAGGAGGTCATGCGCCCGATCCTGGCAGGGGCCGGATCGGGCGCACCATCGAGATGCCGCCCCGCGGGGCGGCGTTCCCGCCTCTACTTCTTCGGCAGCGCCGCCGACAGGTCCGCGATCAGGTCGGACGAGTCCTCGAGGCCCACCGAGAGGCGCACCAGCGACTCCGAGACCTCCAGCGGCGTGCCCTTCACCGACGCGTGCGTCATCTCGCTCGGGTAGCCGATCAACGACTCGACGCCGCCCAGCGACTCCGCGAGCTGGAACAGCTCGGTCGACTCGGCGAACTTCCGGGCGGCGCGCGGCGTCGCGAGCTCGAGCGAGAGCATCCCGCCGAACCGCGACATCTGGCGCTTCGCCAGCTCGTGGCCGGGGTGCGAGGGCAGGCCCGGGTAGTGCACGGCCGTCACCGCCGGGTGCTCGACGAGGAACTCGGCGACCGCCTGCGCGTTGACGGAGTGGCGCTCCATCCGCACCCCGAGGGTCTTGATGCCGCGGACCGTGAGCCACGCGTCCATCGGGCCCGAGATCGCTCCGACCGCGAACTGCAGGAACGCGATCTTCTCGGCCAGCGGCCCCGAGCGCAGGGCGAGCGCGCCGCCGACGACGTCCGAGTGGCCACCGAGGTACTTCGTGGTCGAGTGCACGACCACGTCGGCACCGAGGGCCAGCGGCTGCTGCAGGGCGGAGGAGGCGAACGTGTTGTCGACGACGACGATCAGGTCGTGCGCGTGGGCCAGGTCGGCGAGCTCGGCGATGTCGCTGATGGTCATCAGCGGGTTCGACGGGGTCTCGACCCAGAGCATCTTCGTCTCACCGGGGACGATCGCCCGCTGCACCTCGCGGAGGTTCGACATGTCGACGGCCGTGTTGCGCACGCCCCAGGCGCTGTGCACCCGGTCGATCAGGCGGTGGCTGCCGCCGTACGCGTCGTTGCCCAGGACGACGTGGTCGCCGGGCGCGAGGGCGGCGCGCAGCAGGGTGTCCTCGGCCGCGAGGCCGGAGGAGAAGGAGTAGGCGACGTCCGCACCCTCGAGCGAGGCGATGAGCTCCTGGAGCGAGTCGCGCGTCGGGTTCGCCGAGCGGGCGTACTCGTAGCCGCCCCGGAGACCGCCGATGCCGTCCTGGACGAACGTGGAGGTCATGTAGACGGGCGGCACGACCGCCCCGGTGGTCGGATCGAACTCCTGGCCGGCGTGGATGGCGCGGGTGTCGAAGTGCTGCTTCTTGGGCATGGTGCGGGCTCCCTGGGTCGGAGGTGCGGAGGCGGCGGCCGTCAGGCCGTGGCGTAGGTGAGGAGGTCCTGTCGGGTGATCACCGCGACGGGCTTGCCCTCGTCGGTGACGAGGAGGGCGCTGTGCTCGGTGAGCGCGGCGCGGGCGGCGGTGATGCTCTCGCCGAGCCCGATCAGCGCGAGCGCATCGCCCACGCAGTCGCCGAGCGGGTCGTTCATCGAGGCGGATCCGGCGAAGACGCGGTCGAGCAGCTCGCGCTCGTCGACGGCTCCGACGACCTCGCCCATCACGACCGGCGGCTCGGCGGTCAGCACCGGCAGCTGCGAGACGCCGTACTCGGTCATGATGCCGATCGCGTCGCGGATCGTGTCGGTCGGGTGCGCGTGCACGAGCGCCGGGAGGTCGGCCTGCCCGCTCGCCGCCCTCGCGCGGAGCACGTCGCGGACGGTGCCCTCGTCGCGCATCTCGAGGAAGCCGTAGGAGCGCATCCAGCGGTCGTTGAAGATCTTGCCGAGGTAGCCGCGCCCGCCGTCCGGCAGGAGCACGACGACCACGTCGTCCGGCCCGAGACCGGCGGCTGCCTTGAGCGCGACGGAGACGGCGAGCCCGCTCGATCCGCCGACGAGCAGCCCCTCCTCGCGGGCGAGGCGGCGGGTCATCGCGAACGACTCGGCGTCGCTGGAGGCGATGATCCGGTCGACCACGCTCGGGTCGTACGCGCTCGGCCAGAAGTCCTCGCCGACGCCCTCGGTCAGGTACGGGCGACCGCCGCCGCCCGAGTAGACGGAGCCCTCGGGGTCGGCGCCGATGATCTGCACGCGGCCCTCCGACACCTCCTTGAGGTAGCGGCCGGCGCCGCTGATGGTGCCGCCCGTGCCGACTCCCGCGACGAAGTGGGTGAGCCGGCCGGCGGTGTCGCGCCAGATCTCGGGGCCCGTGGTCTCGTAGTGGCTGAGCGGTCCGTTGAGGTTCGCGTACTGGTTGGGCTTGAAGGCGCCGGGGATCTCGCGGGCGAGGCGGTCCGAGACGGAGTAGTAGGAGGCGGGGTCCTCCGGAGCGACGGCCGTCGGCGTCACGACGATCTCGGCCCCGTAGGCGGTGAGGACGTTGCGCTTGTCCTCCCCCACCTTGTCCGGCAGCACGAACACGCAGCGGTAGCCGCGCTGCTGCGCGACGAGGGCGAGGCCGATGCCGGTGTTGCCGCTGGTCGGCTCCACGATGGTGCCGCCGGGCTTCAGCAGCCCGTCGCGCTCGGCGGCGTCGATGATGCGGGTCGCGATGCGGTCCTTCGACGAGCCGCCGGGGTTCAGGTACTCGACCTTGACCAGCACGGTCGCCTGCACGCCCGCCGCGACCGGACCCAGCTTCACCAGCGGGGTGTCGCCGATGAGGTCGAGCACCGAATCGGCGTAGGCCATCCCGGTCTCAGGGCGTGCGGGAAGGGCGCGATCCAGGCTCATCCCGCCAGCGTAGCAACCGGCTGCGGGCGTGTGACGGGGGTGGGCGGAGGCACAGGGAGCGGTCTCGGGAGGGGAGTGCCGCCGGTCGCGCCGGTGCCCTATCGTGGGGGTCCGCGAGCGCCGCGGTCGACCCGGAACGGACCCCGAATGACCTCACCGATCGCCGCACCGCCGCGGCGTCCGGCCGACATCCACCTCCTCCGCCTGCTCGGCCCGGCGCTGGTCGCCGGAGTCGCCTACCTCGACCCGGGCAACGTCGCCAGCAACATGACGGCCGGCGCCCGGTTCGGCTACCTCCTGGTCTGGGTGGTGGTGCTCGGCAACCTGATGGCCTGGCTCATCCAGTACCTCTCGGCGAAGCTCGGCCTGATGACCGGCCGCAGCCTCCCCGAGCTGCTCGGCGACCGCCTGCGCGGCCGCTGGGGCCGCCGGGCCTACTGGCTGCAGGCCGAGACGGTCGCGATGGCGACCGACCTGGCCGAGGTGATCGGCGGCGCGATCGCGCTGAACCTGCTCTTCGGACTGCCGCTGCTGGCCGGCGGCGTGGTCACCGGCGCGGTCTCGCTGGTGCTGCTGCTCGTGCAGACGCGGGGCGGGGCGCAGCCGTTCGAGCGGGTGATCACGGCGCTGATGGTGCTGATCGCCGTCGGCTTCACGGTCGGCGTGGTCGTCGATCCGCCGGACGCGGGCGCGACCGTCGCCGGTCTCGTGCCGCGCTTCGAGGGCTCGGAGTCGGTGCTGCTCGCCGCCTCGATCCTCGGCGCGACCGTCATGCCCCACGCGATCTACGCCCACTCCGCGCTCGCCCGCGACCGCTTCGGCCACGTCGAGGGCGTCGGCGCGCGCCGGAGGATCCTGGTCGCCACCCGGATCGACGTGACGATCGCGCTCGCCATCGCCGGCACCGTGAACCTCGCGATCCTGCTCCTCGCCGCGCACTCCCTCGCGGGAGTCGCCGGGACCGACAGCCTCGAGGGCGCCCACGCGGCCATCGGGGCGGCGCTCGGACCGGTGGTCGCGACCCTGTTCGCCGTCGGCCTGCTCGCCTCCGGCCTCGCCTCGACCTCGGTCGGCGCGTACGCGGGAGCCGAGATCATGCACGGTCTGCTCCAGGTGCGGGTGCCGCTCGTCGCCCGTCGTCTGGTCACGCTGATCCCGGCGCTCCTGGTGCTCGCGATCGGCTTCGACCCGACGCGCGCGCTGGTGCTCAGCCAGGTGGTCCTGTCGTTCGGCATCCCCTTCGCGCTCGTGCCGCTCGTGATCCTGACCCGCGACCGCCGCCTGATGGGCGACCAGACGAACCGCTGGTTCACCACCCTCGCCGCCGCCCTGGCCGCCGTCTTCCTCATCGTCCTGAACGGCCTGCTGCTCTGGCTCACCTTCGCCCCCTGAGCGGAGCGGCGGCGCATCCTGCGGATCGAGCGGGCCCGTTGGGCATCCCGCTGATCGAGCGGCCCGCTCCTCGGGCGCATCGAGATCCCCCTGACCGCGCATTGATCCGATCCGAAGCCTCGCTCGTTATCCTCTGAGAGCGCCTCTCAGGCGCCTGCGCCCGCCCCAGGCGCCTTCCGCCCTCAGAACGAGAGACGCCGCCGTGCCCAAAGACACGATGTCCGCCAAGAACCGCGCCCGACAGGAGAAGCTCGAGGCCTACAAGCGCGAGCAGGACCGCCGCAAGCGCGGCTCCCGCATCTGGATCTGGTCGCTGTCGGCCCTGGCCGTCCTCGCCGTCGGCGGCATCGTCGCGGTCACCGTCTTCGGGAACCAGCAGATCGTCGAGGCGCGCGAGATCGACGGCCTGCAGACCTTCGACAACGACGCCACCCACGTCGCCGGCGCCGTCGACTACCCGCAGACCCCGCCGGCGGGCGGACCGCACAACGCCGTGTGGATGAACTGCGGCGTCTACGACGAGCCCGTCCCGAACGAGAACGCGGTGCACGACCTCGAGCACGGCGCCGTCTGGGCCACCTACGACCCCGAGCTCCCGCAGAGCGAGGTCGACGCGCTGATCGCCGCGATGCCCGACACCTACTCCGTCGTCTCGCCCTACGAGGGCCTCGAGTCGCCCATCGTGCTGAGCGCCTGGGACGCCCAGGTCGCGATCGACTCGCCCGAGGATCCCCGCATCGACGCCTTCGTCGAGCGCTTCTGGCAGTCCTCGAGCGCTCCGGAGCCCGGCGCCCCCTGCACCGGAGGGATCGATGCGCCCGGCAAGCAGTAGGGGCCGGATCCTCGTCGCCGCGGTCGCCGTGGTCGCGCTCCTCCTCGGGGCGGCCGGCGGCTACCTCTTCGGCGCGCTCGCCCCGTTCGCCTCCGCCGCGACGCCCTCGAGCGCGAGCGCCGAAGCGGGCTTCGCGCGCGACATGCAGGTGCACCACCTGCAGGGCGCCGAGCTGGCGATGATCGCCCGCGAGCGCAGCGCCGACGACGAGGTCCTCACTGTCTCGAAGGACATCCTGCTCACCCAGCAGCAGCAGGCCGGGCAGCTCTTCGGCTGGCTGAACTCGTGGGGCCTGCCGCAGGCTGCTCCGGAGCCCTCGATGACCTGGATGGGCCGGCCGACCCTGGCCGGAGCCGCCGACGAGCACTCGTCGATGGGGATGGGGACCGAGGACGGAGTCGTGCCGGCGAGCATGCCCGGTCTCGCGACACCGGACCAGATCACCGCCCTCAGCAGCGCGTCGGGCCGCGACTTCGACCGGATGTTCCTCGAGCTGATGATCGCCCACCACCGCGGCGCGATCGACATGGCCGAGGCGCTGCTCGCCCGGAGCCGCGTGACGGTCGCCACCGACTTCGCCTCCTCCGTCGTGAAGGCCCAGGAGGCCGAGATCTCGCTGATGGAGCAGATGCTCGAGGACCGCCCGGCGGAGTGACCGCCTCCGGCGCGCACGACAGCGGCTGAGACTGGTGCGCCTCCCCCACCGGGAGGGGCACGTGCTCTCCGCCGACGTCGTGCACGGGGCCCGGCGACTCAGACGGCGTCGGCTGCGAGTAGCCCCGCGGAGTCCGGCCGCCGATCCGCGGCTCAGCCCTGGAGGGCCGACTCCGTCTGCTGTGCGTAGAGCGAGGCGTAGAGGCCGCCGAGGCCGAGCAATTCGCGGTGGGTGCCCGATTCGACGATCCGGCCGCCCTCGACGACGTGGATGACGTCGGCCGACACGATGGTCGAGAGCCGGTGGGCGATCGCGATGGTGGTGCGGCCGCGGGCGGCGTCGTCGAGCGCGGTCTGGACGATCCGCTCCGAGACGGTGTCGAGGGCGCTGGTCGCCTCGTCGAGGATGAGGACCGCCGGGTCCTTCAGCAGGACGCGGGCGATCGCGAGCCGCTGCTTCTCGCCTCCGGAGAGCCGGTAGCCGCGCTCGCCGACCAGCGTGTCGTAGCCGTCGGGGAACGACGTGATCGTCGCGTGGATGTTCGCGGCGCGGGCGGCCGCCTCCAGCTCCTCCTGCGTCGCGTCGGGGCGGGCGTAGCGGAGGTTGTCGCCGATCGTCGCGTGGAAGAGGTAGGTCTCCTGGCTGACGATGCCGATGTGCGAGACGAGCGACTCCTGCCGCAGCTCGCGCACGTCGGTACCGGCGAAGCGCACCGCTCCCCCGGCCACGTCGTAGAGGCGCGGGACGAGGTACGAGATGGTGGTCTTGCCCGCGCCGGAGGGACCGACGAAGGCGACGAACTGGCCCGGCTCGATCGCGACCGAGACGTGGTCGAGCGTCGGGCGCGCGTCCTCCGCCTGGTCGGGGTAGCGGAACACGACGTCGTCGAGCTCGACCCGGCCGAGCTCGCCCGAGACCTCGCGTGCATCTGCCCTGTCCGTGATCGCCGGGCGCAGGTCCAGGTACTCGAAGATGCGGGCGAACAGCGCTCCGGCCGTCTGCAGGTCGAGCGCGACGCGCATCAGGCCCAGGAGCGGCCACATCAGGCGCGCCTGCACGGTGGTGAAGGCCACGACGGTCCCGGCGGTGACGGTGGTGCCGCCGAGGATCAGCCAGGCGGCCACGAGGTACACGATCACGGGGATGACGGAGAGGAAGATCTGCACCATCGCGAAGAACCACTGGCCGGACATCTGCTGCCGCACCTGGAGCTCGATCTGGCGGCCGTTCTCGTCGGCGTAGCGCGTCACCTCCGACTCCTGGCGGCCGAAGCTCTTGGCCAGGAGGATGCCCGAGACGCTCAGGGTCTCCTGGGTGATCGCGGTCATCTCGGACAGCGACTCCTGCGTCTTCGTCGCGATGCGCGCCCTCACCTGGCCGACGCGGCGCTGGGCCACGACGAGCACCGGAGTGAGGACGAGGGCGACGATCGTCATCTGCCACGAGAGCAGGAGCATCGCGACGACGGCCGCGATCACGGTGACGGTGTTGCCGAGGACGCTCGAGACGGTGTTCGTGAGCACGTTGGCCACGCCGCCCACGTCGTTGGCGAGGCGCGACTGGATGACGCCGGTGCGGGTGCGGGTGAAGAAGCCGAGCTCCATCGCCTGCAGGTGGCGGAAGAGGCGGATGCGCAGCTCCCCCATGACCGTGTTGCCGACGGTCGCGGTGAGGTAGGTCTGCCAGACGCCGAGGATCGCCGAGAACGCCCAGACCAGCACCATGACGCCGACCAGCTCGAGCAGCACCGGGAGGTTCGGGCGTCCGCCGGGCGGGAAGAGCCCGCGGTCGAAGGCCAGCTGGGTGAGGAGCGGGGGCACCACCGTGAGGGCGGCGCCGACGAGCACGAGGATCACGGTGAGCGTGAGCTTGGGGCGGTGGTCGCGGAAGAGTCCCGCGATGCGCCGGAGCAGGTCGTCGACCTTCGGAGCCGCCGCGTTGATCTCCCGCTGGCTGTCCGGATCGCTGCTCGAGATCCTCCCGCCGCGCGCCCCTCCGCGCATCCCGCCGCCTGCCGCGACGTCACCCATCCTGCTCACGGCTCGACCCTAGCCCCGCCCGTC